>JAIQGC010000082.1:0-9562 GCA_020072805.1 Terriglobia bacterium
CAAGTGCTGCAGGGCGGGCTATGCAGACGACCCGGTCGGCGCGGCCGACTGGCGATGGGTTTGCCCTGGGAAAGATTGGTTCTGCCCACAAAGCCGACAATGGCCGGGAGGGAGATTTTTTCGGCCAGGAGCGCCAGTTCGCGGAGATTGCGCTCGATGAACGCGGGACGTTCGAGAAGATCTTGAGGAAGATAGCCGCACAGGCACAACTCGGAAAAGACGGCCAAGTCCGCGCCGCTCTGGCGGGCCTGCTCGGCCAGGCTGAGAATGCGCGCGGAATTGCCGGCAAAGTCCCCGACGGTGGGATTGAACTGCGCGAGGGCAATCTTCATGGCTGCCGATTAGAATACGAACGTTACCGCGGGATTGCAAACGAAAGCCGGCGATGCGCGGCAAAAAAAAGACCCCCGAAGATCGCTCCGGGGGCCTGCACAAGCGAATTACGAATCGCCGCAACCTAGGCGCTGAAGGAACTGCCGCAGCCGCAGGTGCTCTTGACGTTGGGGTTGTTGAACTTGAAGCCGGCGCCTTCCAGGCTCTCGACGTAATCCACTTCCACGCCTTCCAGATACATCGAGCTCATCTGGTCCACCACAACCTTGAGTCCCTCGAATTCCAGAACGTTATCGGCGTCGCTGGACTGGTTCTCGAAGGCCATGTGGTATTGAAATCCGGAGCAGCCGCCGCCCACCACGCCAATGCGCAGTGCTACCGGCGAGGGATTCTGCATGCTCATGATTTCCTTGATCTTGGTGGTCGCCACGGGCGTCAAATTGATCATAATTTCATTCTCCTTCGCGCGCAGGTCTGACTGCGACTTTCTACCTGAACCAGTATAGCAGAAATGTCCCGTCCTTGCCCGGCGGTTTCCTCCCCGTGCATCCTGAGCAACCCCTCCCGGCATGATTTTTACCGCGGGAGGCAGTTGGCCTACAATGGGTAGGCGATTGTTTATCCCACGAGAGAGACAATGACACATAAAGTTACTTTACTTCCCGGTGAAGGAATCGGCCCGGAAGTGGCCGAGGCCACCAAACGGATTCTGGAAGCGGCCGGCGTTTCCATTGCCTGGGATGAGTTCGACGTCCGCGCCACGCGGGAAGGCCAGCAAGGTCCGCTGCTGGCGGAGGCGGCCGTGGAATCGGTGCGCCGCAACAAGGTGGCCCTGAAGGGGCCCATGGCCACGGTGGTGGCCGGGGGAGCGCCCAGCGTGAACGTGGCGCTGCGCAAGACTCTGGATCTCTACGCCAACCTGCGGCCCGTGCGCAACCTGCCGGGAGTGAAGTCCCGCTTCGAGAACGTGAACATCGTGATCGTGCGGGAAAACACGGAAGACCTCTATTCCGGGCTGGAGCATGAGGTGGTGCCCGGGGTGGTGGAAAGCCTGAAGATCATCACGGAGAAGGCTTCCACGCGCATCGCGCGCTTCGCCTTCGACTACGCCACGCGCAAGAATCGCAAAACCATTCATGCGATTCACAAAGCCAACATCATGAAACTGTCCGACGGCCTGTTCCTGCGCAGCGTCCGCGCGGTGGCCGCGGACTATCCGGCGATCACCTACAAAGAGATGATCGTGGATAACGCCTGCATGCAGCTGGTGATGAACCCGCAGCAATTTGAAGTGCTGGTGCTGCCCAATCTCTATGGCGACGTGGTCAGCGACCTGGGCGCGGGGCTGGTGGGCGGGCTGGGCGTGGTGCCCAGCGCCAATATCGGCGACGAAGCGGCGCTGTTTGAAGCCGTGCACGGAACCGCGCCGGACATTGCCGGGAAGGGTCTGGCCAATCCCACGGCGCTGCTGCTGAGCAGCCTCCTGATGCTGGAGCATCTGGGCGAAGGAGTGGCGGCGCGGCGGATCGAAGAAGCCCTCGAACTGGTCTACCGCGAAGGAACGCACACCACCCGGGACGTGGGCGGGCAGGCGGGAACCGCGGAATTCACCGATGCGCTGATCGCGGCTCTGGCCCTGGCGCCGGTTCGTTAAGCAGCGCTTCCCTTCCCGATTGCCGATTAAAAAAGGTTCATTTCGGCGGCCAGTCCTTGCCAAGCTAGTCTTGATTTTCCGCTATCCTCGTGGCATGCTCTGTACCCGTACAGCCACAGCGAAGGCAAGAGAGGCGATGCAATACACACGATATCCCGAGCGCCGCCGCACCGTGCGGGTTTCCCTGCAAATGCCCGTGCGCATCGAAGGGCGCAGCGCGGATGGAAGCAAGGTACATTACCGCGCCCTGACGCAGAACCTCAGCGCGGATGGCGCGCTGCTCCTCCTGGACGCGCGGGACATCGCCCCCGGCCAGCCGCTGGTGCTGACCAATGAAATGACCACGGAAAGCATGAAGTGTTTTGTGGCTTCCGTGCGCGAGAGCCGCGACCGCAAGCAAGGCGTGCAGCGCTTCGTGGGCGTGGGCTTTTCCATTCCGCAGAAGAATTTCTGGCACATCTTTTTCCCCAAGGCGGGCACACGGCAAGCCACGCGCTCTGCGCGCACCGGCGGCCTGATTGCCACCGACATCGAACGCATCAATCTCCTCGAAAATTAATCCTGAAAATCGAAGTTGCGCTTGAAAATCAAGGGTGATTCGTGACTGGTGACGCGTGCAAATCAGCGCGAGTGCCGTCTCGCGGCCCAAAGCCGGAGCCTGCCTCAGCGGATGGGCGGAGCGTAGAGATGGTAGAGCAGGAAATAGACCAGGACGCCGGTGGAGGAGACGTAGAGCCAGATGGGCAGGGTCCAGCGGGCGATGGCGCGATGGCGCTCGAATTCGCCGCGCCAGGCGCGCTGCATGGTCAGCAGGGCCAGGGGAAGAACCAAAACGGCCAGCAGCGTATGGGAGAGCAGCAGAGCAAAATAAAAAATGCGGATATTTCCCTGCCCCTGAAAATGAACGCTGCCCACGCGCGCATGGTAAATCAGATAGGAGACGAGAAACGCGGCGGAGGATAAAAACGCCGAGCCCATGCAGACCTTGTGCGCCTGAATCCATTTGCGGCGGATAAAGCCGTAGCCGGAAATCAGCAACAAGGCGCTCAGACCATTCAGGGAAGCATTGAGTGTCGCTTGAGAAATCATCAGCGCGGGTGCGTCCTTCTACCGGGGCATCTTGTCGTAGAGCATCAGTCCAAGCAGCACCGGGATATGCAGAACCGTGGCGTGCATGAGCCATTTGGCGCGCTGGTTGCTCCTCACGGCGGAGGCCCACAGGCAGACCTGCACCAGCGCCAGGCTGGCGATAAACGCGCCGGAGAAATAGCGCATGCCGGTAAGGCCGAGTACGGCGGGAAGAAGGCTGACGGCCACCAGGGCCGAGGCGGTAAGCAGAATCTGGCGAAACGTGCGCGTGCCGTCCTCGTCATCCACCACGGGAAGCATGAGGATGCCGGCGCGGGCATAGTCCTCGCGATAAATCCAGGCGATGGCGTGGAAATGCGGGAACTGCCAAAGAAACAGGATGGCGAATAGCAACCAGGCGCCGGTTTCCAGCCGCCCCGTAGCGGCCACCCAGCCGATCATCGGCGGGATGGCTCCGGGAATGGCGCCAATGAAGGTGGCCCATACGGTGCGCGTTTTCAGCGGCGTGTAGGCCAGCAGATAGCTGAGGCAGGTGATCACTCCGAGGCCGCTGGCGAGCAGCCCGCCGGTGATCCACAGGTCCACCGCGCCGACAACGGCCAGCGATGAGCCAAACACCAGGGCTTCCGAGGGTTCCAGAGCGCCGCTGGGAAGCGGGCGCGAAGCGGTGCGGCGCATCAGGGCGTCGGAATGCCGCTCGATATAGTGATTGAGCGCGGCAGTGCCGGCAGCGATCAGGGTGGTGCCGAAGACCGCATGCAGCAGGTGCAGCCAGGAGACCTCACCGCGCACGCCCATGTAGTAGCCGGCCGCGGTGGTCATCACCACGAGAAACGACACATCCGGCTTGGTCAGGGAGAGAAAGGCGCCCGCGCGCAATCCCTTGGATTGTTCCACTGCTCCGGTCTGCTTCATGAAATCGCGGCCTCCGTGCGGGTGGACACCATGGCCGCTTCGCTGCTCCGCGGAACCAAGCGGTAGCAGAGCATAACCACCAGCAACGAGCAGGCGAAGGTCAGGGCGCCGGTGACGGTGTGAATCACGGTGAGCGCCACCATGGCAGGCATGGGCTGCGGAGCGTCCGCTGTGACCAGGCGAGAGGCCCAGGCGGCGATTCCCAGCAGGAACTGCACGCCAAAAACGGAATTGATCAGGATGCGCGCGAGTTTCATTTCCCGCACGTTTCCGAAACGGTGCCGCAGGGTCAGCGCCGTCCAGGTGACTGTCGCGGCGACCAAGAATGCTCCCAGGATGTGCGGCCAGATGGGAATGCTTTTGTGCCGGAAACCGGCGCCGAGGATGACCTGCAAGAAAACCGTGGCGGCATTGAAGAGAGCAAAGCTGTGGATGGACGGCGAGCCGCTATCGGGAACGCTCGGCTGATCGGAAATCCACCAGCGGCTGGTGAACAGGGCCATGCCCATCACCGCGCCAAAGAAGATCTGAGCCAGGCAGGCGTGCGCAATGGGCATGCCGTAATGCAGGTTGAGCAGGACGGTCAGACCGCCGAGAACTCCCTGCAGAATCACCGCGCCCAGCGCGGCGAGCGCCAGCCAGCGCACCCAGCGGCGGGATTCGGCGAGCCAGGTCCAGACGGCCAGGATAATTGTCAGGAAGCCGATGCCAGCGGCAATGACGCGATGACTGTGCTCATAGAAGATACCGCCCACCATGGGCGGCGTAAGAGTGCCGTAGGAGAGCGGCCAGTCCGGAACGGCCAGAGCGGCGTCGTTGGACGTAACCAGAGCGCCGGCGATCAAGAGCAGGAACGTGCAGGCCAGCAAGACCAGCGAAAAGCGGTGCAATCCTGGATGATACGCTGAAGACATAGTGACAACCCCAATCGCGCAGTATACTCAAAGAAAGCCAAGAACGCCAACGGCCATCAGTAACATCTTACGCAGCAACAGCTTAGCGGCCTGTCCCAGCGGCGGCCTGGAAAACGAAACTGACCCGCACGGCCTGCTTCGCGGAAACGATTAGCGGCTGGCTGAGCGTGCCATATTTCTCGTGCCAAGCTTCCAAAGTGTAGTTGCCTGGGGAAAGATTGCGGATTTCAAACGCGCCGCCGGCGCCGCTCACGGCAAAATAGGGATGATTGAAAACAGCCAGATAGGAGCGCATCCAGGGATGCACGTTGCACATGACCGGGATGGCGATCTCCTCGCGAGAAAAACTTTCCTCGATCGCGGGAGCGCCGGGGGACTGCGAACGGTTCCAGGCAGGATTGTTTTTCGGCTGAGGATGAATGTTGTGGGTGGTCTTATCCGCGTTGTGGAAGACCACGGTTTGCCCGGCCATCACCGCAGCCACGTGCGGAACGTACATGCAGCCCTGCTGATTCATTTCCACGGGGGCTTTGGGAATGGCAAAAGAGAAGTTTCCGATGCCACCCTTCACGTAAATGACCACGTTGGCCAGATTGCCTTGCGCGTCGGTGACGACTTCCTGGCTGGTGGGCGGCTCCTGATTGGCCGCGGTGCAGGCGGAATCGCCGGACATGATGATTTTTCGCGCGGGAGGCGCGGGGCCATCCAGCCTTACGACGCCGAAGACGGACCCAGCCGTCGCTGGGTCCACCACTGCAGGCGGGGCGGTGGAACGCTCCACGGGAGTGTTTTTTCCTGAGTTTCCCTGATTTCCGCAAGCGGCCAGCAGCAGGCTGAGCGCGGCCGTGCCGGCCAGAAGGGCCATCCGCTGGGAATTCCTGATCTTCTTTCCGTAGTGCATGCTTCCTCTAAGATTCAACCGTTCGGCGCACCAGATCGGCCAGCGCCTGGATGAACACAGGCGAATCGCCCACCGCGGGCATCATGCGATACGTGCTGATACCGGCCTTTTGCGCTTCCAGGCGGGCTTCGATATTGATTTCGTGCAGCGTTTCGATGTGCTCGGTGACGAAAGAGATGGGCACGACCAGCATTTCCTTTTCGCCTTCGTGGCCCAGGCGGTCAATCGTGTGCAGCAGGGACGGTTCGAGCCACTTAGCCGGGCCCACCTTGCTCTGAAAGCAAAGCAAATGCCGCCGGGGCCAGCCGGGAACCTTTGCGGAGCCGCGCTCGCACACCAAACGAACGGTCTCCTTCACCTGTTCGGGATAAGGATCGCCATCTTCGACCAGGCTCATGGGCAGGCCGTGCGCGCTGAAAACGAGCTGGATGCGGCTGCTGTCCGCAAACTGGCGCAGGACGCTGCCGATGCGCTCGACCACAGCCTGAATATAGAGCGGGTGCGAGTAGAAATGCTCGATGGTCTTTTCGGGAGGAGCGCCGGATGGGTTTCCATAGACGCGCCGCCACTCCTTGAGGCTGCTGAGAGTGGTGGCGTAGGAATAATGGGGATAGAGCGGCAGCAGGACAATCTCATCGAGCGGCCCGGCGCGGCGCAGAGTTTCCACGGCTTCCTCGGTGAGCGGGTGCCAATAACGCATGGCGATGGCGATCACCGCATCCATCTGCGGGGAGAGTGCAGCGGCCAAGGCGGCGCCCTGGCGTTCGGTCAGCTGGCGAATGGGAGAGCGCCGGCCAATCTGTGCGTAGCGCCCGGCCACGGGCTTCCAGCGGCGTGCGGCGATCAGCCGGGCCAGCAACCCGCGCAGGAAGTTCAGCGGCCCCAGGGGGATGATGTCCGGGTCGAGAAAGAGATTGAGCAGAAAGGGTTGGACGGTCTCCAGGGAATCCGGGCCGCCCAGCTGAAACAGGACAATGCCAATTTTCTTTCTAGCGGCCACCCTATTTCTCGCGCTTGAGAGAAATCCTCAATTGTTCGATTTCATCGCGCAGGCTGGCGACGCGGCGGGAAACCGTCAGTTGATAAAGAAAAAAGACGCCCCATCCCACCATGTATGCGGCAAACACACTGTCCAGATTTTTCATGCGGCCTCCGCTTCCCTGCGCAGCACATCGGCTTGCCCGCGCATGGCTTCGAGTTCGTAACGCTGGCGTACCAGGAAAATCATCAGACTCAATAACGCGATGAAGGAATACAGCAGAACGATCTTCATGCGGGAATCCAGCCCCGTGCCCGGCCCGCCCATCAGCACCGGCTGGGGATGCTGCGTCCTCCACCAGCGGATGGACATGTGCACCAGGGGCACGTCGAGAAAAGCGAAAATGCCATAGACCGCGCTGGCCAGGGCGCGCCGGTGCGGGTCTTCAATCAGAGTGCGCAGGAGCAAGTAGGAGATATAGAGCAGCCACAGGACGAAGGTGGAGGTGAGCCGGGCGTCCCAGGTCCACCAAATGCCCCAGACCGGATGCGCCCAGATGGGGCCGGTGATCAGCACCACGGTGATGTAGGCCAGACCCACTTCCGCGGCGGAAACGGCCAGCCAGTCCCAGCGCTGCTGGCGGCGGAAAACGTAGAGCAGGTTGGCCACAAAAGTAACCAGGAAGGCGCAAAAGGCCACGATGGCGCTGGGCATATGCAGATAAAAAATGCGCTGAATCACGCCCATGGTGTTTTCGGTGGGAGCGACAAAGAAAGAAGCATACGCGGCCCAGCCGAGCATCAGCACTACAAGCAGCGCGAACAGATTTTTCTTCATGGGTTGGCCGTCCTCGCCTGCGGGAATCCTGAAGGCATCACCTATTCCTCCAATAAAAATTCGCCAAAGAGCCACAACGCCGTCAAAAACACCAGATCGAAAGCCGCGAGGAACCCCACCCAGTCCAGGCGCAGGACGGGCTGTCCGGCCAGGAGCGCCGCGGTGGCCTCGGTGCTGGCGATGAGCACGGGAGACAGCAGCGGCAGCAAAAGCAGCGGGAGCAGCAGTTCCCGCATGCGGGCCTGCGCGGAAATCGCCGCAACGCCCGTCCCGGCCACGCAGATGCCCAGGCTGCCGGAGAAGAGCACCAAGGCCAGCGAAGGCAGCACGTGCCAGACCGGAACATTATAGAGCACGGCGAAGACAGGAAGCATCAGGAGTTCGGTAAGCAGCAGAAACATGGTATTGGCCGCGAGCTTGGCCAGGAAAATGGCGAAAGGGTCGGGCGAAGCCATGCGCACGGCGCTCAGCGTGTCGTTGAGCTGCTCGCGCAGAAAACACGGCTGAAGCATCAGCGAAGCGGCAAAAAGAAAAGCCAGCCAGAGAAGGCCGGGGCCAAAGCGCCGGGATTCGGTGGACGTGGGGTCGAAGGTAAAGCTGAAGAGGACGACGACCAGCACGATGAAGACGATGGTGGTGGTGATCAGTTCGCGGGAGCGCAACTCCGTGCGCAATTCCTTGTTGAAGAGCGTGGCGGTGGTCTGCAGGAGGGCCATGGACTCAGCGCTCCTTCACGCGCAGGACGGATTCGATGGATTCGCCGGACAAGGAATCGGCGGCCAGCGAGCCGGCTTCGAGACGCATGGCGCGGGTGGCCACGGCGGCCAGTTCAGCCTGGCCATGCAGGCTCATCAGGATGGTGCAGCCGGCCTGGCGCACGCGCAGGAGCGTGGCCGCCAGCCAGGAAATTCCCGGCGCATCCAGTCCGGTGCCGGGCTCGTCGAAGAGCAGCAGGGATGGCGCGTGCAACAGGGCGCGGGCGATGGTGAGGCGCTGGCGCATGCCGCGGGAAAAGGTGCGCACCAGGGAGCAGCGGCGTTCGGCCAGGCCGGTCTCGCGCAGGAGTTCGGCGGTGCGATCAGCGGAGGCGGAAATTCCCTGCAGGCGGGCAAAGAGCAGCAGATTTTCCTCGGCGGTCAGTTCGTCGTACAACATGGTCTGATGCGCGACGAAGCCAATGCGCATGCGCACGGCCGTGGTGATGATGTCTTCGCTGCCCACGTGCAGGCTGCCGGAAGTGGGCCGGGAGAGGCCCGCGGCGATGCGCAGGAATGTGGTCTTGCCGGAGCCGTTGTGCCCGGCGAGGGCCACGGCTTCGCCGGGGCGGATTTCAAAACTGAGGCGCCGCAGGGCCATGAAATTTCCAAAACGCTTTTCGAGGTTGCTGCAGCGCAGCCCCAGCGGAGCGCCGGCGGAAGTCACGCGGTTACCTCACAGGCTTTCGTCCGGTTCCGGGGAAGAGGGCCGTTTTCCACGGGTCACCCGCGCACTATGTCGCGCATGGTTTTCTCGATCTTGGCGCGCTCCCGGGCGTATTCCTCCTCGGAAATCGTGCCCGCCTGGCGGCGCAGTTCGAGGCGGAAGAGAATGTCCTTGATGGCTTCGAGATTCGTGCTGACATGGGCCTCGGCTTCGGCGAGGTGAGCGGGAGGCGCGGCGTGCTTCCGTCCGGCAGCCGGCTTTCCCGCTGGCTCGGGAGCGCCCATTCCCGCAGGCGCGGTCTTGCGCATCAAAAATAGCGCGCCGAGCACGAAAATTCCGGCGAAGCCTCCCACCAGCGGCCACTTCAGCGCATCCAGCCGCGACGGAATCATTTGGATCTTGCTGGTGTCCTCCGCGGCGCCCGCGGCTTCACCTCCGCCAGCGGCGGCCTGCGCCGGGGGCGCAGTTCCCTGCCCGGAAAGCTGTAGCAGCAGGCTTTTTCCTGCGGCGGGAGCTTC
>JAIQGC010000082.1:9590-17491 GCA_020072805.1 Terriglobia bacterium
GTTCATTCCCTGCTCCGTACCCGCGGAGGTCAGTCCTTCTCCGCGCAGGTCCACGCCCGGCGGAGCCACCAGCAGCAGGCGCTCGGCGGGATAGACGGAAGGCAGACGCAGCGAAGCGCTGTCGCCGGTATAAGGCACCTGATACGACAGCCGCACGCCGTTTTCGCCCGGACGAAAGGCGAAGGCGATGGCGTATTTGTTCTTGCCGCGATTGAGCGTGGTCTGGGTGACGGGCATGGCCGAGGGACCCCACGCCGCGGCCTGCTGCAGCGTGGCGTTCTCCGGAATCTGCAATTCAAAATTACCGTCGGCGCGGAAATAGGCCTGCGGCGGCGCGCTGTCATTGCGCACGGCATACTCTTCCCCGACGAGCAGACTTGCGCCGCTGGGCTGGAAGATCACCACGCGGGCCCCGTAGTGGATGCCCTTGGTGTCCCGCGTAGGCTCGAATACTTCGACGGTAATCGCCGAGCTGCCCGGAGGGACGGGCTGATGAAAATGAACCCCGCGGTAAGAGGCGCGAACCAGCATGGGCATCTGGCCGAGGCCGGGATTGTCAAAAGTGAAATTGCCTTGCGCGTCGCTTTTGGTTTCCGCAACGGACTGCATGCCCCCTTGCAGTTGCAGGAGGGTAAGTTCCACGCCGGCGGCGGGAGCGGACTTGGTAACATTTTTTACGGTGCCGTGAATGGTGCCGGCCTGCGCGGAAGCGGCCAGGACAACCGACGAAAATAAAAGCAGCAGAAGCCCGCGGGCCCTCATTCGGCACCTCGGCCGGCGGGGGCGCGGTGCGGGCGAGAGCCGGGCGTGCGCGCCAGGTCCCGCGCGGTTTCTTCGTCGATTTCCGCGAGAACCAGGGCGGCTTCGTTTTCCATGGCCGTTTTCATCTCTTCGTAGTCCTTCTCCGCGTATTTTCCGGCGCGATTTTCAAATTTCAGGTCGCGCAGATTGTCATGGATGGAATCGCGCCGTTCGAGGAGCTGATCGAGACGGGAGCGCAGGGGCGAAAAATCGGAAGCTTCGTAATCGATCCAGAAGACGAAAAGCAGCGTGGCCACCAGCAGGGCCGCGCAGGAGAGGAGCACGGCGGCATCCACTCCGCCAAGGAAGAAAGCGAGGAACGGCAAAAGTTTCAGGGCCAGCATGGTCAGTCCTCCGTCTCCCGTTCGGCGAGTTTCCGTGCGCGGTCGAGCTGTTCGGGGGAAATGCCCCGCGACGCCGCGGAGCCGGCCGCCGGCGCAAACGAGGGCCTGCGCCGCCAACTGCGAATCACCAGAACCACCAGCAGCGCGCCGATGGCCAAAGAGACGCCGGGAATCAGCCAGGCCACGCGATTAAAGCCGCTCTTGGGCGGCTCGGAAAAGACCTTGATGCCGAACTCCTGGACAAAATTCTGACTGATCAGGTCGTCGGAATCGCCCCGGGCGATGCCTTGATCCAGTTCCTTGAGCATGGCGGCGGAGACCTGGCAGCCGACGTGATTGCATTGCGTCAGCACCTGATTGCATCCGCACATGCACATGAATTTGCCGCCCAGTTGCTTGGCGTGGTCGGTCTTCTGCGCCCGTGCGGGAAGAATAAAAAGCGTGGCCGCGGCAGTGGCCAGCAGCACGGCCGTGAGCAGAAAGACGCGGGCAGGATTCTCGCGCGGGGCCGTTTTAGTCATGTCCACGGGTCGCATTCTGGGCTTCCTGCACGGCCCCGGAGATTGCGGGAGCGCCGGCCCTGGCCAGAGCCACGGCGGAACGCTGGTTGGGGAACAGGGCGACAATCGTGCCAATCACCAGGATCACGCCGCCGAACCAGATCCATTTCACCAGGGGATTCAGGTAGGCATGAATCACCGGCAGGTTGCTCTCCGGACTGCGCCCGGCATACACCACATAGAGGTCTTCCACCACGGTGGAATAGATGGCCACCATGGTTCCGGACATTTCATTGGCCGGGAAATTGCGCTTCTCGGGATAGAGCATCATCACCGGCTGGTTGTCGCGGGTGCGGATGGCCTCGACGATCATGCGCTCGGCGGTATAGTTCTTCTCCGGCTGTGTATCGGCGCTTTGCAGGAGGAGTGTGTATTTCCCGATCTGCATGGTGGAGCCGATGGACATTTCCTTCTGCACGTCCTTATTGAAGGCCGACCCGGAAATGCCGATAAAAATCAGCACCATGCCGAAGTGAACGATGTAGCCGCCATAGCGCCGAGTGTTGCGCAGGGTCAGGTCGCTGGCCGAGGCCAGATAGGACATGCCGGTGCGCGTGTGGATGACCCGCGCCCCGCGATAAAATTCCAAGGCGATGGTGGCGGCCACGAAAATACAGAGCATCAGGCAGAGCACCGCATAAAAATCCCGGAATCCCAAGGGATAGGCGATAACTCCGGCAAGCAGCCCGGCGGCTCCCGGCCAGCCAAAATTGCGCCGCAAGCTCTCGCCGGAGGTTCTCCCCCAGGCGAGCAGAGGACCCACGCCGGTCAAAAACATCAGCATCAAGCCGATGGGGATATTGACCTTATTGAAGAAAGGAGCGCCGACGCTGATTTTATCGTTGGTCACCCATTCGGAGAGAACCGGGAAAAGAGTTCCGGAGAGGACCGCGATGGTGGCCACCAGCAGAATCAGGTTGTTGAAGAGGAAGCTGGATTCGCGGGAAAGCATGGAATCGAGCTGGTTCTCGCTCTTGAGGTAGTCCCGGTTCCAGAGATAGGCGGCAAAGCACGCGAAGAGAATCAGCGCCATGAAGCCCACAAACCACGGACCGATGGTGGACTGGGCAAAGGCGTGCACGGAACTGACCACGCCGCTGCGGGTCAGGAAGGTTCCCAGGATGCACAGCAGGAACGTGATAAAGACCAGCCAAACGTTCCACACCTTCATCATGCCGCGCTTTTCCTGCATNNNNATGGAGAAAGGCGGTGCCGGTCAGCCAGGGGAGCAGGGATGCGTTCTCGACGGGGTCCCAGCCCCAGTAGCCGCCCCAGCCGAGCACGGCGTAGGCCCAATGTGCTCCAAGCAGAATTCCCAGCGACTGGAAACACCAGGCAATCATGGTCCATTTGCGCGTCAGGTGAATCCACTTCTCCCCCGGGTAGCGGGCCAGCAGCGCAGCCAGGGCAAAGGCGAAGGGAATGGTGAAGCCCGTATAGCCGGCGTAAAGATTGGGCGGATGGATAACCATTTCCGGGTATTGCAGCAACGGGGTCAAGCCGTTGCCGTCGGGGCGCGCGACGATGTTGAAGACGCCGCCGGGTCCGGGCACGCCCAGCATGCGGAACGGGCTGGCGATGAAATTGTTGAGGGTCAGGAAGAAAATCTGCACCCCGGCCATGACCACGGTGACGTAGGGCATCAGTTCGAGGTGCTTGCCGCGATAGGCAATCAGCACGGATATGATGTAGATCGAGAGCAGAAAGGTCCAGAAGAGCAGCGAGCCTTCCTGGCCGGACCACAGCGCGGCAAATTTGTAAAAGGGGTGGAGGTCGCGATTGCTGTGGGAAACGACGTAGGACAGGCGGAAGTCATCCACGAAAAAGAGGTAGACGAGGCTGGCTGTGCCCAGAAAAACCAGGCCGCAGGCGGCAATGCCCGCCTGGCGCACGCTTTTGATCAATAAGGGATGCCGGGTCAGGATGGCGGCGATGCCGCCGGCAAAAGCGTAGCTGGCACAAACAAAGGCGAGAAGCAGTGAAAACGAACCGAATAGATCCATACGTCCCCCGCTCAGTCGAACTTACACCCACGCCCGAGGAAACTAGCTATTGCCGTAAGAACCGCCCTTCGCGGGCGCACCCTTTTGCCCCGGCGCCGCCTCGTACTTCGAGGCGCACTTGGCCTGTACGCGCTCGGCCACGAAGCGCCCGTCGGACATCACCTTGCCCTCGATCAGGGCCTGGGAATTGTCCACGAAGGTGTCCGGCAGTGGGTCGCTGCCCACATAGCTTACGGGCAAGGTCTTCCCCTCTTCCAGCAGGACAAAATCCACGCGGCCGGTCACACGCTGAATGGAGCCGGTCTTGACCGTCCCGCCGACGCGCATGCGCTGCGTCCGGGACGAGCCCTGCAGGGTTTGTAGTTCGGTGATGGTGTGGTAGTAGGTCTTGCTTTCGCGAGCACCCAGCCAGCCCAGCCAGCCGAGCGAAAGGACGATAATTCCAATGCCCACAGCAAACTTCATGCGCTTTTGCATAATAGAGAACTCCTTGCGTCCCCCAAGCTGCTGTACCTATCCTAGCACAAGCGGGAATCTAGCGTCCCGGCCCCCGCTTCCCTTCCAGGGCGACCCGCAGCCGCTCCGCGGCAGCCGCCGGGTCCGGTCCGTCCAGAGCGAAAGGTTTTCCTCCATCGAGCAGCAGCGGCGCGCCCAGAGCGTCATCGGTAAAATGCGCGAGCATGCTCTGCATCGCGGAAGAAACAAGGGCAATCTGCTTGGGCTTGAGCGAGCGGCGAATCCGCGTCAGCACGGCGGGCATATGGCTGGTGGCGGCGGCTAAAAGGCCGCTGCCTTCTCTGCCGGGAGCTTCCGGCGGACATTCCAGGAGATGCGCCAGAAAGTAGCCGCGGTGCTGGAATTCCTCGAGGACTTTTGCGCGGGTGGCGTATTTCCCCCCCGCCAGAGCGTCCAACCCCGCCGCATGGAGGATGTGCCGGGCTTCGCCCGCAAAGCCAGTCAACGACTGCCCTTCCTCCCCGGCTCCCGCATACAGATAGTCCTCGTCGCGGGCTGGCGCGGCAAGTCCAAGAAAAAGAACGCCGATGTGCACGGGGCGAAAACGGGTGGCCCATTCCAGACGCTGCAAGCGTCCGGCAATATGCGCCGCGGGCGCCGAGCGGCCGCACCCGTCGCATGGCAAGGTAAAGGCTGAACTGATCATCCGCGAACTAGAGTAGTGGATGGGAGCGGCGTGTGCAATGCCTCAAGGCAAAGCGGAAGATCAGCGGCTTACCGGCGCGTTATCGGCCAGCTTGGCGCGCAGGCACCACTTGAGCTCCTGGCTCATGTCCGTGATTTCCATGCCGCCCATGACGATGAACTTGCAACTGAGCATTTCGCGCGGCTCGTCTTCGTCGGGAAGCTGGCAAGTGACGCGGCAGAACTGGCATTCCTGGTTCCAGCAGAAGCGTCCGTAAGGAATCGTTTCCGGGCTGATGAACTGGAAGCAGCGCAGGACCGAATTGCGCTCGGGCACATGGAACTTCTTTCCGAGGACCGTGATTTCGACCAGCTTTTCGTAGGGGCGGAACGGCTCCGCTGGAATGATTTCGGACATAAGTACGAAAGGCCTCCCTGGTGGTCTTCGGGCGCCTGAACCATTCGGTTTCACGCGGGCCTGCGAGGCCGGCGAGCACGTTGAACTCAGGCACACTTAGAGACTATTCCGCATTGGGAAGCGGAACAACACTGGCGGCGGAGAGGGTTGCCAATGAGCCAATGGCAATGGAAGGGTTGCGGATGGCTTTTCCGGACGGCGCAGAGCGGAATATTCAGGGGAAATCCAGAAAGAACGCCTATTCGTAACCACCCTGGCGCACCTGCACTTCAGGCCAGTGGTATCGGTAAGGGTGCGGCGCTAGGCTGGAAACAGGTGAAGTCCGGTTCCGGACGACGGGAGAGCACGCATGTTCTGCGATCGATGCGGCCAGAATTTCCTGCCCAAGCAGTCCGTCTGCAGCCGCTGCAAGACGCCTTCCACGCGCCATTGGCTGCACCTGATGAGCCTGGTGACCCTCTTCGTCGCGGCGCTGCTGAATTCCCTGGTGGCTCTTTCCCTCCTTCCCCGGTTGGTAACCCGGCCCCATGCGCCCTTCTTCTTTCGCGCCTGGCTGTGGTTCGATTTGAAAGCGGCAGTCTATGGCTGGATGTTCATCGCCATGGGGCTGCTGGCCTGGGATTATTTCGTGTGGCGGGAGGCGCGGCCCAAAGTGAAAGGCTGGGTCACGCGCAAGATTCTGACGCTGGCGATCGGCTCGGGCATCGCTCCCCTGCTGCCCTGGTGGGTTCCCGCCGGACAGCCACCCGCGCAATTTCTGAATCTCGTCTACAAATACCCGGCCCTGCCGATTTCCCTGGCCTGGGGCTCGATCGTGGTGGTGGCGGTGATGGTCTGTGTGGACGCCGAATCGCGCGGCTACCTGCTGGGCAGCGGCCGAACCATCAGCCTGGTAAGCATCGGCGTGCTCTTGCTGGTCTTGGCAATGACCGTTGCCGGATGGTCGCTGTCGTTCTCTTCCTGACCTGACTTCCCAATCTTCCGCATTCCGCTTGCCCCTTAACAGCCGATCGGCCACTGCTGTGACGCAGGACACTGTAAATCCCCCGGATCAGCGAAATAGTTCGGAAAGGAGGTAAACAATGAGTATCAACAGGATTAACCAGATCACGCTGCTGGGGATGGCGGCGCTCTTCCTAGGCGTCACGGGCGCGGCTTTTGCCGCCCTATCCCAGGCCGAAAAGGCGCAGGAGCCCGTTATCAAGAAAGTGCCCATCGAACGCAGCGCGCCGGAATCGGGAAAGCAGATGTATATGGATTACTGCGCCGTCTGCCACGGGCACGACGGCAAGGGAGGCGGCCCGGCAGCGGCGGCGCTCAAAGCTCCGCCTTCCGATCTGACGCAGATGGCCAAGAAAGCGGGAGGAGAATCGCCCTACTTCCGGGTCAAGAGCGCCCTGCAGTTCGGCAGCAGCATCGGCGCGCATGGCACGAGCGATATGCCGGTATGGGGGCCGCTGTTCCGCTCGGTTTCGGGAGGCGATTCAGCCCAGGTGCAATTGCGGATCAACAACCTGGCCACTTACGTGGATAGCTTGCAGGAGAAATAGGCTCACCAACGGCGATGGCTGAGGCAGGAAGCCTCAGCCGTGCAGGTCGAAAAACTGGCCCATCTTGCGGAATTTCTTATAACGATTGCGCACCAGGTCCGCCACCGGAACGGCCATCAACTCCATCAAGTTGCGCTCGAGCGTGATGCCCAGCATCTGCGCGGCGGCTTCATGGTCGGTGTGCGCCCCGCCCTCCGGCTCGGGCACGATTTCGTCCACGATGCCGAACTCCTTCAGGTCGCGCGCGGTGATTTTCAGCGCCTCCGCGGCGGTTTCCGCGCGGGCCGAATCGCGCCACATGATGGCCGCGCAGCCTTCCGGGGAAATCACGGAATAAAAACCGTTTTCGAGAATGTTCACACGGTCCCCAACGGCAATGGCCAGCGCGCCGCCCGAACCTCCCTCGCCCGTGACCGTCACGATGATGGGCACCGGCAGGCGGGACATCTCGCGCAGGTTGCGGGCGATGGCTTCGGCCTGCCCGCGCTCTTCGGCGTCAATGCCGGGATAGGCGCCCTGGGTATCGACGAAACAGAAAACGGGGCGGTGGAACTTGGCGGCAAGCTGCATCACGCGCAGAGCCTTGCGGTAGCCCTCCGGCTTGGGCTGGCCGAAATTGTGCAGCACGCGCTGTTTGGTGTCGCGGCCCTTCTGGTGCCCGATGATGCACACCGCGCGGCCCTGAAACTTGGCGAAGCCGGCCACGATGGCTTTGTCGTCGCCGTAGGTGCGGTCGCCGTGCAGTTCGGTGAAGTCGGTGAAGAGCAGGCGGATGAAGTCCTGGGTATAGGGGCGCAGGGGATGGCGCGCGATCTGGGCCCTCTGCCACGGGCCCAGATGCTCGTAGAACTCATGCTTGAGCTGGGAGATTTCCGTGCGCAGCCGCTCCAGGTCCTCGCCGCCGGCGCTGGCCGGGGCCACCCGGCGCAGGTCTTCGACGTCGCGCTCGAGGCGCTCGATTTCCTTCTGCCGTTCGCGCTGCTGCTTGTCCTGTTTCAACGCTGCTCCCCGTACTCCAATTAAGTTGCGGATCAACTGACCAGTTCGACTTCGTTCTCGCCGCAGACCTGCTTGACCGCGCGGAG
>JAIQGC010000082.1:17519-21985 GCA_020072805.1 Terriglobia bacterium
GCACCCGCTGCTGCGCCTGCATCAGCGTCAGCAAACCGTCGGTGGAATGCACTTCCAAGGTTACTAGACACGGCCCCGGATTGCTGGAAAAAAGTTTTTCCAGCTCGTCGAGCGCGCTGTCGCTGATTTTTCCCAGGCGCAGGCGCACGCGTAGCCCCGCGGGCTGCCGGTCCACCATGCCTTCGAGCGAACGCGCCTCCAGAAGCGACAGTCTCGTCCCGGACTCCTCGACCTGCACGCGAGCCTTCATCAGCAGCGGCGTGCCGGCCTTGAGCACGGTTTCCAGGCGCGCGAAGGTTTCCGGGAAGGCCAGCATCTCCTGCACGCCGGTCATGTCCTGAATCGTGAAAATCCCCCAGCGCTGCCCTTTCTTCGAGCGCATCGGGCGCGTCCCCACGATCAAGCCGGAGACCATGATTTCCTCGCGGTTGCGGCGGCCTTCCACGGCATCGAGGGGCACGGCCTTCAGGTCCTGCAGCCGCGCGGCGTATTTCTCCAGGGGGTGGCCGGAAACATAAAAGCCCAGCATGGCGTACTCGCTGGCCAGGCGCTCCTCTTCGCTCCAGGGAGCGGCCTCGCGCAGTTCGGCGGGTGCGTGGGCGGGCGCGGCGGCGCTTCCAAACAAGCCGTGCTGGCCGGATTCGCGGGCGCGCGCGGCGCGCTGCAGCGCGGTCATCGCTTCGTCCACCGAGGCCATGAGCTGTTCGCGCGGCCCCAGGGGATCGAGCGCGCCGGATTTGATCAGGCTTTCAAAGACGCGCTTGTTCATTACCCGCGAGTCCGTGCGCTCGCACAAATCAAAGAGGCTGCGGAAGGGGCCTTCCTTCAGCACGGCGTCGCGAATACTGCGGGCCGTGTTTTCGCCCACGTTTTTGATGGCGGCCAGGCCGAAGCGTACCGCTTCGCCCACCGGCGTGAAATAGAGGTCGCTCTCGTTAACCGCCGGAGGCAGCACGGTAATTCCCATGCCGCGGGCTTCGTTGATGTATTTCACGACCTTGTCGGTGTTTCCCGCTTCGGAAGTGAGCAGCGCAGCCATGAACTCCACCGGATAGTGGGTCTTGAGGTAGGCGGTCTGGTAGGCCAGCAGGGCGTAGGCGCAGGAATGGGACTTATTGAAGCCGTAGCCTGCAAACTCGGCCATCAGATCGAAGATGCGCCCCGACTTCTTTTCCGGAATCTTATTGGCGGCGCTTCCGGCCATGAACTTTTCGCGCTGCGCGGCCATTTCCTCTTTCTTCTTTTTGCCCATGGCCCGCCGCAGAATGTCCGCTTCGCCCAGGGAAAATCCGGCCAGGCGGTTGGCGATCTGCATGACCTGTTCCTGGTAGAGGATGACGCCGTAGGTTTCGTCGAGAATTTCCTTGAGCTGCGGAAGTTCATAGACCACGCGGGTCTTGCCGTGCTTGCGGTTGATGAAGTCGTCGATCATTCCGCCCTGGATGGGACCGGGGCGGTAGAGGGCGTTCAGCGCGGTAAGATCCTCGATACGCGTGGGCTGGTAGCGGCGGAGGATGTCGCGCATACCGTGGGATTCAAATTGAAAAATCGCGGTGGTGTCGCCGCGGGCGAAGAGTTTATAGGTGTCCGCATCGTCGAGGGCCAGATTGTCGATGTCGAGTTTGATCCCGCGATTCTGCTCGACCATGCGCACCGCGTCGAAGAGCACCGTGAGCGTGGTCAGCCCGAGGAAATCCATCTTCAGCAGGCCGACGCGCTCGAGCGCGTTCATGTCGAACTGCGTGGTGATTTCGTCGCGATTGGTCTTATAAACCGGGACGATATCGGTCAGCGGCCGCGGGGAGATGACCACGCCGGCGGCGTGCGTGGAGGCGTGCCGGGAAAGGCCTTCGAGCCGCCGGGCCACGGTGAACAGTTCCTTCATGCGCGCATCGGCATCCACGGCGGCGCGCAATTGCGGGGATTGTTCGAGAGCGCTTTCGAGGGTGATCTTGAGTTCCGCGGGAACCAGCTTGGCAACGCGGTCCACGTCGCCGTAGGGAATGTCCATGGCCCGGCCCACGTCTTTGATGGCGGCTTTGGCGGCCATGGTGCCGAAGGTGATGATCTGCGCCACGTTTTCGCGGCCATATTTCTGCGTGACGTAATCAATCACCTGCCCGCGGCGGCGCATGCAGAAATCAATGTCGATATCGGGCATGGAGATGCGCTCGGGGTTCAGGAAGCGTTCGAAAAGCAGATTGTACTGTAGAGGGTCCACGTCGGTGATGCGCAGCGCGTAGCTGACCAGGCTTCCCGCGGCGGAACCGCGCCCCGGCCCCACGGGAACGTCCTGGGCGCGCGCGTAACGGATGAAATCCCAGACGATCAGGAAGTAGCCGGCAAACTTCATCTTCTTGATCATTTCGATTTCTTTGCTCAGGCGCGTTTCGTATTCGGCGAGCGGGTTGCGCAGAGCGCCGCTTTTGGCCTGCTGTTCCAGCGCGGGAAGTCTCGACGCAAAACCCTGGCGCGCCACTTTCTCGAAATAGCTGTCCGCGGTGTCTCCCGCGGGCACTTGAAAGGCGGGAAACGGATCGGATATTTTTTCAATCTTCACGTTGCAGCGTTCGGCCACGCGCAGCGTGCGGCTCAGCACCTCGGGCATGTCGCCGAAGACCCGGGCCATCTCTTCCGCCGTCTTGTAATAAAACTGGTCGGTCGAAAACTTCATGCGATTGCCGTCGGACATGGTCTTGCCCGTCTGGATGCAGAGCAGGACTTCCTGGGCGTGGGCGTCGCCGTGGTGCAGATAATGGCAGTCGTTGGTGGCAATCAGGGGGATTTCGGTTTCCTTGGACAGGCGAACCAGGTCGCGGTTGACGGTCTTTTCGATGTCCAGCCCCTGGTCCTGAATCTCCAGAAAGAAATTGCCCTTGCCGAAAATTTCCTGCAGGCGGTGGGCGTTGGCCAGGCCGTCGTTGTAGCGCTCCTCCATGACCGCTTCGGTGACCGCTCCGCGCAGGCAGGCGGAAAGGGCGATGAGGCCGCGGCTGTGCTTGGCCAGCAGGTCGTAATCAATGCGCGGCTTGTAATAAAAACCTTCGAGAAACCCGGCGGAGACCAGCTTGATCAGATTCTGGTAGCCCTCGTTGGTTTCGCACAGCAGCAGGAGGTGATTGGTCCCGCGCATGCCGGGTTCGCCCTCGGGGCGGTTGCGGGCATCGGCGGCGGACTCCTTTTCGCCGCGATCGTGCCGGCTTCCCTTGGCCACGTAGACTTCGCAGCCGATGATGGGCTTGACGCCATGCTTGGCGGCTTCGTAGGAAAAATTGGCGGCGGCGAAGAGGTTTCCGTGATCGGTTACGGCCACGGCGGGCACTTCCCGGCGGGCGGTCTCCTCCAGCAGCTCGCTGATCTTGCAGGCGCCGTCGAGCAGGCTGAAATCGGTGTGCACGTGCAGATGAACGAATTGCGGCTTGCCCATGGTCTCGATTCTAAGTCTCCGCGCGGGCTTTTTCCATGCCGGAACCTGTGCAAAACCCGGCTCTGCCCGTCGCCCTCTCCTTATTTTCCGCGCTTCTTGGTTTTCTTCGCCGCCTTGCCCTTCTTCTTTCCGGCGGACGCTTTCACTGTCGCGGCGGGTGCCTGAGCGGCAACCTTGGCCGCTTCCTTGCGCGCTTCCACGCGGGCCGCAATGCCGCCCGGTTTGCCCGGCGCGGGCGCAGCCTTCTCGGGGCTCTTGGCCGGTTTTTTCTTTTCTTCTTTCTTCTCTTCCTTCTTCTTGGGCGGTTCCTTGATGCCGGAAAGCTTGCGCAAAATCTTGATGCGCTCTTCGGGCGTCTTGCCCCGGCCTGCGAGCTGCGCCCCGAAGAATTGCTCAATGACCAGATCGAACTTGGCCCCGTGCGGCATGCCAATCCCCTCCAGCTCGGCAATGGCCGCCGGCAAGCCGGAACGCAAGGGGCGCCATTTCTGGAGATAGGCGCGAATTTTGGAGACGGTCTGCGATTTGCCGGACTCGGCCATCAGAAAGGCCATCTGTTCCAAGGGCATCTTTTCCAGGAACTTGAAGGCGTCCAGCGCATCCTTGCATTTGCGGCCCAAAAGCTCTTTTTGCGCCGCAAGGGCTTTGTCCTCGATGCCCAGCGCGGCATCGATTTCCGCGACGCGGAATCCGAGTTTGGAAAGCAGCGCGCTCTGTTCGCGGTCCTTAAGCCGGGCCAGCACCGCCGCCAGCATGGGATTGGCCAGGCGCGGGCGCAGTCCGGCGGAGAAAAGATCCTCGCGGGCTTTCGAAAGCCGCGCAATGGCCTCGTAGCCGGGATGGCGCTTGGCGAGATTGGGATGCACCGCTTCCAGAATTCCCGCGGCTTCCCATGCTTTCATAATTGTCGCTGGGCGCTCTTCGGCCGCCACAGCCCGCAGTTCATCGCCGGCATCATCGGGGGAAATGGAATGGTGCAAATCGCGCTCGATGGCCAGATTGAACCAGTCCTGAGTGCGCTGCTCCAGATGAAAACCCA
>JAIQGC010000108.1 GCA_020072805.1 Terriglobia bacterium
GTCCAGTCGCCGGCGAGAAACAGTCCGGGAACGGAAGTGGCCTGCTTGGGGCGCCATCGGTCGCAGCCCGGAGCGGGAGAAAACGTCGCGGCGGTCTCCTTAATGACCGTGGATTTGGTGAGGACGGCGTCGCGCGCCGCGGGCAGGACCTGGCGGACTTCGCGCAGTACGAGATCCACAATTTCCTGGCGGGAGCGTTCCTGCAGATCGTAGGAGGCGCTGATGACGATCTGCAGGTACTGGCCGCCGCCGTCGGCCCCCGCGCCACCATCGCCGTAGAGCGCGGTCTTATTGAAGATCCACTGCGTGGTCGAGTCCAGCACGGTCAGGAATTCGCCGGTCATCACCGGACGGTCGAACCAGAAGTGCACGCCGGTGATGGGCGAATCGGAGAGATTGCCGATACCGGCCAGTCCCGGCTCGGTTTGCAGAAACTCCGCGGGCAGCAAGGCGGGCAAAGCGGCGTGGGGCACGGCGAGAATGTAGTTGTCCGCGGACTCTTCGCGGCCATCGTCCAGGCGCAGGGTGGCGACGCGGCCGCCTTCGAAGCGCAGCCCGCGCACGGGAGCGCGCAGGAGCACTTCCCCGCCCTTGCGCTCGACGGCGGCTTTGCAGCCGTCATAGAGTTCGGCCAGGGGCACGGCGGGAACGCCCATGCGATAGCCGGTGCGGTTGGCCAGAAACGCTTTCCAGAAGACTTCCACGCCGTAGCGCGCGTCGGTGCGGTCGAGTTCCTCATCGAGGGCGCTGACCAGCACGACGCGCCAGAAACGGTCGATGGCGCCGGAGGTCTGGCCGCGGCGGCGCAGCCATTCCAGCATGGAGATACCGCCGGGCTCATCCATGTCCGCGGTGCGCCCGCGGCCGAAAATGATGGCCAGCATGGCGCGGCCGATGGCACGTGCTGGCAGTTGTCCACGTGCTCGCCGTCGGGGAGCACATAAGACGTGGCTCGGCCGCCGAGAAAAGGGCGCTTTTCCAGGAGGCGGACGCGGTGGCCGGATTCAGCCAGAGCGACGCTGGCCGCCAGACCCGCCAGGCCGCCGCCGATCACGATTGTGTTTTTCGAGGACATTCTCTTCCGTCAGGCGGCCGAATTTGGCCATGGCCGCAAAATAGAGTTTGCTGCTTTTGGGCAGCCGTACACGTTCACCAAAAACCGCAAAATCGCTGGCTTCGATGCGCGACAGCAGGGCGCTGTAGGTGCGCACCAGCAGCCACAGGGCGCCGCGGCTTTCGGGCTCGACGAGGGCGAGGAGAGCGGCGCCCTGCTCGTAAAATTCCCAGGCGCGGGCGGTTTCGAAACGCAGCAGCTCGCGCACGGCGGAAGTGGATTCCTCGCGACCGAAATCGGAAGGGGCCACGGCGAAACGGGCCAGGTCTTCCTCGGGCAGATAGACGCGCCCAACCGCATAGTCTTCGTGCACGTCGCGGATGATGTTGGTGAGCTGAAAAGCGAGGCCGAGCTTTTCGGAGAGGTCCACGGCGCGGGGATCGCGAAAGCCGAAGACGTGCGTGCAGGTGAGGCCGACGGTACCGGCCACGCGATAGCAATACTCCCGCAGGCGTTCAAAGGTGGGATAGCGCTCGATGCTCAGGTCCATCTCCGCGCCGGAGATGAGGTCGTGCAGATAGCGCGGGGGAATGGCGAAGCGCTGCATGGTATCGGCCAGAGCGGGAAGAACGGGATGAGCGGCGGGATTTTCACCGGAGAGGGCGCCGTCGAGCAGCGCGCGCCAGCGGGCCAGGCCGCGCTGCTTGGAGGCGAGGCCGTCGCTTTCGTCGGCGACGTCATCCACCAGGCGCATGAAAGCGTAGAGGGCGGCCAGACCGTCGCGACGGGGGCGCGGCAGCAGGTAGAAGGCATAGTAGAAATTGCTGTGGGCGGCGCGGGCCACCCGATGGCATTCGGCGTAGGACGCCGCGACGGATTCCGGCGCGGAGGCGGGCAGCGGCCGGAGAAAGAGGCGCGCGGCAATGGTGCGGCCGAGAAGGCTGGCCTGGCGCAGGCGGCTGATTTCCGGGCGGCGGTGCAGCGTGTCGTAACCCATGGATTCGATGGCGTCGAGCACGGCCATGCCGCCGCGGCTGAACATTTCCAGGTCCACGCCGAGACGGCCATTCACCTGGCGGGCCAGCGGGAAACCTTGGGCAAAGAGTTCGCGGGTGCGCGAGATAAGCTCCTGCATCAGGGCGACGTAGCGCTGGTCAAACGTTCTGGCCACGAGCTCGGCTTCGCTCAGGCCGTGGGCAGCGGCGCGGTCGAGAGGAATATAGATGCGCCCTTTTTCGAGGTCGCGGGAAACGTCCTGCCAGAAATTCGCCAGTTGCAGGGCCGTGCAGGTGGCGTCGGAAAGACGCTGACGAGCTTCGTCGCGGTAGCCGCACAGATAAAGAATCAGGCGGCCGACCGGATTGGCCGAATAGCGGCAGTAGTCGAGGACTTCTTCCCAGTTGGCGTAGCGCTTGACGGTCTGGTCCTGGCGGAAAGCCTTGAGGAGATCGGCGAAAGGCTGCTTGGGAATATCGCAGGCAGCGACGGTTTCGCGCAGGGCCACGAAGACAGGATGCGCGGGACGGCCATCGTAGCAGGCGTCCAGTTCGCGCTCCCACCAGTCGAGAAGTTCCGTGGCGCGGGCGGCATCGGGGACTTCGTCGCCGAGGTCATCGGCCCAGCGGCAATAGTGGAAAGGAACTGGTCCGAGGCGCCAACTCCTTGACCATCTCGTGAGCCGTCTCATCTCCCGTCAGCAAATATTTCTGGATCGCAAAGTAGAGTTTATGGGCTGGCTTGAACTTGGCCCCGGCCGCCTGGAAGGCCAGGTCCCCGCGCTTTTGCAGCTCCGCGCTGCGTTCCGGGTTGTAGGGTTTAATGACGCGCGCCAGGTTCATGAACAAACCGGCCGCGAACCCTGAGGCGCTGTCGTCCACCCTGAGGGTGCCATAGGGTTTGTGGTCGCGATCAAAGGGAACCCAGTCGGGAAAGCCCATGGTCGAGTCGCCCCAGCGAACGCCACC
>JAIQGC010000153.1 GCA_020072805.1 Terriglobia bacterium
TTGGTTGGACTAAACTTTAATCCAGCCGATTGCTAAGAAGAACAGGGCAAGTTAAACGAAAATCGCTATAGTCGGGGCTGGAATCGCGGGCACCACCTGCGCTCGCGAGCTACACAAGATGGGTCACGAAGTAGAAATTTTCGAGATGTCCGCAAAAGACGAGAAAACCAGACCAAGACAGATGGAAGGAAGCGTCAATCTGCTTCAAAACATTCCAGAAATAGAACCTGACCGCCACATGAAAAGAATCGAGTTGCATTCGCCCAACTTCACAGCCTCCCTCAGGGGAACACTGGGTTTCTTCTACGAAATCGGAGGAACAAATGGCATCGACGCAAAAGCTCGAAAGAAAACTGAGGAACTGCTGCCAATTCATTATTCAACAAAAATAACAACCAAAAATCAGCTGCAAGACGAATTCCAAGCTATTGTCGCTGCTGACGGCTACCATTCCACCGTTGCCAAAGAAGCAGGTCTCGTTTCAAAAACACCGAAGAGATTTGGCGTTGGGGTTGGTTTCACCGTGGAAGGAGACTTTGACCCTGAATTGATTGAAGTGTGGCTTGACAATCACTTTTCTCACCACGGCTATTCGTTATCGGAAATGCAGCGTCTTTTACCGATCCTGCTTTTGGTTTTGGTTTGAAATGGGCAATACAATCAGCCAAATTATGCACAAGGGCCATAAGTGAAAAAAGCGACTATGACCAGTTACTTCGCAGAGAGCTTCTTCCAGATTTCAAGCCTTTCGAAATCATCAGGAAATTCTTTGAGGCTGCAGAAAACAGCGACTACGACAACTTTGTCAAGAGGTTCAAGAACCCGTTGGTTAAGAAACTAGCAGAATCTGGAAAATCACTCTTCAACAATACATTGTTAAGGAGTATAGTATTCCCAGAAATTTCAGCAAAGTGAAATATGGATCAAACGAAGCACGCTAACCCGTTCCACAAACACATTTTGATCAAATCTTTCCCCCTCAAAACCCAAGCCTGTACTCACTTTGCCCATAGACAAGAATAATGAAAAATGCCTTTGATCAATGGTTACTCTAAAAGCCACGACCACGAATAACCATGCTTGCTTTAGCGAGATCTAGAACTACAACATAACTCAGAACAAAGAATGGGTCAAAGTCGGAAAGCATCAGCTCCACTCGACATGAGTCCTGGTTGACAACAGAGCAACGAGCTAAAACCTGCTGGTATTTATCCGCAGTGACAACTTGAAAGTCATGGTTCTTTTGGTCGCCCTTAACAGTTGCAACCGTGGTGCCTTCAACGTTTTCAAGCACCCAGTCAGAACCCACAAATTTTGGTTTCTCCACAACAACTCCTTTGAACTGCCTTGCGCATCGTAAACGTTCCATTTTCTTATTACCATGATACCTGTCGGGGTTTTCGTGTATTTCCCCAAGCGCAGCTCCATCGATTCCTTCAAAACGAACATCAGTAGTTCTCATCCTTTTGCCAATCATGGCGCCCGCTTTTCCATCGGGACCTTTCCAAGAGTGCTCGTGCTTAACGTAACAAATAGGCTTCATGCTTGCATCCACGATGCCCAAGACATCCTTAGAATCTATTAACCCACTTTGGACAATGAAGTTGTTGCCTACAAAAATGTCCATGCCACTTTCCCAATTCTTCAGTAGCCGCCTCAAATATTAGAATCTTGTCTAGCACACCTCCAATCGGAATCTCGCCTTGATGCCCGAAGGCTCCGCTAAACGTATGTGGAAAACAAAAACCGATGGCCATGACGATGACGTGGTAAAACTAGCAACAGCATAATCCAAACAGTAGTTGTCTGCGAAACGACTATCTTAACTACACAAGATGCGGAAAACAAAAAAAGAAAAGTTCTTCCCGGGCTTTCAGCCTCTCAAACGCTTACTTAGAATGCTGGAACAGCGAATCAGCCAGCGTAGGATTTACCACCACGTTATAGATTCTGATAGTACTGTTGGTTGATGAGCCTGCATAAGTGCAGTCTCCAGTGCCGCTCCAATTCGTTGTCAGAGCATCCAAATTTCTTGTCCACTGCTTGCCCGTTCCAACCCAAGTGTTCCATTGATTTGTGAAATCGCTAGAAAGGTCAGTCCAAGTGCCGTTATTTAACCACCAAGCCGTCTGAGCTCCATGGTCCATGACGTAGGTGTAATTACCCGACTCACCGCCCATAAGGTCGATTCGCAACACCATGTTCGTAGCGCCCACATTCTTCGCCGCCCAAGTGAACACTACTGGCGTCTCGCCCTTATACGACACATCTGCATTGTACTGCAAACTTGTCGCGTCAGCTACTTTAACTGTGCTTCCGCTACCGCCATTCATAAGCACGTAGGCGCCAGCAACTGCTACTACAAGTATGATTACAACCACGGCTGCTAAAGCATACATCATTTTCCTGTTCATGTTTTTCAACCCCTTCTTTTTCTTAGTCTCCGCTGTTAGCCTTTGGAGGTGAAGTGAAGCCGTTTTTGGCGTCCGAATTTCAGTTTGACTGTATGTTGTTTGCTTGGGGAGAAACAGCGATTTGTTTGGTCGCAAGCAACTATGCTTAAGGGTTGTTGTGTGCGTGCGATTTGCGTGAGCGTGATAGCCTTTGGACAATTATGCCTCTGCCAGCGGCTTCCCCTCTCACTCCATTTTGCATGCTATATTTCTTGGCTTAAATTTCGTGGTTGGTTTGCTGGTTTAAATATTCCGTCATCAATGCAACGGCCATAGCAATTTGGCCTAGCTGATTCGAGCAGTTCT
>JAIQGC010000136.1 GCA_020072805.1 Terriglobia bacterium
CGGTCGCTTCCATGAACATATCGGCGCCCATGCCGTCGGTCAGCTCCAGAACCCGGTCGGCAAAATTCTCTTTGAGCGGGTTGATGGCATAGTCGGCGCCCAGTTGCAGAGCCAGCTTGGTGCGTTCTTCCTGCGGCTCGGAGATGATGACCTTGGAGGCTCCGGCCCGCTTGAGAATCGCGCAGGCCGCTATACCGACCGGCCCACCGCCCAAGACCACAACCCGGTCGCCCGGGCGGATGCCGCCACCTCGCTCGATCACAGCGTTATAGGCTACGCTGGTGGGTTCCACCAGGCTGCCCGCCAGAAAGATGCCATCGCCCTTGTAAGCATGAGCCATTGGCTCCAGGCTCCAGATCGTTCGCGCAGGCAGAACCATATACTTGGCATCCGCGCCGTTGACGTTAAAGCCGACTTCGTCCAACCGTTCGCAGTGATTGGGCTGCCCGTCGGCGCATGGCCTACAACTAGCGCACCACAGCATTTCCTCCGAAGTCACCCGTTCGCCGCCTTTAAACGGCTTGTTCGTTCGTTTGTCAAAAGCTTTCTTGCCCGCTTCTACCACAACGCCCGAGAACTCGTGCCCTAAAATGCTGGGAAAGCCAGTGAGCCCGGGATAAAAGATATACCCGTTTTTGTCTGCCTGGGACATGTGGACATCCGAGCCGCAGATGCCGCAGGCTTTGACCTCCAGCAATACTTCTTCGGGTCCAGGCGTTGGGATGTCGTATTCCCGGATCTCGATCCGGGGATTTTTCCACACCAGGCTGCCCAAATAGGTCTGGCGACCTTCAATGTCTTTCGCACCCAGTTTAAAGTCCGGCTTGGGAGCCCAGTCTGCAACCAGGGTTACACCTTGCATTTTGCCTCTGATTGGAACAGCATAGTCTCAGTAACCTTTGACAGTGGTTTGCCTTCAGGGAGAGTCTACCTGTTGCAAAGCCTGTATCCTCTTCAAACTTTCCATGTGCAGGATGCAGTCACATTTGTGCCCTTGAATGCAGTGAATTGCAGCATCAAAGGATTTACAGGAACAATGTACTCGAACCTGACTGACGGAACAGGAAGTTGCACAATAACACTTGCTGCTCCCGACATGGTTTATCAATATTGGTCTGTTGCCAAAGTGGGCTATCAATCCCAACTCAGCTACACGCAACTGCCCGATCTGATCAACATGACGCTTGCTGTAGTGCATGACGTGACTTTCATTCATTCTCTTGATGGAACATTTCTAGCAAGTGGCAGTGTCAAAGCCAACAATACAGTCACAACCTACGACCATAATGAGGTCATCACGTTGAGTTGTGTTCCTGCAGCCCTCTATCATTTTGTCAATTTCAGTTGGGATACAGGCTCATCTGTCGTTAACAATACAGCATTCACAGTGACTCAAAACTTCACGATTTGGTGTTACTTCAGCAACCAATTAGTTGTTGCTTTGTCGTCTGTCCCTGAAATAGCTGCAAACTATTCTGAGACAACCTACAGTCTGACAGGAAGCACTCCATCAACCATAGAGATTGCAGCAGGTGCCGTGAACTTCACGGTTCTAACGATCACCTATGCTCCCAACAGCAGCTACCTTTGGACTTTCGATTATTGGCTTGTGAACAGCACAGACATCTATGACACCT
Organism: Terriglobia bacterium; assembly: GCA_020072805.1. Classification (GTDB taxonomy): domain Bacteria; phylum Acidobacteriota; class Terriglobia; order Acidiferrales; family UBA7541; genus Acidiferrum. The sequence continues at coordinate 1,638 of JAIQGC010000136.1, forward strand.
ATAGCATCCTTTTCACGATCAGTGGCGATACTTCCTTGGCGATTGTCTATAGTGGTTCAGGAGTCCCACCAAGTTTCGAGTTTCTCTATCCGCATGATGCTATCTTGCAAACCTTGTACTTCAGAAGTGACACGTGGACAATCCTTGATCAGCTAGGTTACAAGCTGCAGACTGTCAACACCAACACTCCCGCAAGTGACAGCAGATATGATGCAGACACCAAAGACGTGACCTATGGTTTCAGAGTCTATTACATTGACTATCTCAATAATACAGGAGAGTTGACTGTAAGTGAACCTGAAGCTCTCATGGTCAAAACCACAAACACGTCAAGCATGATGACTGCCTATTGGAACTGCCCTGCAACTACAGCTCTAGTCAGTGCAATCGAAATAAGAGTCTATCAGAAATTCAACGATGAAGAGTGGAGTCTCAGAGTCATCTTGATTAGCAAGTCAGATCTTCTGTGGAAGCTTCCTGCTGCTACTTGGACTTTCAATCTGTTTATGTCACGAGTAGAAGGATCCACTAACAGCACAATGTGGTTTGGCAGTTCTACCTATGCTAGTAGTGTGGCTCTTCAGTATTTCAGGGCTGATCCTTGGGAAGCAGCGATGGCAAGATTGTATCAGCTAGATCTGTTTGGTTTCATGATGATGCCTTGGATGTATTGGTTGCCTGATCTGTTCTATGGGCTTGTCATGCTCTTTATCGTGGTCACAAGCATCATCTACCACAACACTGTCAAAGTTATCTTGGCAGAGTTTTGGATCTTTGGTGGAGCAGGATCAATTCTGTGGGCTATGATTCCACCGCTAGGCTTGCATTTGGCTGTGATCTTTCTTGCAGTTGCTATGGGGTGGTCATTGATGAGGCTCTTCTATGGAAAGAGGTACTGAGAAGTGAGTGCAGGACAATTAGCTAGAGCAAATCTTCAACCATCCACCAAACAACAAGCCAAGCCTAGTCCACCTGCGATTTCTGAGTTGTCTGCTGCTACTCCTTCAGAAGCATTCTACACGAAATTGGGTTTTCCTGAGTTTGCGGGGAAGTATGAGTCTTTCGATATTCCTGCAGGATACACGGTGAAAAGTGTTGTTGAGCAGCCACGTGCTGAGACAGGAGCCTATGGTATTGGTAAGGGTGATGTGGGAGCTGCAGGATTAGGAAGAGTGACAAGTCTAACACTTCAAATTGTGTTTGAGCCTGTTGCTGTTCCTGTTGAAGAGTTGAGTTGGTCTGAGAAATTGGCAAGGGTTGGAGTCACTCCCTTGTCAAGCATCATCGGTTTGCCTTCTGGGGATATGAGTCCTGAAGGGATTACTCGTGCAATTCTGAAGCAGAAGCCTTTGCCGACTCATCCTTTTCTTGGTGTTGCAGCAGTCATGGCTCCTTTTGAAGCAACCGTTTACAGTGTGGCTAGACTTGTAGGGCAAAAGACTCCTTCTATTCCACCGACAGCTTTGAGTGAAGCTATCAGTGGTGGAATAACTTTGGCTACTGCAGGGAAACTACAAGCAACACCTGAAGCTCAAAGTCTGTATAAAGAGTTGGGCAGCAAAGACTTTGGAACTTACATGGCAGGGACTCTTCTCGGAGATTACCTGCTTGGAATGGGGATAAGCAAAGTTGCATCAGTGTTCACAAAGCCTCTCACAACCTTTGTCAAGAGCAGAGCTGCGAATTGGCTCACTCAATCTTGGGAAGAAAGTGCTAGGGCAAACGTGCTTTGGCAGCCTTCAACAACAGAAAGACTTGTCATGAAACTGACAGGAGTGACACCACGAGAGCTGCCCTCTTCAATCATCGGACTGCCAACCTTGGTAGAGGAAGGTAGCCCTGAGTTAGCGTCAAACATTCTTGATGTCAGTGGACTCAAAGGTTCCTTGGGCTTGGGAGCCAAAGAATACAGGCAGCTTCCAAGTCTGATCGCAGGAGAAGATCTCCTAGACTTCACACAAGCAGCTAGGACTGTGGGTTATGGACTGACAGAGGCAAGTGTAGACACTGCAAGAGAAGTCAGTCAGGCAGGAGTGAAAGCACTAGCCAAACAAGCCTTACCCTATACAATTTTTCAAATGGGCAGACAGGTCAGTCTAGCACAGCCTCAAGGGATCTTGGGTTTTGAAAAGTATCCCTATAGAATTGGCTACTCAACTAAGTTGGGTTTTGCCAAACAAAGGTTGCCTACTGTTGCGGATCTTCTGAAAGACACAAGAGGGCAAATGGTTTTGGGTAGCAGTCCTTTGGCTCAAGTCGTGTTCATGCTTCCTGAGATCCTTCCTAAACTGTCTATTGTTCCTGAGCTTGCAGCGAGAGGTTTGAGTGGGATCTCTTTGGCTGATGCTTTGGGAGTTGCAGGTGTCCTTGGTGTGTCGTCTGTTTCACAGCAGAGGGAAAGTGTGAGGCAGCAGTTGAAAGTGGCTTCTGCTTCTAGGCTGAAAGGTCAGGCTCCTAGTAGTCCTGTGGCAGATTTCATCTTGGGACAGAAGAGTGGACAACGCAGTGATCAAGGACAAGCACAGAGATACAGTCAAATGCAAAAGCAGGTTCAGAAACAGAGAGCAGTTCTCATTCCCAAAGGCTTCAATGTCAGACCGCCTGATGTAGCACGATCAATACTTGGTCTCCCACTTTTGCCTTCAGGCACTGACTCTTCAGGTGGTAAAGGCACGTTCTCTTTTGGGAGACGTAAGAAATACAGGAGCAGTCTGTGGGTTTATCCGTTTCCAAGTGAAAGGGAACTAGCCAAATATATCTTGGGCAGAAAACAAAGGAGACGAAAACGGTGATTGCTAGGACAAGAACCAAACTCGTGATCGCTGCCTACGTTATCTATGGGCTGATCGCTATGCTCGCAGTCTATCTGTTCCTTCGATATTCTGCAGCATCAATTGAAAACTTCATGCTCGATGTCATCTTGACCGAAAGCGTTTTTGCAGCAATTATAACCTTGTCTGCAGCAAATTATTGGACAACGCACAGGCTCCTAGACAGGTTTGGATGACAGGTGAAGAAGCATGATAGATATGATGACTGAAAGAAAGAAGAACATGGACTTTTTGATTGCAGAAGTCTCAAGGCTCTACCCACATTTCAACGGAAGTAAACATAGGGCTTTCAAGCCCTCAGTCATCAGGCATAATTGTCCATCAACTACCTGTCAAAATATAAGAAGAAAATGAGGAGTCAAACTATGCACTCAAAAGTCCTTACCAAAAAGGAACAGGATCTCCTTGAGAACCTGATGGATGTGGATAGCGTGAGCACTGCAGCTTTGAAGTGCAGTCCACCAATGACCTTGAAAGAAGCATACAACCTTCTCTACGTTCTCAGGAAGAAATATCAGAAGTGCTTTGCCTTCGTCAACAAAGTCAATGGCTACAGCAGACGTGAAGGTCAAGTCCTTCTTCACAAGGTGTTGAGTAATAGGATGGAGAAGAATGAGTCAGACTGAAATCTATGTGCCCATTCTCAGCGTGAAAGATCAGGAGCTTCACGACTTGATTGCAGAAGTGGAAGATCAACTGAGGAACGAGAAGCCTAGAAAGCACAGGACTGTTTCATTCAAGAAGAACGTGGAGCCAAAGACCACACTCTTGTTTCGTGGCTCTGATCCAAACGCACACGAAAGACTTGCAGCTCTGATCAAAGAGATTGAGCAAAAGAAAGTGGAACCATGACTCTTGATGTGCCTGAAATTCCTAGGTTCAGATCTGTAGTGAACGCTATTCCTATTCCGTATTGGAGAGACAAAGTTTTGCTTGAGGCTCTCTATTTGACAGCTTCACGAGAGGCAGAGTTGTCCACACAAACAATTCCTTGGGATCTTCTGCATAAGAGAACCAAGCCCTATGGACTCTACCTTACGTTTGGCATCAAGGACTTTGAAATGGCTCCTGCTAGAGATCATGAACCTGCAAAGATTGAGAAGATTCTTGTCATACAAGAAGCGTGTGCAAAACGCATGAAGGGAAAGAAGAAACTTGCAGACGATACTGAGCTGACTGTTGAGGAGACAGCTAACTATCTTCCCCAGCAACTACGAGAGGGTTATGTGAAGAACCCTGCCTCAGTGGATCCACTCATTGTGAAATCGTTTTTGGGAGAGCTGTCTCTCAAAAGCATAGCTCTGCCCTGCAATCCTGTTTTCGAGCCTTGGACTCATGATCTGTTGAAGATCATCAGTAAGACAGGGACACTATCTTTCAAGCTTACAAGGTTCAGAATGTGGCAGATCCAAAGACAGTGGTTAAGCTCCCTGTTGAAACCCAAGAACAAAAGGAATGAACGCAACCCACTCAGGCATTTCAGGCTGACGCATCTTGCAGGTGAGTATGACTTCAACGCATACGACATCTCTGTCTATTCAGGGTGGACTATGGGAACGACTGCAGGAATGTTTGGGATTCAATCAAGCAATCAGATTGGGCAGTATGTTCATCTCAAGTGGAAGGACTATCTGCCAAAGTTGTTGAAGCCTATCAGTGACTTTGAGTAGTGTTGAGTCTCGTTGAACTATCTTCTGTTGAGTGTGTAATTTCTATTGGAGAAAACTCTGTGCAGAGCACAGGCTCTCCATATTGAACATGGCTTCTCTTCATTGATCATGCTTTCAAATTCCTGACGTTCCATAATACGTGAGAGGAGTGATTGAACATTTCAACACTTTCTATGCAGTGTGGAATTGACATAGGGCTTGGAAGCAAACTCGATGCTATAGTCTTGTCCTCAGACATATAAACGAAGAAATAATGGCAAAAGGAATAGCTTGTTTTTGTGACAGGTCTTGACTCTGTATACCTGCAGCTTCTTTATCGAGACAGTGCTGCCAATCTCTTCCAAGGACAAGGGCTCTGCTTGTGCACACTCAAAAGTGTGAGAGATGCAGACGACAAACCTGCAGGTCGTGATGCTTTCATGTTGAAGTTGTCTTTCCTTGGATGGACTCAGGAAGAAATAGGGAAGGCTGTTGGAATGACTCAACAGGCTGTTTCTGACTTGTCACATCCAACAGGGATTGAAGTGGAGTTTTGTATTCCTGATTGGGCTGAGAAAGAGCAGCTCTCCTACAACACCGTGAAGAGTCATTGGATTCCTGCAACGAACCTCTCTGAAAAAGTGAAGCAGTTGACAAGTATCGCTGGCGATACTTTCAGCGATAAACATGCTGCTGTTTTGTTGAAGTATCCTCATCCTGTTCAGGATAAGTTTGCTGAGGTGTGTGTGAAGAAGGGTTTGACGAGTCGTCAACTGCAGGAGCTAACGAGAAAGTACGATGAAAACCCACAAGCAGACTTGGAAGAATACTAAATCTGCATTTCAGGTTCATAAATGATAATTGAGAATGGGTTGTTCTTTGCAGCAAGGATGCAAGGATGCTGAAGAAAGTCGTATCCATATCGGTTGTTCTGAGTGTCGTAGTCGTATTGTGTATTCTTTTCCTTCCATTAGTCATCAATTTCCAAGGTTACAGAAAAGTGATTGTGTCAGAAGATCAGGCATCTGCTGAGAATTTCGGAAGTGAGAACAGTCCAAAAGTAATCAGTTTCGTCAAGAAAGGATCGTATCTCTACGTTTGGGCAGGACTCTCAGTGCAGATGGAGACTTATCAGCCTGTCAATGGTGCTGTTTATCATGTGAATGGTTTTGAGATTGTTGTCTCTGAAGTGCATGGAGATTGGTTTGTCCTTCTTGTAAAAGCTGAGTGGCAATAAACTACGATCCTAGCAGACGACACTAGAACAATGTTTATTTGAAACGATGCCTGTTCTACATATTGGTATATCAAAGACAACGGAAAGCCAATTATTTGGGTGGACTACAACCAAAACACCCCCTACCCCCCCTAGGTAGGTAGGCCACGTAGGTTCTCTTTTTTCTGAGGTATGAAGTGATCGATATCTAGCGCAGGCGACAGAGAGTCGCCTCTAACGCTACTCGAAGGCAGCGACTTACAGAATCAGACGCGCTGGAGAATAAGGAATATTCAGTGGCGCCTAGAACGATGTCCTGGCTCATGCATGTTGAGAGGTTCTGGACGGTACGAAATCAGAGGACTTGCCTGATTGACACGCACCGAATAAAAAAAATAAAAAAATGGAAACATACAAGATATAAGTAAGTCTCACAATTACAAAACCACTCGCGAGGACGCTCATCATGACCGAAAAAAGTCCAACACTAACGATGATCACATGCTCAAGTTGCGGAAAACCAATACCGCCGGGAGCAGAAGCTACCAAATTCCTCTGCCCGAACTGTGGAGAAATCCAGACAAGACGATGTGGCAAGTGCCGCAAGTTTGGACGCCCTTACAAATGTCCGAAATGCGGTTTTATCGGTCCATAGAATTATTGAAGGCGGATTGAAGATGGGTTTTGTTGTCATAACGTACAAGATATTCCCAAGCGACATCATTGAGGATTTTGGCCCGTTGAAGAAGAGAATTGAAAACAACCTGCCAGAATTCGCCACCGTACATGGATATGGCGAAGAACCAGTTGCTTTCGGTTTAAAAGCCCTTCTGATCCAGATAAAGTTCCCAGAAGACAAGACGGGCGTGCTTGACGAATTCGAGAAAAAGATCGAAACGATAGAAGGAATCAGTCAGGTTCAAACTCTCATGGTACGCAGAATCAGCAGGTAACCCTCCACGGGTTGCTTAAAGCATTTATGCTCAAGACATTTATATCCGAGAACTCTTCTTTTTCGAAACGTGCTCAAACTCACAGGAAGGATTTTCATTGAGTGAAATACAGTTGCGTGTCGGAGACGCAAGGCAAAGAGATGTGGGCAGGGGAATTGCCCGCATAGACCAGAAAACGATGCAGAGACTAGGCATCTCAGCAGGCGATGTCATAGAAATCTGCGGCAAGAGAACAACGTCAGCAATAGCATGGCCAGCCTACAGTGAAGACCAGAACAGAGATCTTTTGAGAATTGATGGTTTCACGCGCAAGAACGCTGGAGTAGCCATAAACGAGTACGTAGTCGTGCGTTCAGCCAAGGTCAAACCTGCCTTGAGCATAACACTTGCGCCAGTGGACATGAGATTGAACGTTGATGAAGATTTCACCAATTTTGTGAGAAACCGTCTGATGGAAAGAACACTCGTGGAAGGGGACACGACTCTAGTGATGATGCTGGGGCACGCTATACCATTCACAACTACAAAAACGCGCCCACACGGCATAGTTAAGGTGACTGCAGAAACAAAACTGACGATACTGAACGAGCCAGCACCCGAAGGGAAAGGATTGCCCAGAACAACCTATGAAGATGTCGGAGGCTTGCATGAGGAGATCCAAAGAGTAAGAGAAATGGTAGAGCTCCCCCTCAGACATCCCGAACTTTTCCAGAGACTCGGAATCGAACCGCCGAAAGGAGTGTTGCTTCACGGACCTCCGGGTTGCGGAAAAACGCTGTTGGCGAGAGCCGTAGCAAACGAGTCTGAAGCCAATTTCTTCTCTATAAATGGACCCGAAATAATGAGCAAGTTCTATGGTGAATCCGAAGCCAGACTCAGAGAAATTTTCCAGCAAGCTCAGCAAAATGCGCCGAGCATAATATTCATAGATGAACTTGACGCGATCGCCCCCAAGAGAGAAGAAGTGACTGGAGAAGTTGAAAGACGTGTCGTTGCTCAGTTATTAGCGCTTATGGACGGATTGTCCGGAAGGGGCAACGTCATAGTCATAGGAGCCACAAACAGGCCGGGTGCCTTGGACCCTGCTCTGCGTAGACCTGGAAGATTCGACAGACGTTGACCTCAAAAGACTTGGAGACATGACTCACGGTTACACTGGCGCCGACCTTTCATCACTTGGCAGAGAAACAGCCATGAAGGCGTTGCGGAGGTATCTGCCACAGATAAACCTTGAGGAAGAACGCATACCCCCGAGCGTACTGGAAAAGATGCAAGTGACAATGGAAGACTTCACTAATGCATACAAGGAGATCACGCCGACTGCCATGCGTGAAGTTTACATTGAAATACCGACCGTTCACTGGGAAGACATCGGAGGACTCGATGAAGTCAAAAAAGACCTTAGAGAAGCAGTCGAATGGCCTCTTAAGACGCCTGAGATCTTTACGAGACTCGGCATCAAACCGCCAAAAGGTATACTGCTTTTCGGACCGCCCGGTTCCGGCAAAACGTTACTCGCCAAAGCAGTAGCAACAGAAAGCGCTGCGAACTTCATAACGATCAAAGGACCCGAAATCTTCTCGAAATGGGTCGGAGAATCAGAAAAAGCGATTAGAGAAGTCTTCAGAAAAGCCAGAATGGCTGCACCTGCCGTCATCTTTTTCGACGAAATCGACTCCCTTGTGCCACGGAGAGGACTAGGGTTCTCTGACAGTGGCGTAAGTGAGAGAGTCATAAGTCAACTGCTGACCGAGATGGACGGCATCGTCACGTTGGAGGACGTAGTTGTTATCGCAGCGACTAACAGACCTGACATGGTTGA
>JAIQGC010000134.1 GCA_020072805.1 Terriglobia bacterium
ATCAACGTTGCTGGTCGCCTCATCGAGTATGAGTATGCGGGGGTCAGCGATTACGGCTCGAGCTATGGCTAAGAGTTGTCTCTGCCCTTGGCTAAGGTTGCTGCCCCTCTCGGTGTGTATCGTCTTGTAGCCTTGTGGTAGCCGTGTTATGAACTGGTCGGCGTTTGCGAGTTTCGCGGCCTCTATGCATTCTTCGTTCGTCGCATTTAGCTTGCCATAGCGTATGTTTTCCATCACAGAGCCGGAAAACAAAAAGGTATCTTGCAATACCAACCCGAGCTTGCGGCGCAGGTCGGCCTTCTTGATATCGCAAATATCCTTGCCATCAATCGTAATCCGGCCTGAATTGATCTCGTAGAAGCGGGTCAGCAGGTTGATGATCGTCGTCTTGCCCGCTCCGGTTGGCCCGACCAGGGCAAAGATTTGCCCGGCTTTGGCCTCCAGGGACATGTCCTTGATGACGGGCGTATCGGGCCGGTACCCAAAGCTCACATGCTCCAAGCGCACATTTCCCCGCAGCGACTCGAGCGGAACGGCGTTCGGTGCATCGTCCACCTCAGAAGGGATGTCCATGATCTCAAAGACTCGCTCTGCTCCGGCCAGGGCAGCCTGGATAGTGTTATACAAATTCGCTAGCTGGCGCAGAGGGTTGATAAAGTTCTGCCCGTAGCTGATAAACGTGGCAATGATGCCGACGCTGACTAGGCCCTGCAGGGCTAACCAGCCGCCTAAACCGGCCAGAACGATCACAAAAAAGTTCCCTAGCACCGTCGTCAGCGGCATCAGTAACAGGGCGTAACTGTTGGCGTACACGCCGGCGCGGAAAACCTCCTGGTTACGTTGGCGGAAGGTCTCAATCACCGATTCGTTTCTGCGGAAAGCCTTGACCACTTTTTCACCGCTAATGGATTCCTCCATTACACCGTTAAGCTCTCCCAGGTGTCTCTGCAAGTCTCGGAACCCTTTGCGGGTGTAGCGGGCGACGAACTGGGTAAACCAGAACATGATAGGAACGACCAGTAGAGAAGCCAACGCCAGCCACCTATCCAGGATAAACATGGCGATCAGAATCCCTACCATCGAAAGCAAGCTGGCAATCAGGGAAGTGACATTTTGAGAGACAGCCTGATTGATGGCATCAATGTCGTTGGTCAGGCGGCTCATTAATTCTCCCGCCGGGTTCTGGTCAAAGAAGCTCAGCGGCAGGGTTTGCAAATGCTGAAAGAGATCCCGGCGCATGTCGATGGCCTGGAACAGGTTGTTCAAAAGGTAGGTGACCAGCATCCAGACAGCAATCCGGACCAGGCCGGCCACTTGTTTTGTGGCGATAAAACGATCAATCGCTACCCCCATCAAATACGGCCCTACCAGCCCCAAGATCGTGTAAATCACAATGTATATCAGCACCATGACCAGGCCCACTTTGAAGGGTTTGAGGTAGCGCAGTAACCCGGTCATAGCACGACGCGGATCTTGCGCTTTTTCGATTTTACCCACAGCAGCCGGTCGCCTGAGCTGCATGACCGTGCGAATATCGCTGCTTCCATGACTGGCAGGTTGATAGCTCATTCTGCTTCACTCCGCTGGCCGCTGGGAACAACTTCTTCCAGGTGAAACCCATCCCCCAATTGCGAATCGTAAATTTCCTGGTAAATGGGGCTGGTTTGCATCAGCTCTTTGTGGGTTCCCTGGGCGACGATGCGGCCCTTATCAATGACGACGATCTTGTCGGCCTTCAAGACGGTGCTGATGCGTTGAGCTACCACCAAACTGGTGGGGTGGTGCATCTGCTCTTCCAGGGCATCCTGAATTTTGGTCTCGGTCTCTACGTCTACCGAGCTGGTGCTATCGTCGAGAATCAAGATCTTGGGCTGAGTGAGCAGCGCACGGGCGATGGCAAGGCGTTGTTTTTGACCACCGGACAAGTTTGCGCCGCGCTCCTCGACGTGTGTATCATATCCCTGAGACAGCTCCATAATAAAATCATGCGCCTGGGCTGCTTTGGCTGCCGCCATGACTTGTTCGTCGCTTCCTTGAGGATTGCCGTAGCGAATGTTGTCGCGCACCGTCCCGGAAAACAAAATCGTTTCCTGGGGCACGACCCCGATCTGCGCGAGCAGCGAGTCCTGCTTGATCTTCCGGATATCAGTCCCGTCAATCAACACTCGCCCGGCTGAAACGTCATAGAACCTCGGCACCAGATTAATCAGCGTAGATTTCCCGGTGCCGGTTGCGCCCAGAATGGCAACGGTCTCCCCAGGTTCAGCCACCAAGTTGATATCCTCTAGAACCGCTTCATCACTGTTGCCGTTATAGTGAAAGGCAACATTTTCAAAAACAACCTGTGCATGGGTCTGATCGGGCAAAGCCAGCGCATCCGGGATATCCTGGACCTCTGGCCGAGTATCCAGAATTTCATTGACGCGCTTCGCCGAGGCGATCCCGTTTGCCCAAACGTTCGACAGATTGGTCATCATCGTGAGCGGGGTCATGGTCGTGAGCAGGTAGTTGGTAAAGGCCACAATTTGCCCGACCGATAGTTCTCCCCGGATGGCTTGTAACCCACCGGCCCAGATGACGATGACCATGCCGATGTTCACAAAGACCGTCAGCGCCGGAGACATGGTGGACATAAAGCGCATCACTTTGACCGAGTGGTCGGTAAAATCTTCGTTGGCTGCCTCGAAGTGTTTACCCTCAAAGTCGGCGCGCACAAAGGCTTTGACCAGGCGTGCCCCGGCGATGATTTCCTGCAAAACGGTGTTGAGCCTATCCAGCTTTTGTTGTACGGACCGAAAGAGCGGTTCCATTTTGACGATGAAGAAAATGATGACGCCCGAAGTGACCAGCAGCAGCGGGAGCATGGTCAACGCCAGGCTCGGGCTCGTACTGATCATCAGGATCAAGCTGCCGATCATCAAGAAAGGTGCGCGTGTGCCAATGCGCAGAGAGATCTGGGTCAGGCGCTGGAGAGCGCTCGTATCGCTGGTGAGGCGAACCATCAATTGTCCGGTTTTCTGCCGGTCGAGATTGCCATACGAAAAGGTTTGTATTTTGAGAAAAAGCGCGTCGCGCAGATCGCGGGCCACGCTCTCCCCGACCTGTACCGACAGGTTGTTGTTGCCGATGGCAATCAGCGTACTCAGCACCGAGATGCCGAGCATCAGCAGGGAGGTCTGGATGACGACCGATTGGTTGTGTTTTGCGACTCCCTGATCAATAATCCTTTGGATCAACCTGGGGATGGACAGGTCCATGAACACAAGCGAGGTCAACAAGACCAGCGCCATGAGAGCGCGCCTCCCATAGGGCCTGACAAAAGAGGTCAGCCTGAAGACATGGTTCATATATCAACATCCTTGAGCGAACAAAAACACCGCAGTCCTCAAGTAGGTCTACGGTGCCCGCAAGATTGCGCAAAGTGATATTTGATTCGTCGCAATCCGGTTGAACAGGATTGCGTGCATTATACCCAATGAGAATCTGT
>JAIQGC010000010.1 GCA_020072805.1 Terriglobia bacterium
CCGGTTCTGTAGGGTGAAGTCTTCGGTAACACGGAGGAAGTGACTCGTGAGTCGTGACTTGTGACTCGTGGGAAGAGGGGCGCGATTGCGCCCCTCTTTTCTTGTCTTCCGCCTGATTCCTAGCCAGCGGAAACTCCCCACACACACGCGATTCAAATCGATAACACTACTTTTCGCTGTTAACTTCTTGCGCGATAACAGCGCGGCCAAAACAGCGAAATGCTCAACCGGACAGTCCTGCAAGACCACGAGTCACGAACCACGAGTCACGAGTCACTGCAACAGAGGCTTAAGCTTGGCCACCCACACGGCGAAGTTTTCCAGCGGCACGGAGTCCACGCCGGCGTCGCGCAGGGTTTCGCGGACGAAGCGGTGGCGGTCATTCCCGGCGGAGAGGGCCACGTCGGTGACCGCGGCGAATTCGGCGTGGATCGTCTGCGCGCGGATGCGCGCGGCGGTGTAGGCCAGCAGCTTGGCGTCGGCCGGGGCGCGGGTGACGGAGAGCGCCTGCACAAAGCCGCGCGTGCCGTTGCGGCGGTAGCTGTAATCGAGGCGCATGGGGTCGCCGGGAAAAGTAAACTGCTCGGCGTGGATATTTTTTTCGAGGCGCTCCCAGAGGCGCGCCTGGCGGAAGACCTGGCTGCAGTAGTTGCGCACGGCGCCGCGGCTGCCGGCGCGCACGGCGCCTTCGCCGCGCGGGGCCGGCAGGGCCACGTGATCGGCGTAGAGGCGCTCGATTTCCGAGTCCAGGTCGCCGCCGAGGACGCCTTTCTGCGGGGCCAGCTGCACGGCGTTGGAAAGGGTGTTGTCCCATTTGGCCAGCAGATCGCGCCAGTCGCCGCTGGCGGTATCGAACTGGCGCTCGATGTCGTCGCGCAGGGCGCGCAGCAGGGATTCGTCGGAGTGCGGATGCAGGCGGCGGACGCGGGCGAATTCGCCGGGGTCTTCGAGCAGGCGCAGGCGGCGCTCGCCGGTGGAAGGGTTATAGACCAGCACGCCGATATTGACCCACTCGTCGCGCACGAGATTGGGCGTATAGCGCAGCACACGGTAGGCGCAGGCTTCCCGCTGGGTATCGAAAGTCTGGGATGCGCCGGATGCTTCCGTCATAAGTCACCTCCAGTTGGGAAAGGGCTGGCGATGCGATTTGCGGGCATCGAGCAACTGCTCCGAGGATGCCGTAAAGCGCGTCGAGGTCGTCGCCATACCACTCCGGGGGAATTTCCCGGCTGATGTCGTCGAGCACTCCCCGGGTGATGCGCGATTCCAGGCGCTCGAGCCAGGGAGCGAAGGATTCCATGCCGGTGACGCCTTCATAGACGCGGTTGCGGGCATAGAGGCCGCGCAGCGGGGCGTCCGGAAAATTCCACTCCCCGGCATTGAAGCAGAAGCCCTGGTCAATCATCACGGTGCGGTAGGGCTCGGTGGTCCCTTGCGGGGAAGAGTCCCGCCCGCGAAAGAAAAGCGTCTGCCGCCCGTTTGTGTTGCAGGTCCATTTGTCGAAGACCAGCATGCCGGCGAAGTCGTGCAGATTAGAGACCTCGCGCAAGTGAGCCTCCGCGGGTCGCCCGGGTAGCGCGAGCCGAATTGCAGCCCCGCGGAACAGGGTGTGCGCGAGCGCGCCAGCTCCACCGCCAGCTCCGGCGTCAGACGGATCAGCTCTTCAGGCACTTCCACCACCGCCAGGGGCGCTGTGGGCAGGCCCAGGCGCGCCGCCAGTCTGGTACCGAGCAGTTCATTGGCCAGAACGCGGCGGTGCTGCGGGTTATTCTGGAACTTCACGACATAGTAGTGCCCATCGCTGCAGCGCATCAGATGCGACTGAGCGCCCCCACGCATTCTCCGGATCTGCTCAAGAGCACGCAACATGCGACGGAACGTATGCTAGCGAGACGGCGGGCCGGCGGCAAGAACTTCGTTGCCCGATGAACAAGTTTTTACTTTTGGAACTGTGCGGGCCCGAATCGGGCACGGCTCCGGGGAGGATCTGGTTCACTTCTGAAAAAAAGCGGGCCCGGAATGAATCCGGACCCGCTTCCTTCGATCCTGTTGGCCGGCCGATTTAGCGTTTCTTGCCTTTCTTACTTTTCTTGCTCTTCTTGGCTTTCTTGGCCTTTTTCGCTTTCTTGGCCTTCTTGGCTTTCTTGGCGGGCTTCTTTTTGGCCGCCTTTTTTGCGGTCTTTTTCTTCGCGGCTTTCCTGGGCGCCGGCTTGGCGGCGGGCGGTTTCGTGGCGAAAGTCGACGGCGCGACGTCCGATTCATCCGCGCCGATGATCATTTCCTCTTCCTCGGCCTCCACCAATTCCTCTCCGCCGGCTTCGTCATCTTCCAGGCGGGAAAGTTCGTTGTCGTCGTCGAATTCGTGTTTATCCATAGCCATAATTCTCCTCCCACATGGAATCATCAGGCCTGAAAACCGGCCGGAACGCAAACGCCTGAGCTGCGCAGACCGCAGCAAGGCCTGGCAGTTAGGTATCGCAGTCCACGGCGGTTTGTCAAGCCGTTCTATAACAGCGAGTTAGAGCCGGCGCGGGGGCGGCGAACCGGACCGGGGAAGCCCCCGCGCCGGAACACTCGAAAACATCTCTATTCCTTTGATTATAAAGATATTACGGCTTTGTGGCGGAGGTCTTTTTCTTCTGGCCGGCGGGCTTGGCCACGCCGCGCCCCTGGCCCCTTCGGGCGGGTCGCCGCGCCGGAGCAATCTCCGGACCGCCGCCGGGCGAGTAAATTCGCAGGACCATGCCGCGCCCCACGCGGTTCGAGCGCAGGCGGTTCCACCGCTTCACTTCCTCGGAGGTCACGCCGAAGCGGTCGGAAATTCCCGACAGGGTATCGCCTCGGCGCACGCGATAGCGCACCAGTTTGCTGCGCAGAGGCTCGGCCTGCGCCGCGGGAATGACCAGCTTCTGGCCGGGATGCAGAGCCTCGGAGCGCCCGAGGGAGTTGGCCTCGGCCAGATTCGTGGCGGTCACGTGATAGCGGCGGGCGATGGAGGTGAGCGTGTCCCCCGGCTCGACGCGATGGCGCCGCCAGCTCACCCACTTTTCCGGGGGAATGGCGGCAATCTCGGAGAAGAAGCGCTGCGCGGTATTTTTCGGCAGGCGCAATTCGAAATCGGGATCCGCCGGAGTGACCATGCGCAGCAGCGCAGGGTTGAGCATGCGCAGCGTGTCCAGGTCCACGTCCAGAGTCTCCGCCACCAGGTGCAGATCCAGGGGACGGCCGGGCTTGACCACATCGAAAGGCGCGGGAGATTCCGGCTCGACGGAAATGCCGTAGCGCTCGGCGTCCTTGGCGATGAGCGTGAGGGCCAGGATGATGGGCACATAGTTGCGCGTCTCGCGCGGCAGGACGTTGCGTTTGAAGAGTTCCCAGAAGTCGGCGTAGCCGGTGCGCTCGATGCCCTTCTGCACGTTGCCCGGCCCGCAATTGTAGGCGGCGATGGCCAGATACCAATCGCCAAATTCGCTGTAGAGGTCGCGCAAATGGCGCGCGGCGGCGCGCGTGGCCCGCTCGGGGTCCTGGCGCTCGTCCACCCACCAGGTGCGCCGCAGGCCGTACTGCTGGCCGCGGTAGGGCACGAACTGCCACATGCCGCGGGCCCCGGCGCGCGAAAGAGCCTGCGGCTGGAATGCGCTTTCGGCCTGCGCCAGGTAGATCAGATCCTGGGGCATGCCCTCTTCGCGCAGGATGCGCGAGATCATTTCACGATAGCGGCCCGCGCGGCGCAGGCCGGTTTCGACGATGGCCCGGCCCTTGGCGGTCTGGAAAAAATTCAGAAACGAGAGCACCGTGTCGTTGACCGTCAGCGGCAAATCGTGCGAGACCTTCTGCGCGGCTTCCTCCGCCCGGCCCTTCAGCGCGGGGTCGGCCGGCGCATCCAGCTCCTCCACCTCATCAATCGCCGCGGCCACCGTGGGGGCTTCCTGCAAGCCGCCGCCTTCCTGAAAGGCCTGCAATTCGTAGGCGTAGGCGCGGTCCACCAGACGGTGATAGAGCTGGGCGAAGCGCGGGTCGCCTTCGAGATCCAGGCCGCTCTCCAGGAGTTCGTCGAGGGCCTGATCAAATTTGCGGCGCGCAGAGGTCAGATGTCCGGCGCGGTATTCCTGCTCGCCGGCGGCGAATTTTGCTTCAACGCGCGCGATCAGGGCGTCCTGTTCGGAGGGCGCCTGCGGAACCAGCGGCAACGCCGCGCGGTTCATCCTGCCCAGCGGGAGAGGCGCCAGCTTCACGGGCGCCGCCGCGCGGCCGGATGGCGCCGCGGGCGCAGGGCTTCCCGGCGGCGGGGGCACCCCCCCGGCGCGCACTGGCCGCTTGGCCGCGTCTTCGCAGCCGGCCGTGAGCAGAGCCAGCGCCAGGATTCCCGCAAGAACTGAACGTGTCCGAATCATCCCCACGCAACATGGTAGAGAGCATCCGCGGCTGCGGTCAACTCTTTCCCTGCGAAAGGGTTTTTCCCTGTGCCGGGTGCGCCATCAGGGCGGGGTGGCCGTTTTGGCACAGAAAAAAAGAATTTCCCCTCCGAGACGGAATTGTGCTATTCTGATTTTGCGTTTGTTGCTCTTGTTTAACCTTTGGATTCGTGAAGGGGCTGCGAGACATAAACCTCGCGGCCTTTTTCGTTGTACGGCACAGAGAATCCGGGAACTCGAGAGAGGCTCGGAACACGAGGCATCAGATAGCTCAAAGAAGGAATGCCGCTCCGTACCAGGGACGGCAAAAAGTGAATAGCAGTGAGTAAAGAACAAGGAACAGTGAAGTGGTTCAACGCCGGCAAGGGCTTCGGATTCATCCAGCGCCAGAGTGGCGAAGATGTGTTCGTGCACTTCTCCGCCATCGTCGCGGATGGGTACAAGTCCCTGAATGAAGGCCAGGCGGTTGAATTCGAAGTGACCAAGGGCCCCAAGGGCCTGCAAGCCTCGAACGTTCAGCCTCTGTAAGCCACACACGCAGGAGGGCCGGCTCACGCCGGCCCTCTTTTTTTTTGCTCGGCCCCTTTTGCTCCCCCCGCCGCATGCTCCCTTCCTTTCGAAGTCCCTTCCTTTCGAAGTGGCTACCAGGTCACAGCGCCGAACAGTCTTCTTGAACCCTTTCCGCTTTCGGCAAACAATGAAAGCCAGGCGTATTCCCCTGTTGCCCTGCCCGGCTGGAATCCGGGAGGACGGAGCTTTCCGAGCGATGCAATTCAACCGGGCCGAACTGGACGAACTGGAAAAGCGAGAGATGCAATTGACCATTCTCTCCGCGGTTGTGGTCATGGTCCTGGCCGGAGGCGTGGCCATCCTGATGTACCCGCTGGTCTTCGTGCATGACGGCGGGGCCAAATGGAACATGCGCATCGCCTTCTTCGGTTTCTGTGCACTCTCGCTGCTCTTCGTCGGCTACCTTTTCGACCGCTATTTCACCGTGCGGGATTTAAAGAACCGGCTGCTGGAAGAACTGAACCGCAATCTGCAAATGCGCGATCAGGCCAATGTGGACGTGCTGCACACCATACCGGGCATGGAGCATTTTCATCACCGCCTGCGTACCGAATTCCGCCGGGCGGTCAGCCAGCAGACCACCATCTCCGTGCTGCTGGTGAAAGTCACCCTGGACGACTCCAGCGCGGAGACGGCCGCGGGCAAGGCCGTTCTGGGCGAAGCGGCGCGCTGCATCGCGCGGAAAATCCGCCCCACCGATTCCATCTACCAGTTTGCCTGGGGAATGTTCGGGGTGATCCTGCCGGAACTGAGCCTGGCCATGTCCAAGGAGATTTCCAGCCGCGTCGAGGAAATCCTGCACGCCGTGGGCACGACCAATCATTTCGCCACGCAGGTCCTGCTCTATAACTACCCCACCGACGTCACCAGCGCCCAGGAACTCGAGGAGATCGTGGCCGCTCTGCTTCCCGGGAACCAGGTTCTGGAATCCGAACCGGACGACACCGAAGGTGCCCCGGAAGCGGAATCGCACTAACTCCTAGGCCAGCGCCTGGCGCAGATCGGCGATCAGGTCCGCCACGTCCTCCAGACCCACGGAAACGCGCACGGTGCCGGGGCCTACGCCCGAACGGCTCAATTCTTCCTTGCTCATGTTGTAGTGCGAAGTGAACAGCGGCAGGACCACCAGCGACTCCACGCCGCCCAGGCTGGCCGCCAGAAGAAACAGGCGCACGCGGTCGCAGAAGCGCCGCGCAGCGGGCAGCCCGCCCTTCAAATCAATGGCCATCATCGAGCCGAATCCGCTCATCTGCGATTTGGCCAGCTTGTGGTCGGGATGCGCGGCCAGCCCCGGATAATGCACGCGGGCCACTTTCGGATGTTTTTCCAGGAATTTGGCCACGGCCATGGCGTTGGCGCACTGCCGCTCGACGCGCACCCCCAGCGTTTTCATCCCGCGAATCAGCATGTAAGCCGCTTCGGGGTCCATCGAGCCGCCCAGGCAGATGACCATGTTGCGGGCTTTATGCACGAGGGATGCCTTGCCGGCCACCGCTCCCGCAATCAGGTCGGTATGGC
The DNA here is from genome assembly GCA_020072805.1 of Terriglobia bacterium. Classification (GTDB taxonomy): domain Bacteria; phylum Acidobacteriota; class Terriglobia; order Acidiferrales; family UBA7541; genus Acidiferrum. Next base: position 6,504 of record JAIQGC010000010.1, read on the forward strand.
CGTTGAGATACTTGGTCGCGCTGTGCACCACCAGATCAAATCCCATTTTTACGGGCTGCTGCAGCACCGGCGAGGCGAAGGTGTTGTCGATGATGGAAACGAGTTTGTGCTTGCGGGCAAAATCCGCGGCTTTGCGCAGGTCCACCAGGCGCAGCGTGGGATTGGTCGGCGATTCCACGTAGAGTGCGCGCACCTGCGGAGTCAGTTGCTTCTCGAGTCCGGCCAGGTCCGTTCCCACCTGGCGCACGCCGATGCCGAAGCGTGGAAGAATATCGCGCATCAGGCGGAACGTTCCGCCGTAGAGTTGCGCCGTGGAAATCACCTCGTCGCCGGCTTTGAGCACGCCCAGCAGCGCGCTGGAAATCGCGGCCATGCCCGAAGCCGTCACCACGCAGTCCTCGGCCCCTTCGAGCGCGGCGATCTTTTTCTCGGCCACGTCCAGCGTGGGATTGCCGTAGCGCGTGTAAATCCAGGCCTTGCTCTTCCCTTCCGCCCAGCGCTTCATCTCCTGCGTAGAGGCGAAGGTGAAGGACGAGGTGCGGCAGATGTCGATGCCCACCGGGGCGCTCTTGCGGAAGCGTTCGGGCTCTCCGGCATGGATGGCCGTGGTCTGCGGGCCGCGGGGTGTCTTTTGGTTGTTCTTCATAGGCAGAATCCTGCGCCCTTCCGGGCCGCCTGCCAACGGCCAAATTGGCGCCGCTCTCCGGGAGAAAAAAGGCTCAGGCTTCTTCTTCGACCAGTTCCACGCCGCGCTTGGCTCTTTCCGCGGCGATGATTTTTTCCGCGAACTCCGGCGGCACGTAGTCGTAATGGGAAAATTCCATCGAGTACGTGGCCCGGCCCTGGGTCATGGAGGTGAGATCGTTGGCGTAGCTGAGCATTTCCGCCATGGGCACCTGGGCCTTGACGACCACCGTGTGGCCGCGCGCTTCGCTGCCGCTGATGCGCCCGCGGCGCGAGCTGAGGTCGCCCATGAGGTCGCCGGAATACTGGTCCGGGGCGTAGACCTCGACGTTCATCACCGGCTCGAGCAGCGCCGGGCGGGCCTGCTTCATGGCCTCCTTGAAGGCCAGCGAACCGGCGATCTTGAAAGCCATGTCCGAGGAGTCCACGTCGTGGTATTTGCCGTCGTAGAGGCTGGCGCGGAAATCGACCACGGGGAAGCCGGCGAGATAGCCGCGCGCGGCGGAATCGCGGATGCCCTTTTCCACCGAGGGAATCCAGTTCTTGGGAATGGCGCCGCCGAAAACGTCGTCGACGAACTCGATGCCCTTGCCGCGTTCGATGGGCTCCATCTTGATGCGGCAGACGCCGAACTGCCCGTGCCCGCCGGTCTGCTTCTTATGCTTGCCCTCGGCGTCGGCCTTGCCGCGGATGGTTTCGCGATAAGGCACCGTGGGCGGCTTGAGCGTCAGGTCCACGTGATAGCGCTTGTGCAGCTTGGCCACCACCACTTCGATGTGCTGCTGGCCCGTGCCGGAGAGCAGGAATTCTTTGGTCTGCGGGTCCTTGGCGAAGCGCAGCGCGGGATCTTCCTCGAGAATTTTGTGGATGGCCACGCCGAAGCGGTCCTCATCGGCGCGGGTCTTGGGCTCGATGGCGAAGGTGATGGAGGGTTCGGGAAGCTGCGCCGGGGAATAAAAAATGGGCGCGGTCTTGTCGCCCAGCGTTTCTCCCGTGGTGCTCTCCTTGAGCTTGGCGATGGCGCCGATATCCCCGGCGTGCAGCTCAGCGATTTCGGTGAGCTGCTTGCCCTGCACCAGTTGAATGTGTTGAAAACGTTCGGGGATTCCGCGATTGAAATTGAGGAGCGTGGCGTCGTTGCGCAGCACGCCGCTTTTCACCTTGAAATAGTTGATGCGCCCGGCAAAGGGGTCGGCCAGGGTCTTGAAAAAGAAGACGGAAAGCGGCTGGGCGTCATCGTATTTGCGCTCGATGCGCTCGCCCTTGCCGTGGGGCTCCTTGTAGCCCATCTGGACGTGCTCGTCGGGATGCGGAAAGGCGTCGGCGAGGAAGGTCAGCAGGCTGCCCGTGCCGATATTGTGCAGCGCGGAGACCATCAGCACGGGAACGATTTTTTCGGCGACGATGGCGCGGCGCACGGCGGGAATCAGATCGTGGATGGGAATGGTGCCTTCGCGGAAAAACTCCTCCATCATGGCGTCGTCGCCCTCGGCGATCATCTCCACCAGCTTTTCGTGAGCCTCCTTGGCGTCATCGGCCAGCGCCGCGGGAATTTCCTCGATGTGCGGCTGGCCGTCGCCGTCGGGCTTGTACAGGTGGGCCTTCATGGCCACGAGATCGATCACGCCGCGAAATCCACGTTCCGCGCCGATGGGCATCTGCAGGGCCACCACGCTGCGGCCAAAGGTTTCGATCAGCGATTCCATGGAGCGCTCGAAGCTGGAGAGTTCACGGTCCATCCAGGTGAGCACGAAGGCGCGCGGAATGTCGTACTCCATGCAGTAGTCCCAATCCTTTTCGGTGGTCACCTGCGCGCCGGTGTGCGCGTCCACGGCGATCAAGGCGGCGTCGGCGGCAATCAGCGAAGCCTTCGTTTCGGTGATGAAGGTGCTGTAGCCGGGAAGATCGAGGAGATTGATCTTCACCTTGTCAGCCTGCCCGGTGGCCGGCCATTCGGCGTAGGCCAGGCCGGTCTGAATGCTGATTTTCCGCGCGATTTCTTCTTCGTCCCAGTCGGTGGTGGTGCTTCCTTCCGCAACTTTCCCCAGGCGCGGCGTGGCGCCCGCGGTGTACAGCAGCGACGACACCAGTTGCGTCTTTCCGGTGTCGCCGTGGCCTACAATGCCCACGTTTCGAATGTCCTTGGTGAAATAGGCTTTCATGCAGTCCTCCAGTGGGCGTGGTCCGCCCCGAGAGGGCCAGGCGCGGGCCGGCGCCTAAGCGTTTTCTGAGGAAGGAAAGTGCGTCCGATCGGCACGACTGGAAAACCTGCGGTCAGACGAAAAAACGGGTGACAGCCCCCTCACACTCTCCCAATGGGCGGATGCTAGCACAGAGCCCGGCGCGGGGCAATGCGGGGGCCGGGGGTCGAGTCTAGAGGACGATCTAAACGGGTGGGTAAGTGTTACATGCTGTCCTGATGATACTTCAGACCGTAGTTTGTCCCTGCTATTGAGGCCGCACGAAATCTTCGGCTTTGGCGTCAAGTTCTTTTCTCTGTCTTGACTTCCCGTAAATGAAAACACCCGCCAAAGAAGCAAGCGCGCCAATGATAGCCGCCAGTCCATAACCGTCTTTACCCTTCAAGATAAGAAATATCCCACCTATGACGGCAGTCATGGCAACGATGAAGCCCAAGAAGGGACCAATCTTTTGGACAAATGCGTTTGAATCTACCACCGTGCGCTCAAGCCCTTGGCGATGCCTGCTTTGCTGCTCGGCCATGCCAATGATTCGCTCAGCCAAGCCTGGCATTACCTGATTATACTTTTCCAAAATTTCCGGCGGTGGGAGCGGGCCAGAAAAAGAATGGCCCACCTTCATCATCATGGTCTGCTTTTGTTGCTGGACTAATTGGTTGTGCGGTTGCTGAAACTTCTTATTGCGGTTTTTGTTGCTGTGGGTCACGTCGCCTTAGAGGAAATCACGCCGCATTCTACAAGCGTTCGTGCTGTTCCACTGCTTCACGAATGTCTTGGCCAACAAGCACCCAGTCGGAGAACGTCGCCATCGCGTCAGCTTGTGCTTCAGTCTGGCTGATGTTGTATTCGTCATACAACCCATGAAAATCAAACAGCCGCGCCGCTCCCGAGAAGAGTGACGGCTGTGCAATCAAAAAATCCGACTTGACCTTGCGTCCCATGTTTTCCTTTGACATTCCTTGAGTTCCGCTTTTTGCTCGTCCCGGAAATCGGGCCCGTCTGGTAGGGAATTTGCTGGGCATCTCCGCAAATCTTCGCCCACAGTTCACTATAAACGGTTACCCCATGGGGTTCAATACCTACTTTGGCTGGGCATTTCCAAAGAATAGACACGTCGGCGAGGTTTTCTCTTTTTCTTTGCCTTGCTTTGCGCCTGTATTCTGCAACTCTCGACGCCTATTAGTCAGAATGGCCCATTCGGCTGCATGCAGTGTTGTCGATATACTATGGGCATGACCTACAAAGCCGTTATCATCGCCCTGGCCTTCTGCATGATCGCCTTAGGCCCTTCCGCTCCGCGCGTCTTTGCGCGGGAGCAGGCTCCGCCTGCGGAGCAGGGCCCGGCTTCCACGCCGGAAGAAGACAGCGGCGAAATCAGCGCCGTGCCCAACCGGCCCACGCTGGCCACTACCGCGGAATCGGTGCAGCGCGGCGTTCTGGAAGTGGAATACGGTTTCGAAGGCGGGCGCGGGCACCAGAACATCAACGGGCTGGTAAAATTCGGCCTGTTCAAGAATCTGGAGCTGCGCTTCCTGCACAATCCTTACGAGCGCGACGGGGGCATCGCAGCGATGGGCGATTGCGGCGCGGGCTTCAAATGGAAGATTTTTCCGCAGAAGGGCCACCGGCCCACGGTTTCCCTGCTGTATTCGGCGTTTTTGCCGACGGCGGGCAACGGCCTGGGCATCGGCGCCACGAGTCATCAGGCACTGGTTCTGGTCAGCAAGGATTTCGGCAAGCAGCATTTCGACGTCAACGAAGGAATCAACGCTCTTGGCCGCGTGGGCGCTGCCGGGTATGACCGCAGCTATTTTTCCGCGCTCTCCTGGTCCACTTCCTTCACCAAGAAATGGGGCGCGACGGCGGAAATCGCCGGCTTCAGCCGGGCCAGCGCGGATAATCCCGCGACGCTGACGCTGCTCGCCGCTCCCACTTACAACCTAAAATCCTGGATGGTTCTCGACGCCGGGGCCTATTACGCAGTCTACGGCAATTATCCCCGTTGGACGATTTTTGCAGGGGTCACGTATGCGATTGCCGATCTATACCACAAGCGTCTGGCCAATCGCCCGGCACATCGCTAGTTGCTTTCATTCAGCGATGGAGGAAGACGTTCGTTGCAAGAGCCGTAGCGGCGTAAAATCCGACGAATTGGAGTGTCCAAACGAGTGCGGTGGTCGCCAAGCCTGGCTCTCTTGCCACCTCGCGAGAGCGATAGACGTACCAAAAAAGAAAGATTCCGATAATCCAATGGACTATACCCACCATGGCGATTTTCCATAGATCAGGGGTAACAAGCCTGACTACAATGCCCAACCAAGGGAACAGTGCGGGTCCAATGATCAGTCTAAGGTTCTTCCAGGGTATTTTGTCAGACTCTGCTGTCCAACTCGTCTCCTGCGTTCCATGGTCGCTAACATTCTGCCTCGCCAAGTGAGCACTCAGTTGATGCAGTTCTCGGATTTCTTTGGCGATCCTTTCCCAATAACGGCGGCTTACTCCATTTTCAGTATTCCAGAGAACCTGGTCAGAGCTGCCGGGCGTTCGAAGAATGACGTAATAGCCATCGAAGGCACCGTAGGCTGATCTCCGACAAAACAGTAATTCCGAACCCGGAATGATGTGGCCAACCACACAGTGCTCTCCCCACAGATTGCTGCTATACCATGAGGGAACACTCACCACTTCCTTACCATCGTCAGAGATTTGTATCCAACTCGAGCTGGCCTTATGCAGGAAATAGGCCAACGTAAAGAGACCTACCGCAGGTAAACCAACGACAAACTTGGAACTGTCCTCCGTATCAAAAAACGCAATTGCAAACAGAATGGCCAGAAAAGCTACACTCATCGTAACTATGAAGGGAAACGTCGTACGCAGGTAAATCCTGTAGGCTTGTTTCTTCACGCGGTGATCTTAACCTACAAATAGGTCTTTGCTTCTTTGAAAGCCACCTAACTCCCGATCAGTCTGGTAATCGGAAACAGAGCAACCACCGCCCGACGCGCTAAAGGCCGGTGCGAAACGATCCATCCGGCTGCACAACGCCCCAAGCCATGCGCGGCGTATTGAAGGCGTAACCGGGATTCCCCTCGCAGTCGAGCAGGATCAGCCCGCCGGTGGATTCTGCGCGTTCGACCAGCAGGCGCACCGCTTCGCGCGCGGCGAGCATGGCCAGGTCGGCGGGGGATTCTTCGGCGTTGACCGGACGGCGCAGCAGGTCCACGGCGCTCTTGGCCATGACGATTTTCATGATGCCTTCGCCGTAGCCCGTGCAGGAGACACCGCCCGCTCCGCTATCGGCGTAGCAGCCGCAGCCGATCAGCGGGGAATCGCCGATGCGTCCGGGAAGTTTGCAGCAGGTGCCTCCGGTGGAGGTGGCGGCGACGAGGCGGCCCATGCCATCGAGCGCGACGGCGCCGACGGTGCCCTGGTCGTGGCCGCGATGATGCGCGGCGGCGTGTTTTCCTTCGCGGCAGAGTTTCCACGCGGCGCGCTCGGCTGCGGTAACCAACTCTTCCGGAGCGCACAGGGAAAACCCCTGCGCGACGGCGTAGCGCTCCGCACCTTCCCCGGCCAGCATCATGTGCGGGCCATTCTCCATCAACTTGCGCGCCAGGCGAATGGGATTGCGGATGCGTTTCAAACCGGCCACGGCTCCGGCGCGCAATGACGCGCCCTCCATGACGATGGCGTCGCATTCCACCTGGCCGTCGAGATTCAGATGCGAGCCGGTTCCGGCATCGAAGACCGGGTCATCTTCGAGAACGACGATGGCCGCTTCCACCGCGTCGAGCGCGGCGCCGCCGCGGGAAAGCATGGCCCAGCCCGCTTCGAGCGCGCGGCGGCAGCCCGCCTGGCAGGCCGCGGCCTGCTCGTCCGGAATATCCCAGGCGCCGCCATGGACGATGAGGGAAGGTTTCATGGAATTGGAAACTTACGGAACGAAAAAAATCAGTCGTCTTCGTGAATCGTTATCAGGCGCACGACTTCAAACTCTTTTTTGCCCGCCGGCGTGGCCACCTGGACTTCATCGCCCACCTTGCGGTTGAGCAGGGCCTTGCCGATGGGCGAAGTGGTGGAGATCAGACCCTTTTCCGCGTCGGCCTCTTCGCTGCTCACCAGCTTGTACTCGATCTTCACTTCCTTGTGAATATCCAGCACCCAGATGCGCGAGCCGTAGCCGGAGCGGTCCGCGGGAATGTTGGCGAGATTGAGCATGCCCAAGTCGCCCATGCGCTTCTTGAGGTTGACGATCTTGGCGTTGACGTAGCCCTGGCGTTCCTTGGCGTACTTGTATTCCGCGTTTTCGGACAAGTCGCCGTGCGCGCGCGCGACGGCGATCTCCTTGGGGAGCTCGACGTTCAGCTCGTGGGAGGGATGGTCGATTTCATCCTGCAACTTCTTTTTGATCTTGCTCAGTGGGTCGGACATAAAAATACCTGCTCTAAAACACGAGTGCGGGAAGAGCATTTCCCCCGGAGGGCCTCTCCCACGCAAGTACTTATTATAGGGTCGTTGGAACGGCCCCTACAAGGGGCGCATACAATCCCGGGTTCTTACGCCGCTCCTGCTTGCAAAACCTAGCCGAAGCTCCTACTGCACCGCAAGCGTGATTGTTTCCGTCTTGCGGTTTCCCTTTTCGTCCTCGATGGTCAGCGTGTACGCCGTGGTCTTTTCCGGACTGACATTCAAGCAGCGCGTCAGCGACGGCCAGACCGCTCCGGCGGGCGGATCGAGCGTCACTTTCTTGGCGTTGGCCACGCCGTAGCAGAGCTGCGAGGTATCCCCGCGGTGGATGTGTCCCGGCGCGGCGTAGAAACTCTGAATTTCCAGGCGCTTTCCGCCCATGCTTTCCACGATTTGCGCGTCCAGGTCGCGGCGTTTCTCCGCCGCGCGCTGCTCGATCTCGCGGCTCTCCTGCCAGCGGCCGTAGAAGATATTTCCGGCATAGAGCGCCGCGACGACGATGGCGCTCGCCGCGTAAAGCGCCGGATTTTTCAACAGCGATTTCTTCTGTTCGGGATTTTCGGCCAGCATGAACGCTCCGAATGAAAAACTATTCCCCGTAGGGAACCCAGATGTTCTTCACTTGCGTGGCGTGCTCGAGATACCAGCGGCCTTCGCCCTGTTCCACGTGGAACAGATCGATGGCCCGGCCCTGATTGGTGAAGACCTGTTTCAAATTACTGGCTGACAAGGACTTGGCCGTGGCGCACAACGCATCATCGCCAAAGCACCACAGCGCGTCCACGTCCGCATGCTCGGCCAGCGTCTTGAGCAGTTCCCCCGCGTGCCCAGTAACGATATTGACCACGCCGCCGGGGAGGTCGCTCGTGTCAAAGACCTGATAGAGATCCCCGGCAATCAGCGGATAGGCCTCCGAGGGCACGGCCACCACGGTGTTGCCGCAGGCAATCGCCGGCATCACCAGCGAGAGAAAGCCCAGCAGCGGCGCTTCGACGGGGCAGACGATGCCCATTGTGCCGATGGGTTCATTCATGGCGATGGAAATATTGCGGAAGGGCGGATTGTGCACCGCGCCGTCGAACTTATCGGCCCATGCCGCATAGGAAAAGATACGCTCGATCCCCAGACGCACTTCCGCCTCCGCCTGCTTCTTGCCGGTGACGGCGGCCAGGCGCGCGGCAATTTCCGCGGCGCGCGCGGAAAAATTTTCCGCGATGTAGAAGAGCACCTGCGAACGATTGTGCGCCGTGGCTTTTCCCCACGAGCCCGCCTTGCGCGCGGCTTCCACGGCGTTGCGGACATCCTTGCGGTTGCCCAGCGGCGCTTCGCCCAGCAGCATTCCCCGCGCGTCGCGCACTTCCATGCTGTAGCCGGAATCGGGGCGGGCCTGCTTGCCGCCGATGTAGAGTTTCACCGTGCGGTCAATCGCCGGAGCGCCGGACTTTTCCACTTTCCCGGCTGCAGCCTTCGCCGCTTTTGTTTTCGGCAGCGCGGGCGCCTTCTGGAACCACACCGGCTCCAGATATTCGAGCATTCCCTCGCGGCCGCCTTCGCGCCCGTAGCCGCTCTCGCGGTAGCCGCCGAAGCCGCACGCCGCGTCGAATAAATTCGTGCTGTTCACCCACACGACTCCGGCCTTCAATTGCGCGGCCACGTGCAACGCCACGTTCACGCTCTCGCTCCACACGCTGGCCGCCAGCCCGTAAACCGAATTGTTGGCCAGCTCGACCGCTTCGGCGGGCGTGCGGAAACTCATGGCCGCCAGCACCGGGCCGAAAATTTCCTGCTGGGCCACAATCGAAGTGGGATGCACGCCGGTGAGCAGCGTGGGCGGATAGAAGAGCCCCTTGGCGGGCAACGTCGTGGGCGGCTGCCAGCAGGTGGCGCCTTCGGCCACGCCCTGCGCCACCAGGCGCTGGATGCGTTCGAGCTGCACCGGCGCGACGATGGCGCCGATGTCCACGGCCTTATCGAGCGGCGAGCCGATGCGCAGCGTGGCCATGCGCGCGCGCACTTTCGCCAGCAGCGGTTCGGCGATGCTCTCCTGCATCAGCAGGCGCGAGCCCGCGCAGCAGACCTGCCCCTGATTGAACCAGATGCCGTCCACCAGGCCTTCCACCGCGCTGTCCAGATCGGCGTCTTCGAAAACGATGACGGGCGATTTGCCGCCCAGCTCCAGCGAAAGTTTTTTCCTGCTCTCCGCGGTGGCTTTGCGGATAGCGCGGCCCACTACAGTCGAACCGGTAAAAGCAATATTGTGCACGCCGGGATGTTTTACCAGGGCCTCGCCCGTCGAGCCGTCGCCGGTAACGATATTGACGACTCCCGCGGGCAGCCCGGCTTCGGAGCAGAGTTCGGCGAAGGCGAGAGCCGTGAGCGGAGTAAACTCCGCCGGCTTCAGCACCACGGTGTTGCCCGCGGCCAGCGCCGGAGCGATTTTCCAGGCCAGCATCAGCAGCGGAAAATTCCAGGGAATGATCTGCCCCACCACGCCGCACGGCGCAAAACCGGGAAACTCCTGATCGAGTAACTGTGCCCAGCCGGCGTGATGATAGAAATGACGCGCCACCAGCGGGATATCGATGTCGCGGCTCTCGCGGATGGGCTTGCCGTTATCGAGCGTCTCCAGCACGGCCAAGCGCCGCGCATGCTTCTGCACCAGCCGCGCCAGCGCATAGAGATACCGCGCCCGCGCATGCGGGACAATCTTTTGCCATTTGGGCAGCGCCGCGCTCGCCGCCTTCACCGCCGCGTTCACGTCCGCCGGGGAACCCTGGGCCACGCTGGCCAGTTTTTCTCCCGTCGCGGGATCGCTGGTGTCGAAATATTCTCCGGCGGCGGGCTTGTGCTGTTTGCTGGCGATGAAATGGCCGAAGCGGCGTCCGTGCTGCTCGAGCCATGCGCGCGCGTCTTTCGAATCTTCCGGCGCCGGGCCGTACTCCATGCTGGCGAATTTTTCCACGATGCTCATGCGACTCCGCTCGATTCTTCCGCTCTCCCCGGCGCAGCCAGCCGGCTAAGCCAGCGGATGGCGAAAATCCGCCGAATATCTTCCCGTGGCATGGTGCTCGAGTTGCCGCTCGATATCGCCGAGCATGCCGCTGGCGCCGAAGCGGAACATTTCCGCGCGCAGCCACGACGGTCCCAGCTCTTCCTTGATCAGCGCCAGCCATTCCAGAGATTGTTTGGCCGTGCGAATGCCGCCCGCGGGCTTGAAGCCCACGGCCATGCCCGTTTCCAGCGCGTAGTTGCGAATCGCTCGCGTCATCACCAACCCCACGGGCAGCGTGGCGTTGGTGGGCTCCTTGCCGGTGGAGGTCTTGATGAAATCCGCTCCGGCCATCATGGCCACCACGCTGGCGCGGCCCACGTTGCGCAGCGTCAGCAGGTCCCCCGTGCCTAGAATCGCTTTCATGTGCGCCGCGCCGCAGGCCTGCTTGAAGGCGGCGATTTCATCGTAGAGCGCCTGCCAGTTGCCCCCAAAGACGTGCGCGCGAGTGATGACAATATCGATTTCGTGCGCCCCGGCTTCCACCGAGCGGCGAATCTCCGCCACGCGCTCGGCCAGCGGCGAAAGCCCCGCGGGAAATCCGGTGGAGACGGCGGCGACGCGAATGCCGCTGCCCTCGAGCGCGCGCACGGCCGCTTCCACAAAGGTGTGATAGACGCAGACAGCGGCAACCGTCAAATTCAGCTTCGCGATGCCCAGCCGCTCGACCAGATCCTGGCGCAACGGCCTTCTCGCCTTGGCACAAAGACGGCGCACGCGCTCCTCCGTATCGTCGCCGGAAAGCGTGGTCAGGTCCATGCAGGAGATGGCCCGCAGCAGCCAGGCCGCCTGCCAGTCCTTTTTCACCGTGCGCCGTGTGACCAGCGTCTGCGCGCGGCGCTCCACCGCGCTGGTGTTCACCCGCACCGCGCGCACCCAGTCGAGATTGAGCGGCATCCCGCGGTTGGGGCCGAGCGGCTGCCCCTCAAGCGTGGCGATGGCTTCCGGCGCGGAATCATCCCGCCTCGCCAGCGTGCCCGTTTCTCTGTCTTCCCGTGTCGCCATGGCGTGTTCTCCGCCGCTTCGCAAGCATTGTATAGCAGAAAATAAGCGCGGCGCGCGAGCTTGGGTTTCCCGTTGCAGTCGCGGAACGAGTTCTCGCGAAAGAGGTCTTGCCCGTTTCCTGGCGGAAGGCTATAACCAGCGGAGCCTGTTTCTATTTTTGATTTTTGCGAGGATGGCCATGAACCTGAAGACCGATTCCCTTTTCCGCTGCTTGCTGCCGGTTGCGCTACTGCTTGCCAACATCGCGCCGTCGCGCGCGCAGGAACCGCCGCAGCGAGCGGCGGACCTCGTGCTCATCCACGGAAAAATCATCACCGTGGACGCGCGCGACTCCGTGGCGGAAGCCGTGGCCATCCGCGACGGTAAAATTTTAGGCGTCGGGACCATGGAAGCGATGCTCAAGCTGGCCGGCAAGGAGACCCGGGTGATGGACCTGCACGGGCGCACAGCCACGCCGGGACTGATTGACACGCACTGCCACTTTCAGGAAGTGAGCGCGCTCTACGAAATTGAGCTGAGCGGCGTAACCAGCATCGCCGAGGTACAGCGGCTGGTGCGCGAGCGCGCGGCCACGCTCAAGCCCGGCGAATGGGTGCGCGGAGCGGGCTGGGACGAAGGCAAACTGGCCGAACAGCGGCATATCCTGGCCGCGGATCTGGACCAGGCGGCGCCGAACAATCCGGTCTGGCTGGCGCATACCACCGGCCACTATGGCGTGGCCAACAGCTACGCCCTGCGCCTGGCGAAAATCACCGCGCAAACCTCCAACCCTCCCTCCGGAACCATTGACCGCGACGCCGCGGGGAGTCCCGACGGCGTGCTCAAGGAAGCCGCCATGGACCTGCTCACTCCGCTGATTCCGCCCTTCAGCCACGAGCAACTGCGCAACGGCCTGCTGAAAATCATGGCCGATTTTAACCGCGAGGGCATGACCGCGGTGAAAGACCCTGGCATCAAGTCGGAAGCCTGGGCGCTCTACCGTGAACTGCTCGCGGAAGATAAACTTACCGTGCACGTCTTCGCCCTGTGGCTTGGCGGAAAGACCGTGGATTCCGCGCGCCAATTGATCGCCCGCCTGGGCGAACTTCCCCGCCCGCCGCAATCGCTGGGCGACGGAATGTTGCTTTCCGGTGGCGTGAAGATTTTTCTGGATGGCAGCGGCGGCGCGCGCACCGCCTGGCTTTACCAGGACTGGAACAAGAACGGCAGCGAGAAGGACACCGGCAACAAGGGCTACCCCGCGATGGACCCGGCCATCTACCGCGAGCAGGTGCGCCTCTTCCATAACGCCGGAATTCACGTGAGCACGCACGCCATCGGCGACCGCGCGATTGACCTCGTCGTGGACACCTATGCGCAGGTGTTGAAGGACAAACCCACCGTCGGCCTGCGCCACGGCATCATCCACGCCAACATCCCCAGCGATCACGCCATCGCCGCCATGGCCGCGCTGCAAAAACAGTACGACGCGGGCTTTCCCGAAGCGCAAGCGGAATTCATGTGGTGGATCGGCAATATTTACGCGGCGAATTTTGGCCCGGAGCGCGCCCAGCGCCTGATGCCCTTTAAAACGTACATGGAAAAGGGAATGCGCTGGGCCGGCGGCTCGGATTATTTCGTCACGCCCTATCTGGCGCGCTACGGCCTGTGGGCTTCGGTGGTGCGCCAGCCGCTTGCGCAAACCTACGGCGCTCATCCCTTTGGCACCGCGGAAAGCGTGGACATTCACACCGCGCTGCGCTCCTACACCCTCTGGGCCGCGCATCAGCTTTTTCTGGATGAGCTCATCGGCTCGCTCGAGCCCGGCAAGGACGCCGACATCGCCGTGTGGGACCGCGACCTCTATTCCATCCCCGCGGACGATCTGCGTAATCTGAAATGTGAGCGCACGTTCGTGCGCGGCCGCGAGGTCTACCGCGCGGAGAACAGCCCCGTCAGCATCCAATAGAAAGAGAACGCCGGCTTAGCGGCAGGTGGGCGCGACTCCCCCGCCTTCCACCGGTAATTTCGCTGAAGTCCACGCGGCGAATCCTCCGGCAACATTAATAATCTTCGTGAACCCGGCGCGTTCGAACAGGCTCGCGGCGATGGCGCTGCGATAGCCTCCCTGGCATTGCACCGCCACGGTGCGCCCGCGGTCCATTCCTTCCAGATTTTTCTCCAAGCGGTCGAGCGGCTTCAGCAGCGCCCCGGCGATGTGCCCGTTATCCCATTCCCCCTGCCGCCGCACATCCACCAACTGCAATTTCTCTCCGGCGCGCATCCGCTCGCTCAGTTCTTCGGCGGTGATTTCCGCGGAACCGGCCAGCGGCTTGCCGGCCTTCTCCCAAGCCAGGATGCCGCCTTCCAGCCATCCCTCGATTTTTTCGATTCCCACGCGCGCCAGGCGCACGCGCGCTTCTTCCACACCCGCGGGATCTTCCGCCACCAGCAGCAGCCGCGCATCCACGCCCACCAGCGCCCCGGCCCAGGAAGCAAACTGCCCGCCCAGCCCGATGTGCAGCGAGCCGGGAATGTGCGCAGGGAGATACTTGGCCGCCGGGCGCGTGTCCAGGACCAGAACTCCCGCGGCGCTGCGCGTTTCGAATTCTGCGGGAGAAAGCGCCGCGAGGGGCGGAAGATCGGCCAGCGCGGGCGCGCCGCCGCGGTTGATCGCGGCATCGCGCAGGAAATAGCCGGGGCGCTCGGGCAGGTCTTCGGTCAGCAACTTCACGAACTCTTCTTTGCTGGCCGCGCGCAGGGCGTAGTTGGCGGTGCGCTGCATGCCGATCGTCGAAGAAAGGTCCGTGCTCATCTGCCGACCGCAGAGCGAGCCCGCGCCGTGCGCCGGATAGACCAGCACCTCGTCAGGAAGCGTCAGCAGTTTGTTGTGCAGGCTGTCGTAGAGCATGCCCGCCAGTTGCTGCGGCGTGAGATCGGGAGAAAGGTCCGGGCGGCCCACGTCGCCGATGAACAGCGTGTCTCCGGTCAGCACCGCCCACGGCTTTTCTGAACGCTCCAGATCGGTCACCACCGCGCAAATTCCTTCGACCGTATGCCCGGGCGTTTCCAGAAAGCGCAGGACCACGCGCCCGAAGCGAATTTCCTCCCCGTCTTTCACCGCGTGATGCGGAAACGTCGCTCCGGCGCGCGCTCCCACATGAATCGTGGCCCCGGTGCGCTGGGCCAGTTCGGCATGCCCGGAGACGAAATCGGCGTGCAGATGCGTTTCGATGATGTGCTGGATGCGCAGATCGCGCCTGGCGGCTTCTTCCAGATAAAGCTCGACGTCGCGCTGCGGGTCCACGATCACCGCCACGCCCTCCGAGCCGATCAGGTACGAGGCGTGCGCCAGACAGGTCAAATAAAATTGCTGAAATTCCATGGTGCCTTCCTTCCCGCTGCCCAAACGGCGGGAGTATACCTTCTATTCTGAAGCAAAAGAAGACTCGAATCCGAGGCGCGCATCGGAGAGTTGCGGAAAATCAGACTCCCCCGATAAGCCGTAAGGAAAATCCCGGAGTCGCCGCCCGCTGTTGCCGCGCGGCCCGGAAGCCGATAGAATCCAATTGACCGGCCGCTTGCGTGCCTCTCAGGAGGAGTGGCTCCCATGAAGTCCCCCGTGGTCCGCCTGTAATCCATCCCATGAAGACGCACGCCATGCCGCGATGAAAAGCGAGGGCTTGGGGACGATGATATCCGAACGCTCCACAGTCGTGGCGGCTAAAGACCAGGTCTCCTGCGATCTGGCCGGGGAGGCCGCCATTCTAAACGTCCCCAAGGGCACTTATTACGGCCTGGACGCCGTCGGCGCGCGCATTTGGAGCCTGCTGCAGACGCCGCGCGAGGTGGCCGAGATTCACCACACCATAGTGGCGGAATATGATGTCACCTCTGAGCGCTGCCTGCGTGAACTGCTCGAACTGCTGGAAAAACTGCAGGCCGAAGGCCTGATCGAAGTGCGTGGATGAACCGGACGCAAGCCTCGTGGCGGGAACGCTGGAGAAAATTCCGCGCGCACACCCCCGGGCAGCGCGCTTTGATTCTGCGCGCGGCCCGGAACGAGTGCCTGGCCCTGGCTGGGCTGCGCCTGCTGGGATTCCGCCGCTGCAAAAGGCTGATTGAGCGATTCTCCCTTTCCCCGCAGGGGCACAACTCCTCCGTCGAGTGCGCCACGCCGGAGCGCGCCATTCAAATGATTCGCGCCGCGCAATCCGTGGAACGCAACCTGCCCCTCCGTCCCAACTGCCTGGAACGCTCCCTGGCCCTGTGGTGGATGCTGCGCCGCGAGGGCTTTCCGGCCGAACTGCACATCGGGGCGCGCCAGGGCCCGCAAGGCTTTGAAGCGCATGCCTGGGTCGAAGACGGCGGCCGGGTGCTCAACGACAGCCCCGACGTTCACCGGCACTATGCGCGCTTCGACGCGCCCATTGCCGCCGCCGGAGCCGGTTCCCGGTGAGCGGATTCGCCGGGATCGTGAATTTTGATGGCGCTCCGGTGGACCGCGCGCTGCTGGAACAGTTGACGCACCACCAGGCATTCCGCGGGCCCGATGCGGAGGGCCTCTGGTGCGCGGGCGGCGTGGGCTTCGGCCACGCCCTGCTGCGCACCACGCGGGAAGCTACGCGGGAACACCAGCCGCTGGGGTTGAACGACCAACTGTGGATCGTCGCCGACGCCCGGCTCGACGCGCGCGCCGAACTGCTCGCCAAACTGCAAGCCCGCGGCGCCGCGCTTTCCCTCTCCTCGCCCGATGTCGAACTCATCCTCCACGCCTATCACCAATGGGGCGAAGCCTGCGTCGAACATATTTCAGGTGATTTTTCCTTCGCCATCTGGGACGCGCTGAACCACAAGCTCTTTTGCGCGCGCGATCATTTCGGCATCCGCCAGTTATTCTACGCCCAACTCGGCAACACCCTGATTTTCAGCAACACCCTCAGCGCTCTGCGGCTGATTCCTGGCCTCTCCGGCCGCCTGAACGACCTGGCCATCGCCGATTTCCTGCTCTTCGACATGATCCAGGACCCCGCCGCGACCTCCTTCGAGGGGATTCACCGCCTGCCGCCCGCGAATACGCTGGTTGCGCAACGGGACAAGCTCTCCTTGCAGCGCTATTGGGAATTGAGCGTCACCGCCCCCGTTCGCTACGCCCGAGAGGAAGAGTACGTCGAGCGTTTCAAGGAGTTGCTCGATGCCGCCGTGAGCGATCGCCTGCGCACCGATAACGCCGGTATCCTGTTGAGCGGCGGGTTGGATTCGCCCACGGTAGCCGCCAGCGCACGACGAGTTCTGCACCGCCAGGGAATCTCAGGAGGCCTTGCCGCCAGCACGCATGTCTTCGACACGCTCATTCCTCATGAGGAGCGGTATTACACAGGTCTGGTTGCCAAAGCCCTGCAAATTCCTGTCGAATTTTCGGTCTTGGATCACTGCCGCATCTTCGAGCGCGCCGATCTGCCGGAAGCCCAGGCCAGCGAGCCCGCCCATTCCGCCTGGCCAGACACCTTTCCGGATCAGTTGAGATCGCTGCCCGAAGGCTGCCGCGTGGTTCTGACGGGGTACGGAGGCGACCCGGCCCTGTGCGGACGCATCTCCGTGCACTTCCGCGAATTGCTCGCCGCTGGAGAGTACCGCAGGGCCATCTCCGACGCGTTCCGTTATCTCACCTGCGAGGGAAGATTCTCCCGCCTCTATCTCCGCACGCGCTGGCGCATTGTGTTCGGCTCCAAAAACCAGGCGTCGTTCTACCCTCCCTGGCTGAATGAGGATCTGCAAAAGCGCCTGGGACTGCGCGAGCGTTGGGAACAGTTGAATCAACCTGTCCCGGCTGGCCCGGCTGTTCGCCCGGAAGCCCAGCAAGCGATGGCCAACCCTTTCTGGGCCAGCGCCCTCCAAGTCTATGACGCCAGTTGTTCACGTGCTCCGGTGGAGGTGCGCCACCCCTTGTTCGACCTGCGCCTGGTGAATTTTCTTTTGGGTTTGCCGCGAATGCCGTGGTGTTCGGACAAGGAACTGTTCCGGGAGGCCGCCCGCGGAACGCTTTCTGATGCCGTGCGTTTGCGGCGCAAATCACCGCTCAGCGCCGACCCGCTGGTGGCCCTGCTGGAAGGGCCGGAATCAGCCTGGGTAGACCAGTTTGTCGCTGCCCCGGAACTGGATCCTTATGTGGCGCGCCCCCATATTCCCAAGGTAATTAACGAAAGAAATACGTGGAAGGCGTGGATTCATCTCCGGCCGTTGAGCTTGAACTTTTGGTTGCGCGGCCTAGGCAAATAGGATAAAAAGACTGCAATGACTTCAAAGAATGCAAGACTGAAAGAGTCCAGCCAAGGCGCCGCCAAGAAACCCTATGAGACCCCGCGGGTCCGGGTTTATGGGGATGTTTCCCGCCTTACCAGAACCACCCATGGCGGGGCGGTTCAAGACGCGCAAAGTAAGGCAGCCAACAAGACCTGATGGAGCAATCCCAAAGCCGTTTGAAAGTTCTTCAATCTGTTTACGGTTTGCTGCTGGAAACGCCCCTGCCAGTTCCCGGTTTGCAACTGCAGGCCGAGCGCAGAGACGAAGATGTGCGAGTCCACGTAAGGGGCGTTCTTGCCGAGGGCGAATTCCCCTTCCCCATCACGGCGCAAAATTTCTTTTATGCCAGCCCGACGCTAGATGACAAGGGCCTGCCCCTGGTGCGCGCTGGGTGGGATACAAAAGAGAACTATTTTGGTTTTTGGTATTCCGACGGGGCAAAGTTTGCCGTTTCGCGCGAAGGGTGCGAAATCTGGGCCGATTGGCCGGACGGCTACACGCTGGAAGACGCTTGCACGTACCTCGTCGGGCCGGTTCTCGCCTTTGCCCTTCGCCTTCGCGGAGCCACCTGCCTGCACGCCAGCGCCATCGAAGTGGACGGCCTGGCCATCGCTCTGGTGGGGGCGCCCGGCGCGGGAAAATCCACCACCGCCGCGGCCTTTGCCCTTGCCGGCTTCCCCGTGCTTTCCGATGACATCGTGGTTTTGTCCGAAACGAATGGCCGGCTCTTCGTCCAGCCAGGCTACCCCCGCGTAAACGTGTGGCCGGATTCGGCGCGCGCCCTGACGGGTTCCGCAGCGGCCTTGCCGCTCATCACCCCCACCTGGGGAAAACATTTTTTGCCGCTCGGCCAGAACGGGCTGCGCTTCGCCGGGCGGCCCCTGCCCCTGGGCGCTGTCTATCTCCTGGCCGAGCGCCAGCCGGAACTGGCCGCTCCGGTCGTGGAAGAGATCTCCGGCAGCGAGGCCATGGTCACGCTGGCCGCCAACACCTATCAGAATTACCTCCTGGACGCGGAGATGCGCCGGAAGGATTTTGAACTCTTCGAGCGTCTGGCCAAGGCCCTTCCCGTGCGCCGCATTCGCCGCCCCGACGACATTTCCGCCCTCGCCAGTTCCTGCGAGGCCATCGCCGCGGACGCCAGGCGGATGCTGGCCCGTGGGATCGCCAATGAAGTCCCAGCGGGGGACTGAAATGTACACCTATAGCCTCTCCGGTTACGGCGTCATGGCTGCGGATCGCATCCGCAACGAGGCCTACGCCCAGGCCCTCCGCTCCGCCATCCAACCCGGCTGCGTGGTCCTGGATATCGGCACCGGCACGGGAGCCATGGCCGTGCTGGCCTGCCAACTGGGCGCCGGGCGCGTCTTTGCCATTGAACCCAGCCCCGTCATCCAGGTCGCACGCCAGGTCGCCGCCGCGAATCACTGCGCCGAGAGAATCGAGTTCATCGAGGATCTCTCCACGCGGGCCACCCTTCCGGTTCAGGCCCACGTAATCGTCTCCGATTTGCGTGGAATACTTCCCTTGTTCCAACAACATATTCCTTCCATCGTGGATGCGCGCCGGCGTCATCTCGCCCCCGGCGGCACCCTCATTCCGCGCAAGGATTTTCTCTGGGCGGCCATTGTGGAAGCTCCCAAGACCTATTCCGAAATCGTGGATCCCTGGGAGAAGAACACCTTCGGCCAGGATCTCTCCGCTGCCCGCCAAATCGCCGTGAACAAGTACTGCAAGGCGCGCATGCCGCCGGAACAGCTCCTGGCCAAACCCAGTCTATGGAAGACGCTGGACTACAGACAGATTGAGAACCCCGACGCCGAAGGCGGGCTGGAATGGACCATTGAACGCGACGGAACCGGCCACGGCATCCTGATGTGGTTCGATGCCGAACTAACCGAGGGCGTGGGCTATTCCAACGCTCCCGGCACCCCCAAGGTTATTTACGGCTCCTTGTTTTTCCCTTGGCCGCAGCCGGTTGCGCTGGCCGCCGGCCAAAACGTAGCCATCGAACTGCACGCCAAACTGCTCGAACAGGACTACACCTGGCGCTGGAAAACGCGCATTGCCCCGGCCGGAAAATCCGCCGAGACGCGCTTCTCCTTTGACCAGTCCGACCTACAGGGCATGCTGCTCTCACCTGTCTCTCTCCGCAAGACCGCTGCCGACTACGTCCCCTCTCTTTCCGAAGACGGCGCGCTGCATGCCCGAACACTCGCCTTAATGGACGGCCGGCGCTCCCTCGAAGAAATTGCCCGCCAGCTCTGTGCCGAATTCCCCGGGCGCTTTCCCGGCTGGCGCCAAGCCCTCGGCTACGCCGGCGCCCTCTCCCAGAAACTCAGCCGCTAAGCCGGTCCCGATTAGAACTGGACTGAAAACAGTCGCGCCCAAATTTCAGGATGAGACTTGGAGGGAACGCTCGGCGCAATTTGCACGAGTCACGAACCACGAGCGACATCCCATTAGCGTTGCGTCAAAATCCATTCCATCGTCTTCGACGCCAGGCGGTCCAGCGCCACCACGGCCATTTCCAGATGCTCTTCCCGCGTGTCCTCGATCTTATTGTGGCTGATGCCCTTGAGCGACTGCACGAACATCATCACGCTGGGAATTCCCGCGCGCGCCACTTCCGCCGCATCGTGCAGCGGACCCGAAGGCAGGCGGTGCGCCGCGCCCGATGTTTCCCGAACGGCCTGCTCACACAGCTCCAGCAAATCCTTATGAAACGGCACGGGTTCAATGTTCCACAAGCGCGTCCACTCCACCGTGCAATTCTCCTCGGCGGCAAACCGCCGGCTGGCTTCCTGCGCTTCCCGGTACATCTGCGCGAGCACGCCGGCGTCCAGATCGCGCTGGTCCAGCGTCGCTTCGCAGCGGCCCACCACCGCCGTGGCGATTCCCGGAAACGTTTTCACGCTGCCCATGGTGCACACGGCCTCTTCGTGCTTCCCGGCGATGCTGCGGATTTCCAGCGCCAGCTTGGCCGCCGCGGCCAGGGCGTCACGCCGCGCGTTCATCGGCGTCGATCCCGCATGCGCTTCCTGCCCGTGAAAGGTAATGATGTGCCGCTCCACTCCTTTCGTGCCCAGCACCACGCCCAGCGGCAGCCCCATGCGCTCCAGCACCGGCCCCTGCTCGATATGCAATTCGATATAAGCCGCGGCGTTTTTTCGCTCCTTCCGGGCCTCCGGAAATTGATCGATTTCCACACCGCAGCGCCGCAGCGCATCTTCCAGTTTCACGCCGTCGCGATCGGTACGCCCGCGATCCGCCGCAATGGAATGCGTTCCGGCAAAAGCCGAAGAGCCCAGCACGCTGCGTCCGAAGCGCGCCCCTTCTTCATCCGCCCAATCCACCAGACGTACCGTGACCGGCGGTCGCCCGCCAAACCCCGACGCGATTCGCCGCAGCACTTCCAGGCCCGCAAGCAAATCCAGCGCCCCGTCGAGCCAGCCCCCGTTGGGCACGGAATCGAGATGCCCGCCGATCAGCAGCGCCTTTTCCGACGCTCCCGCCAGCGTGACCCAATGATTTCCGGCCGCATCGCGGTGCTGCTCCACGGGAAGCTCTTTTACTTTTGCGGCGAACCATTCCCGCGCGCGCAACCACGTGTCCGTCCAGGCCACGCGCTGCGCCCCGTTTTCGTCCGCGGTGAGCGCGCGCAACTCCTTCAATTCGGCGACCGTGCGTTGGGGGTTCAGGCTCATCAGAGTTCCCTTGGAAATGCGGCGCCAGCCTACAACAAGCCTCCCTGATTTTCCACTGGTCCTCGCATGGAGATTGTGGCCGGCGCGCGCCGCGCTTCTGCAAATCGGCAATTCGCGGCAAGAATTTGCTACCCGCTTTCCGCGCCTTTCAACAATCCTTGATCTCGCAATATCCTCCGAACCTTCTTTGGGGAGATGGACAAGCGCGCCGCCACCCGCGCTACTTTGCAACCCTCGTGCCTCCACACCTTGGGAATCACCAGGGCTGCAAATTCTTCGCTCACTTGTTGAAACGATTTGTTTCCGACGATGCCTTGCGACCATTCCCGGAGCGTGGAGCTGATGTTGCCGGCTCCGCGAAGCTTGCGCTTCAGCTCCTGCAGCTCTCTCCAGACATAGTCCTGATGCGCAGGCTTCAGCAGCGCCGCCGCTCCGTCCGCGCACTGCTGGGCCGCTTCCAGGTCCTCCGGAAAACCCAGGCAGAGCGCCAAACCCAATGCAATATGCGCCTTGGCGATGAGGCGGCGGTTCTGGGTGTGCTTTGCGGATTCCAGAGCCTCGCGGGAGAATTCGCAAGCCAGCTGCGAGGAGGGCACGCGGCTCGAGCCTTCCTCAATCTGCTCTTCGAACTTGGCGCATTCCACCGCGGACTGCAGCATGCGCGCGCGGGCCTTGAGCACGATGTCTTTTTTCTCGTCGCCCAGGCGGAACGCCGTAGCTCCTTCGGCCGCGGCGCGATCGAGTTCTCCGTCATCGAGGTTCAGATAGCCAAACGTGACATGGACATTGCCGTTGCCGCGATGGTCGTCATAGCGGTCATAAATTTCACGGGCCTTGGCAAGATGTTCGAACGCTTCCGCGCGAAGCCGCGTGAGCTGCTCGCGTCCTCGGAGCTTGGGAAAGGCCGCGGATTTCGCGCCGCCCTGGCGTCTTTTCCTGGATTTCGCCGCTTCCGAATCCATCTTGTTGGCAAGCTGAAGCGCGAGCAGCCTTTTCACAAATGCGATGTTCACGAAAGACCTGGCAAGATTTCGATTGAACGGATCCCGCTGATTGTATTGCTCGATCGCTTTTTCGAACTTGGAAAGCGCTTGCTCATAGTTGCCCCGCCGGCGGGCGATTCTGCCGTAAGCGGAGCTGATGTTTCCGAGGGTTACCCAGTCGTCGGTATCCGCCAACACTTCCTCTGCTTCACGGAGAATCCTCGCGGCTTCCTCCGGGTGGCCTTCCTGGAAGGCGATCCACCCCTCCAGCACATGCATGACCGCGGCCATCTTGGGGTACTTCAAGCGCAAAGCCAGTTCCCGCGCTTTGGCCACATACCCGAGAGCGTCATCGTACCGGCCCTGCCGCCGCAGACATCGTCCGACCCAGAAATTGGCGATGGACATGATTGGCTTATCGCTGATTTCCTCTTCCAGCGCGAGGACCGTCTCAAAACACTTGATGGCTTTTCCAAATTCCTCCTCGGCCATGGCCATAAGCCCTTCGGCCATTCTCAGGTGCGCGAATTCCAGCAAGGAAAGCGACTCGCGGCGGACGCCGGAAAATCGCGACAGGAGCCGCTTTAACAGGCGTCTGCCGGAAAACCCGATGTCCACCCACTGGGCAAAGTACTCCAGCAGGATGGCCGCGTTTTTCTGGCGCGGTTCGCATGATTCCACAAGCTGCTTATGGGCCGCGAGGCACTGGAGACCACTGGCGATTCTGCGCCACGCGATATCTTCCCGGAGCTGTTTCAGAAACTCGTCAGGAATTTCCCTGTCGTGCTTTGTGTTTCGCTTGTCCATGCGCGACGACATGCTCTCCCCCCGCGGCGGGCCCTGCTGCGTCCACAGAATCAAACCCCATTCTTCGCTGCCTTGCGCAAGAACAGGGCTAAACCGGCCCAATCGGACGACTCGTCCGAATCGGACGTGTCCCTTTGACTGGGAGGCGATCCTGGAGTCTACTCCATCTCGAGCAGGTTCGCCGCTGGATTCGGCGGACGCCCGCGGGGAAAGGAAGGACGGGGATCATGGCCACAGGGACCAGCAAGCTGAGGGAGGCATTGGCGCCTCCGCCTTTTTCGAATCGTATCATTCCGACTAATTCCGCCCCGGCGGACTTTGATGCCGTCCGCGATCTCCCCAAAGGCTTCCTCGAATTTCTTGCGCCGCTCCATGCCGCGCTCACGCCGCGCCAGCGCACCCTCATCGCCCATCGCGATTACGCCCTGGCCGAAGCGCACGCCGGCCGGCTCCCGGATTACCTGCCGCCTTCCGTCGCCACCACCAATTCCTGGCGCATCGAGCTCCCGGACTGGTGCGCCGACCAGCGCAACCAAATGACCGGCCCCGCCGATGAAGCCGATCTCGTAGTGAAAATGCTCAACTCCGGCGCTCCCGGCGTCATGCTCGATCTTGAGGACTCGACGGCAAACACCTGGGAACACAACGCGCGCGGAATCACGAATATTCTCGAAGCGCTCGCCGGCCGCTTGACCTACTTCGACGCCAAGCGCGACAAAACCGTGGCCATTCAGCCAAGCTCCACGGTCATTTTCACCCGCCCCCGCGGCTTGCACCTTTATCAGGCCGGCGTTCTCCAGGGAGAACTGCTCCCCGCGCCGCTCTTCGACGTTGCCCTGGTCGCCTACCAGACCGACTTCGGCGCGCTCCAGCATCCGCTGTGCATCTACATTCCAAAATCCGAATCCGCCGACGAGGCGTTCTGGTGGCGCGATCTCTTCCAGATGATTGCCCGCGCCAAAGGTCTTCCGGCGAATGCCATCAAGTGCATGGCGCTCGTTGAATCGCATCCGCTGGCTCTTCAAATGGAAGAATTCGC
The DNA here is from genome assembly GCA_020072805.1 of Terriglobia bacterium. GTDB lineage: Bacteria > Acidobacteriota > Terriglobia > Acidiferrales > UBA7541 > Acidiferrum. The sequence continues at coordinate 30,731 of JAIQGC010000010.1, forward strand.
CTGGAATCTGCGCGACCACATCCTCGGTCTGAATCTAGGCCGCTGGGACTACATGGCCAGCCTGATCCATTTCAACCTTGAAAATCCGGAATGGGTACTTCCCGACCGCAACACCATTCCCCACAACGTCGCCTTCTTCCAGAATCTGCGCAATCTCCTGCCGGAGATCTGCCACAAACACGGCCTGCTGGCCATCGGCGGCATGACTGCTCTCTATCCCAGCCGCGAAGACGCCGCGCTGAACGCCCGCGCGTTGAAAGTTCTCGCCGAGGACAAGAAGAACGAATCGCTTTCGTTGATGGATGGCGCTTGGACCGGCCATCCCGACCAGAACGAAATCGCCGTCTCGCAATTTCCCGTTCCCAATCAGCTTTTAACGCGGCCAGCCAGCGCCAATACCCGTCCCAATCTTCGCCCGGCTCCGACGGGCATCGGCCAGCGCACGCTCGCGGGAACGCGCGCCGCGATTCGAACCGTGATTCGCTATCGCCACGGCGTCCTGAAGGGCAAAGGCGCGAGCCTCCTCGATGGCTACATGGAAGACCTGGCCACGGACCGTATTTACCGCCTGATGATCGCCCAGCGCATGAGGCATGCGGAAACGGTTGAAATTCTCGACCAAAACGGTTTTGCAATTCGCCATACCCCGGAGCTGATCGAGCAACTCTTCGACGAAGAACTTGACCGGCTCCTTCGTGAAACCGCCGGTGAAAATGATCCGCAAGCGGCTGCGAGGCTCCGCGAGGCCCGCGCGATCAGCGAAGAAATGATTCACCGCGGCGAGTTCAATCCGGTTTGAGGAAGAGTTTTAGTTTTCAGCAGAAAAGACAAGGAGAGCACAATGTCAGCAAACGGAAGCAACGGGGCCAACGGCAAGCACAATCAGGATCACGCGGAATGGAGCGGTAATCCCCGCTGGTCCGGCATTACGCGCCCCTACTCGTATTCCGATGTGCTCCGGCTGCGCGGCTCCATCCAGATCGAGTACACGCTCGCGCGCCTGGGCGCGGAGCGCCTCTGGAATTTGATGCACAGCGAGGCCTACGTCCCTGCGCTGGGCGCCATCACCGGCAACCAGGCCATCGAAATGATGCAGGGCGGGCTGAAGGCCATTTACTGCAGCGGCTGGCAAGTGGCCGCCGACGGCAACACCGCCGGCGACGTCTATCCCGATCAAAGCCTCTATCCCAGCGATAGCGCGCCCAATCTCGTCAGGCGCATCAATCGCGCCCTTCTGCGCGCCGACCAAATCGAATCCGCCGAAGGGAAAAGCTCGGGCACGCATTGGCTCGCGCCGATCGTCGCCGACGCGGAAGCCGGCTTTGGCGGCTCGCTGAACGCTTACGAACTGATGAAATCCATGATCGAAGCCGGCGCGGCGGCTGTGCACTTTGAAGACCAACTTTCCTCCGCGAAGAAATGCGGGCATCTGGGCGGAAAGGTGGTCGTGCCCACGCGCGAATTCATCGAGAAACTCGTCGCCGCGCGCCTCGCCGCCGATGTCTGCGGCACGCCCACGCTTCTCATCGCTCGCACCGACGCCGACTCCGCCGGCCTCCTGCTCTCCGACGCCGACCCGCGCGACCGCGAATTTATTTACGGCGAACGCACGCCCGAGGGTTTCTATCAGTTCCGCGGCGGGATCGGCGCGGCTATCGCCCGCGGCCTGGCCTACGCGCCTTACGCCGATATGCTCTGGTGCGAAACCTCGACGCCCGATCTGGCGGAGGCCAGGAAATTTGCCGAAGCCATCCACGCAAAATTTCCCGGCAAACTCCTGGCCTACAATTGCTCACCTTCCTTCAACTGGAAGAAGAAGCTCGACGACGCGGCCATCGCCGGGTTCCAGCAGGAACTCGGCAAGATGGGCTACAAGTTCCAGTTCGTCACCCTCGCCGGCTTCCACGCGCTCAACCTGTCCATGTTTCATCTCGCGCGCGGCTACGCTCAAGCCGGCATGGCCGCCTATTCAAGACTTCAGCAGGAGGAGTTCGCCGCGCAGGAACTCGGCTACAGCGCCGTCACCCACCAGCGCTTTGTCGGCACTGGCTATTTCGATGCAATCGCCCAGGTGGTCTCCAGCGGCAACTCCTCCACAACAGCTCTGGCGGGCTCGACCGAAGCGGCCCAGTTTCACGGCCACCCGGCGACTCTGCCTCCCGGTAAGCCAGCTTCCGCTGCGGTCTCGGCGTAGCCATCCAACCCACGAGAGGGGGTGTGCTGAGCCGCCCCCTCTCACACACAATGCACTGAACTTCCCTGCAACCAGAAAACTGGGATTCTCTGAATGGTAGGAAACTGCTTTCAAGAGAAGTCGGCAAGTTTCCGCTTTGAATGGATTCTAAGAAATTCTGGCGGAGAGGGGGGGATTCGAACCCCCGGTACAAGTGTTAGCTCGTACAACGGTTTAGCAAACCGCCGCCTTCAGCCTCTCGGCCACCTCTCCGCGGCGCCCGGCAGGAAGAATTCGCACCGGACCCACGAAGTATAGCATGCCAAAGTGAGCCAAAATAGCGTACCGCCTCTCTTCCACTCTTTTTCTTCCTCGAACGAGCCGGGCGATTTCTAGGCAATGACTCCTGGCAAGCGCAAGCCCCGTGTGGCTGCTCGTTGATTCGACAAGTATTTCCGGTCCATTTCGACGCGCCACAGGAAACTTTTAGGCCTGCGATGCGTATAAAGGGATAGACTAGTGGGCGCGCTACGGCGGATCGGTAGAGAACTGCGGCTTACGCCATACCCGGGGACCAGCGCGGAACACCTGATCTGCCATGCAAGCGATTGAAGGGAAAGAAGATGAAGAAGTGGCAAAAAATTGGTATCGGAGTGGGCGGCGCGGCTATTCTCGGCGCGATTGTGCTCTTCAGCATCAATCAGGCCAATAAAGGCGTGGTCACCGTTCAGACCGGCAAGGTCTCCAGGCAGGATCTGGTCTCCCAGGTCACCGCTTCGGGCGAGGTCAAGCCCACCACCTACACAAACGTCTACGCCGAGGGTTTCGGCAAGATCACCGCCATTCTCGTCAAGGAAGGCGAACAGGTCAAAAAGGGCGACCGTCTCCTCCTCCAGGAGAGTATCCAGCAGTCCGCCGACGTGCAGGCGCAGGCCGCCGCGCTGACTTCCTCCGAAGCCGGCATTCTCTCTTCGGACGCGAATTTCAAGGCCACGCAGGCCGATCTCCGCCAGCGCCATTCCGACACCGAACGCACCAAGCTGGACTGGGATCGCAGCCAGGGTCTTTTCAAGGACGGCCTGATCCCCAAATCCGAATTTGACACGCGCCGCGCCGCCTATGAAAGCGCCGTCGCCGCCGAAGCCGCCAGCGAAGCCCGCGTGACGCAACTGCGTGCCGAAGCTGAACGTTCCCGCGCGCAACAGGCCCAGGCCCAGGCGGTCCTCACGCGCACCCGCGACACTCTGCGCAAGACCACCTACACCTCGCCCATCAACGGCATCATCAGCTACCTGCCCGTGCGCGTCGGCGAAAACGTCGTTCCTGGCATTCAGAACGCCACTGGCAGCTTCCTCATGACCATCTCGGATATGTCCGTGGTCACCGCCGAGGTCAAGGTGGATGAAACCGACATCATCAACGTGAAGAACGGCATGGATGCCGACGTCACCATCGACGCCATTCCCGGCAAAATCTTCAAGGGTAAGGTGACCGAAATCGGCTCGCAGGCCGTCCTGCGCAGCTCCGGCCTGGCCACCACGCAGACCACCGCGAGCACGCAGGAAGCCAAGGACTTCAAAGTCGTCGTCACCCTCGCCGCTCCTCCCGCCAATCTGCGCCCCGGCCTTTCCGCCACCGCCAAGATCAGGACCGCCGAGCGCAAAAACATTCTCTCCGTTCCCATTCAGGCGCTGGCCGTGCGCACCCGCAAGGAACTTGAGGAAGCCGCCAAGCTCGCCAAGGGCAAGCCCGATGATAACGTCACTCTGGCTGCTCCTCCTCCCGCCGCGGGGAGCGACAACAAGAAAGATGAAATTCAGGGCGTTTTCCTGGTCCGCGGCAAAAAAGCCCTGTTCACTCCCGTCGAGACCGGCATCAGCGGCGTCACCGACATCGAAGTCACCTCCGGCGTGCAATCCGGCGATGAAATCGTCACCGGAAGCTATAAAGCCCTGCGCACGCTGAAACCGGAATCCTCGGTGAAGGTGGACAACAGCGCTCCCAAGAAGCAGCCGGAGCAGTAGCTCAGGAATTCAAAAACTTTTCTTCGTTTGCCCAAGGAGCCGCCGCATGGCCGTTGAAACACAAGCCCCCGATTCCTTCCGCGAGGACCTGGTTTCCTCCGGCACGGTCATCAAGACCGAAGACCTCGCCCGCCACTACGAGATGGGTTCCGAACAGGTGCAGGCCCTCCGCGGCATCAGCCTGGAAATCCACAAGGGCGAATATGTCGCCATCATGGGCCCCTCCGGCTCCGGCAAATCCACCCTGATGAACCTCATCGGCTGCCTCGATTCCCCCAGCTCCGGACGATACTGGCTGGCCGGCCGCCTGGTGAGCGAACTGGACGACGACGAATTGGCGCACATCCGCAACAAGGAAATCGGCTTCGTCTTTCAGACCTTCAACCTGCTTCCCCGGGCCACCGCTCTGCACAATGTCGAACTGCCGCTTATCTACAACGGCACGCCCGCCGAGGAGCGCATCGAGCGCGCCAAAAAAGCCCTCGAATTGGTGGACCTGATTCCGCGCATGATGCACAAACCCAACGAACTCTCCGGCGGGCAGCGCCAGCGCGTGGCCATCGCCCGCGCCCTGGTCAATAACCCTTCGATCATTCTGGCCGACGAGCCCACCGGCAATCTCGACTCCAAGACCGGCGACGAAATCATGACCGTTTTCGAACGCCTGCACTCCGAAGGCAACACCATCATCTTGGTCACTCACGAGCACGACATCGCCCAGCACGCCCACCGCATCATCCACATCAAGGACGGCAAAATCTTCTCCGACGAAGCCATCAAGAAGTAGCGGGTTAAAAAACGCGCCTTCTGCGGCAAAACGCCCAATATTTCAAAGTGGAAATTCTTTTTTTCGTGATAGCTTTTCTATAACTACCTTATTTTCAATATATTAAAACAGCTTCCCGCTCCCCCCTCTTGGCAGCCCAATTGCACCCTCCCCACTTAGGTCTGCTTTTCCATGACACAACAGTCCTCCAGACTTCTCCTGGTCGCGGCGGTTCTGATCGTCGGGCTGGGCACAGCCCGGCATTTTCTCGTGCCCAAAACCTTTGGGCAGCGCGGCCATTATCGCGCCGCCGCGGTGGACGCCATCGAAAAACTGCCCATTCGCTACGCCGGGCGGGAGGCCTGCGCCCTCTGCCATACGGAGATCGTGGCCATGCACAGTAAGGCCCGCCACCAATCCGTCTCCTGCGAAGTCTGCCACGGGCCGGCCGCGGCGCACACGGAATCTCCCGCGGACATCAAGCCGCCCGCTCCGCGCACCCGCGGCTATTGCCCGCTGTGCCATGGCTACGATCCCACGCGCCCCACCGGCTTCCCGCAGATTGACCCCGTCACCCACAATCCGGTGAAAGCCTGCATCAGTTGCCACAATCCCCACGCCCCGGAACCGCCGCACACGCCCGAAGAATGCGGCGCCTGCCATGGGCAGATTGCGCGCTCCAAGGCGGTCTCGCGCCACGCCCAGCTCGCCTGCGTGCAGTGCCACAACACCCCGGAAAAGCACAAGGTCACTCCGCGCCTGGTGCATCCGGAAAAACCGCGCGACCGCGAATTCTGCGGCAGTTGCCACGCGCAGGATGCGCGCAGCCCCAAGGAAATTCTGCGCATTGACATGCAGTCCCATAACGCCCGTTACCTGTGCTGGCAGTGCCACTATCCTCACCAGCCCGAGGGGGATTGATGGACAACCCCAAACGCAATTCGCCCTGCAGCGAGCCGCCGGTTTCGGATAGCCGCCGCGAATTCCTGCACACGTTTTCCCTCGCCGCTCCTCTTCTTTTGCTCGGGCTGCGCATCTCCGCCGTCGAAGCCCTGGCAGCCGAGCCCGAAGGCGCCTACAACGCCCGCGACCATTACTACGGCATGGGCATTGATGTCTCTAAATGCATCGGCTGCGGACGCTGCGCCGACGCCTGCAAAAATGAAAACGACGTTCCGCGCGAGCCCTATTACTTCCGCACCTGGATCGAGCGCTACGTCATCGGCGCCGACGGCGAGACCGACGTGGACAGCCCCAACGGCGGCATCGGCGGCTTCACCTCCAAGACTCCCGACAAGGAAATTCTGCGCACCTTCTTCGTCCCCAAGTTGTGCAACCAGTGCACCGATCCGCCCTGCGTTCAGGTCTGCCCCGTGGGCGCCACCTTCGCCACCGAAGACGGCGTGGTCCTCGTGGACAACGACTATTGCATCGGCTGCCGCTACTGCATCCAGGCCTGCCCCTATGGCGCGCGCTTCCTCGACCCGCGCACGAAAACCGCCAACAAATGCACCTTCTGCTACCACCGGGTGACCAAGGGCCTGCTCCCCGCCTGCGTCGAGGTCTGCCCCACCGGCGCGCGCGTCTTCGGCGATCTCAAACAGCGCAACAGTCCCCTGGCGCGCTTCACCCGCTTCAACAAGATCATGACTCTCAAACCGCACCTCAACACCAAGCCCAAGGTGTTCTACGCGCAGTTGGACGAGGAGGTACGTTAACCGTGGATCCTCTGCAGGAAGTCCTCCGCCAAGTCACCGGATACATCTACCCCAATGAAGTCGAATTGCATTGGGGTCTGCTGGTCGTGGTCTATCCCTACCTCACCGGTCTGGTCGCCGGCGCCTTCATCCTGGCCTCGCTCGTGCGCATCTTCGACGTCAAGGAAGTGCAGCCCACCTACCGCCTCGCTCTGCTCACCGCCCTGGCCTATCTCATCGTCGCTCCGCTGGCTCTGCTGTTGCATCTCGGCCATCCGGAGCGCTCCTTCGAAATTTTTCTTACCCCCAACTTCCATTCCGCCATGGCCATGTTCGGCTTCGTTTACGCCTGGTACCTGATGGTGGTCCTGCTGCTGGAAATCTGGCTGGACTATCGCAAGGACATGGTGCTGTGGGCGAAAAAGGAAACCGGCCTGCTCCGCTGGACCCATCTTCTCCTGACCCTCGGCGCCACCGACCTCTCCCCCAACTCTCTGCGCTTCGACCGCAGCGCCAGCCGCTTCATCACCCTCATCGGCATTCCCTCGGCCTTCCTCCTGCACGGCTACGTCGGCTTCATTTTCGGCTCGGTCAAGGCCAACCCCTGGTGGTCCAGCGTGCTCATTCCGGTGGTCTTTCTTTTCTCCGCCATCGTTTCCGGAATCGCCCTCATGCTGCTCATCTACTTCCTGAGCACCCTGCTGCGCGGCAAGCCCGTGGATATGCCCTGCATGGACAAGCTGGCCTCGTTCCTTTTCTACGCTCTGGTCGTGGATTTTTCCCTGGAAATGCTGGACTTCATTCACCGCCTCTATGAAGCCGAAGAGTCCATCCATATCCTCTCGCAGCTCGTCTTCAGCCGCCTCTTCCTCAGCCTGATCATCTTGCAGGCTTTTCTCGGCACCGTCGTCCCGCTGATCCTGCTCGGCTCGGTCTCGCCCGCGCTTCGCCGCAAGGGCATCCTCAATCTCCCCGAAGAGCTTCGCCGCCTGCTCTACGCCGGCGCCGCCATCCTCATCCAGATCGGCATCTTCAGCACCCGCTGGAACGTGGTCATCGGCGGCCAGCTTTTCTCCAAGAGCCTCCGCGGCCTCACCACTTACAAGATGCAGCTCATGGGCCTCGAAGGCCTGTTGACTTCCGGCTTCCTGCTCCTCCTGCCCATCCTGGTTCTCTTGTTGCTGATCCATATCCTCCCGCCCTGGGAAGAGTCCGAGCAGCACGTGGAAACCCCCGCCGGGGATTAGCCCGAATTTCCCACAAGAGTCCGCCTGTAGGGGCGGGGCTTGCCCCGCCCGCTGCTCCATGGGCACGGTTTCCTGTTTCTCCGTGCGCGTAACACGGCGATCTTAATTCTTCGCCCAGTAAAATCAGCCCGTAATCTGTAGCCACCCTCTTCAGAGGGCGGGCCTTTTCCCCCGGCCGCGCAGACCTGCCATTCCTCGTGAGAAATGCGGGCTAGCCGCGCACAAAAAAAGCGGAGCGAGACGTCCTGCACCCATCCGGGCCAAGGCTTGTCGCGCTCCGCTTTTTGAATTTCGCGTTTCTCGTTTCGAAAAATCAGTCCGCCCACGCCAGGAATCCCGGCACGATGAGTCCCACCACCGGAATGATCATCAGGATTCCCCAGAAGCTGGCCTTGCCGCGCGCTTCCGCAATGCCCATCCACACCAGGACAAAGATCACGATGTTCACCAGGGGAATCAGGCAAAGCACGATCCACCAGATCGGCTTCTTGGCGATATTCAGCATCAGGATGATGTTGGCGATGGGAATCCACGCCAGCCAGGCGTTTTCCGTCTTGGTCTTGTTCGCGATGGTCATCAGCGCCAGCGCCATATAGACGTAGGCGGCCGCCACAAACAAGAACATGAACATCATCATGCCCGCAAGTCCCGCCACCGCAGCCTTGGGAATCTCGTCATCGGCGCTTTGCGCGAAGGCCCCGCCCGCCAAAGCAAGCGTCACCGCCGCTGTCAGCATCCATCTCATCCCTGCAAGTAGACTCATTCGCAGCTTCATCGGCATTTCTCCTTTGTGAACATGAATCAATTGCATTCCGCCGGGGTTGCCGGCCGCTCTGGGATCTCAGACTCGGTTTCAGTCTGCGCTTAGGCGCAATGTAGTGAATTAACGCAAACCTGTCAAAACTATCTTGCCCGCTGGTTCGCGAACGGCACTGTCCCGTTTTTTAACTCTTCTCTTTTCCGGTTTTCTCCAGTATTTCCCGGAACAGCCGCACCGTGTCCGGCGAATGCCCGGCGTAGTGATTATTGGCAAACGCGAAAACCGCGATCCCTCGCCCCAGAAACTTCTTGCACGCTTCCGCCCATGCGCGCAGTTCCCGCCGCCGGTCCACGATGGTCTTGTCCCAGCTCTTGGTCTGCTCCTCGATTCCCTGGCGGTCGCCCAGCCAGCGGATATAGGTAAAGTCCGCGGTGATGGGATCGATTTTCTGCAGCACTTCGCCAATCGGCGGCATCCAGGAATGGTCAATCAGCGCCAGGGCCACCCCGCGTTCCCGCAGCGCATCCGCCAGCGCCGGCACTAGCCAGTATTTATTGCGAATCTCCACCGCAAAGCGGTAGTCCGCCGGCAATTTCGCCAGGAACGGCCGCAGCCGCGCAATAAATGCCGCTCCATTCACGAATTTGGATTTATTGAAATAGGGAAACTGAAACAGCAGCGGGCCGCGTTTCTCTCCCAGCAGGTCCATCACGCCGAGAAACTGTTTCAATTCTTCGCCGCAATCCACCAGCATTTTTTCGTGCGTAATGATCTGCGGCACCTTGGCCGCAAACACAAAATTCGCCGGCGTCTTCGCGTGCCACCCGCGCACCACGCTGGCCGCCGGCGCGCGGTAAAACGTGCTGTCCAACTCGACCGTATCGAACTGCGTGGCGTAATGGGAAAGATATTCCGCGGGCTTCATCCCCGCCGGATAAAAACTCCCCGGCCACCCCGCCGCCGTGAACGCCGAAGTCCCCAACCGTATGCCCGGCTCACTCATCGCGCGATTCTATCCCAGCCCCGGAATACCGGCCAAATAAGTCTTCTTCTTGCCACTTCCGCATTGACAGGCGCATCCGCCACAGCTAAATTGCACCCTTGCCGCCGGTCTCTCGGCGGCAAGGACCCCTTCGCTAAAACGCCACGAAAGGAAAACCATTCCCATGAAAAAGGCAATCCGGGCCCTGGCATTCTCCGCTGCACTTCTGTCTCTCCTGTTCTTGGCCATGCAGGCGCGCACCCAAACGGAGAAGAAGGCCGCCGCAAAAACCGAGAAAAAAGAAGCGAAGAAAGTCATCTCCAAGGAAGAAAAAATCAAGCGCGCCATGATGGCCGGCCCGGCCTCCATTTCCGCCGGCGCCACCATCCTCGACTGGGACATGACCGAACTGCGCAAGGGCACCAATGACTGGACCTGCCTCCCCGACCGCCTCGGCAACGACCCCTGGTGCATGGACAAGTCCTGGCTCACCTTCCTGAACGCTTACGTCAAAAAGGAAACGCCCACAATTACCCAAATCGGCTTTGCCTATATGCTGGTGGGCGATTCCGCGGTCAGCAACACCGACCCCTTCGCCACCGCTCCCACCCCCGACAACGAATGGATCCCCAGCGGCGGCCCGCACCTCATGATCCTGGTTCCCAACAAGGAAGCCCTGGCCGGCCTGCCCACCAAACACAGCAACGGCGGCCCCTTCGTCATGTGGGCCAATACCCCCTTCGCCCACATCATGGTTCCTCTGGGCGAGCCGAAGCACTCCCACATGGCCATGCCTGGTCACGCCCACTGATGGCAACGGATAAACTCCAGTAACGCGGTCATCCTTCGGCCCCGATGCCTTTTATCGGGGCCGAAGGATCTCAACTGCCCCGTTTCGCACAACCCCCCGCTACGCCACCCCTCCCCACTCTTCGCTTCCCCAAAACCACCCCAATTGGGCTATACTAAAAGGCTCTGGGAGGACTAGAAGACTGTGTTGACGATTCGTCTGGCAAGGATTGGCAAGAAGAAGAAGCCGTTTTACCGCGTCGTGGTCATCGAACGGACCCGCGCCCGCGACGGCCGCACCGTGGACCTAGTGGGCACGTATGACCCGCTCAAGAAGCCCGCGGAAATCAAACTCAACGTCGAGCGCATCAAGCATTGGCTCGGCCACGGCGCGCAGCCGAGCGACACCGTGCGCAGCTTTCTCCGCGAACAGAAAATCGCGTAGCGCATTTCCCCGCGGCTTTTGCTGAGCATGACTGCCTGCGTCCCGGCCCCTCGCCGGACGCAGTGTTCCGGTTTCCGCAATTCCCCTTGGCGCGGAGGTACCCGATGAAAGAACTGGTCGAGGCCATCGCCAAAGCGCTGGTGGACCACCCCGAAGACGTTCAGGTCAAGGCCGTCGAAGGTCCGCAGTCGGCCGTGTTCGAGCTGCGCGTCCATCCCGAAGACCTCGGCAAAGTCATCGGGAGGCAAGGACGCACGGCCAAGGCCATGCGCACCATCCTCGGCGCATCCAGCGTGAAGGCCAGGAAACGCATGACTCTCGAAATCGTCGAATAGCGCCGCTCTCGTGCCTTCCTCCTCCGATTCCTACATGACCCTCGCGCGCATTCTCCGCCCGCGCGGCATCAAGGGCGAAGTTTCCGCGCAAATCCTCACCGACTTTCCCGAACGCCTCCTCAAACTCCGCGAAGTTTTTCTTTCCTCCGGCCAGGGCCAGCCGCGCAAAGTCCGCCTGCGCCGCGCCTGGCTGCACGGCGACCGCATCATCCTGCACTTCGAAGGCTGCGACTCCATGAACGACGCCGAAAAATTCCGCAACCTCGAAGTGCAGCTCCCGCTCTCCCAGCGCACGCCTCTTGAAAAAGGCCAATACTACGTCAGCGACCTCGCCGGCTGCTCCGTCTTCGAACGCGCCAACCCCAGCGTCCCCCTCGGCACCGTCCGCGACGTCGAATTTCCCGGTGGTTCGCCCCTCCTCGCCGTGGACACCCCCCGCGGCGAAGTCCTCATCCCCCTCGCAGAAGATATCTGCACCCTCATTGACCCCGCCAACCGCCGCATCGAAGTCGTCCTCCCCGACGGCCTCCTCGATCTCAACGCCCGCCCCACATCTTAGACCTGTAATTTCGAGACGGCTCCAGGTCAGCGGGAGGCAAAGCGAATGGCGCTTGTATTGACCCCCAAGCAGCGCGGGGCTAGGATGGCCCAAGAAGCAGGAGGCCTGCCATGGGAAACTCCTCGGACGAAAGAAAACCTTCCTCGAGACGCGAATTTCTGAAAAGGTCGAGTGCGCTGACCGCGGCAGTGGCTGCGGGTGTGGTGACACCCGGAGCGCTAAACAATACCGCGGCTTTGCTGCCGCCGCTGCCGTTGAATCCGGAGACGGCCAAGGCCATGCCGACGCGGAATCTGGGCAAGACGGGATACAAGGTGGGGATTTTCAGCCTGGGCGGACAGGCGGCGGTGGAGCAGCCGCACAACGAGGAAACGGCGATTGCCATCGTGGAGCGCGCGCTGGACCTGGGGATCAATTACATCGATACGGCGGCGATGTACGGCGGGAGAGAACGCTGGAGCCAGCGGTACGTCGGCGAAGTGATGAAGCGGAGGAGGAAAGAGACCTACCTGGCCAGCAAGACCGATGACCGCACGCGCGACGGTTCCCTGAAGCTTCTCGAAGAATCGCTGCGGCTGCTGCACACCGATCAGCTGGATGCCTGGCAATTGCACCATGTGACGACGCAGGAGGATGTGGACCGGATTTTTGCAAAGAACGGCGCCATGGAGGCGCTGGTGTCCGCTCGCGAACAGAAGATGGTGCGCTTTCTTGGCGTGACCGGACACGCTGATCCCGGCGTGCTCCTGCAGTGCCTGGAAAGATTTCCGTTCGACCAGATCCTCATGGCCGTGAATGCCGCGGACCGCCATCGCCTGAGTTTCCTGGAAAAGCTGCTGCCCCTGGCCGTCGAGAAACAGATGGGAATCATTGGCATGAAAATCCCGGCGCGCGGAAGGATTCTGGAGAGTTGGAATCCCGCGGCGGCCAAGTCCGGGGGATTTGAAGGAGCGGCGCCGCATGCGGGCGTCCTGTCCATGAAAGAAGCGATGTATTACACGCTATCGCACGCGGTGAGTACGGTGATCATCGGGTGCGATTCCGTCGGGCAGCTCGAGGAGAATGTGCGGCTGGCCAGGGAGTTCACCCCGCTGACGCAGCAGCAAATAGCGGCGCTCGAGCAAAAGACGCAGCCGATCGCGCGTCAGGCGCTCTTCTTCCGAACGTGGGCGTAGATACCGGGGAATCGAATCGCCACTCTGCTCCCCTCCTCGCCGTCGGCACTCCCCGCGGCGAACTCCTCATCCCCCCTCGCCGAAGATATTTGCACCCGCATCGACACCGCCAACCGCCGCATCGGAGTAGTCCTCTCCGAGGGGCTGCTCGACCGCAACGTTTCCTCTTCCTCTTAGCACCAGTCACTGGTCCCCAGTCACCTCCTCCGCTACACTGGATGAAGAATGCGCTTTGACCTCATCACTATCTTTCCGGAATTCTTCGCCGGGCCGCTCGACCACGGCATCGTCCGCCGCGCCCGCGAGGCCAACCTCGTCCAAATCCACGTCCAGGATTTGCGCGAATTCACTCACGACCGCCACCGCACCGTGGACGACCGCCCCTTCGGCGGCGGCGAAGGCATGGTGCTCAAGCCCGATCCGCTCTTCGCCGCGGTCGAATCCCTGCTGGGCCACGGCGTAGGCGACGCCGCGCAACCCGTCCCGCCGGACCCCAAAACCGCCATCGTCCTGCTTTCCGCCGCCGGAAAACTTTTTACGCAGGAAACCGCCCGCCGCTACGCCCAGCTCGACCGCATCATTTTTATTTGCGGCCGCTACGAAGGCGTGGACGAACGCGTCGCCGACCATCTCGCCACCGAAGAAGTTTCCATAGGCGATTATGTGTTGAGCGGAGGGGAACTTCCCGCCGCCATCGTTCTCGATGCCGTTACCCGCCTGCTTCCCGGCGCGCTGGGCAATGAGGCGTCCTCGGTCAACGAATCGTTTAGCGTGGTGGTAGATGCCGCTGAGCGGGCGGGGCTTGCCCCGCCCCTACAAGATGTTGCCGCGCCGGCCACCCTCCGCGTCCTGCTTGATTTTCCTCACTACACCCGGCCCGCTGAATTCCGCGGCTGGAGCGTCCCCGAAGTCCTCATCGGCGGCAATCACGCCGAAGTCGCCAAATGGCGCCGCGCCGCAGCCCTCGAAAAAACCCGCCGCAACCGCCCCGACCTGCTCTCGCCTGCGCAACGCCCCTGACCCAACGCGTAACCCCGCCACGGTTTGCAAACCCATCCTCCAGCGCGTATATATAAAGTTCACAGGAGGCAACATGAAGAAACAGTTTTTTCTGCTCGCAGCCCTCGCCCTGGCCGTCGCCGGCCTGGCCCTCGCGCAAACCGACAAGAGCAAGCGCCCCAGCCCCCCGGCCACCACCGAATACAAATTCGCCGACGGCAAATCCGTCAAGATTGATTACAGCAGTCCGCGCATGAAGGGCCGAAAGATTTTCGGCGCCGTTCTGGTGCCCTACGGCAAAATCTGGCGCACCGGGGCCAACGAAGCCACCAGCTTCGTCACCACCGCCAATCTGACCATCGGCGGCAAAGCCGTTCCCGCCGGCAGCTACACGCTCTTCACCATTCCCAACGAAAAGAGCTGGACGCTGATCCTCAGCAAAAAAACCGGCGAATGGGGCACGGACTATCCCGGCGAAGCCGAAGACCTCCTGCGCGTGGAAATGCAAGTGAGCGCCACCGCCGCCCCCGTCGAAACTTTCACCATCGCGCTCGACGGCACGGGCCCAAAATCCGCCACGCTGCGTCTCGAATGGGAATCCACGAGCGCCACCGTGGCCATTGCCCAGCCCTAACGCAACGCTCTATCTTATTGAAAACGCAATTCTTTTCAGGCTGGACGGACTCCGCTTCCCGGCCTGGAAACGCCCCGCGGGGAAGTCACTAGGCATTTGCTCCCGATTCGCATATAATTACGGTTTGGCTTGGAAGTGCTGGCCCCACCTGAGCGGGTCTGCAGGAAAATAAGGACATGAATCCGATTATTCGAAAGCTGCACGAAGCGCAACTGCGCAAGGATCTTCCCGAGTTTCGTACGGGCGACACCATCAAAGTGAACGTCCGTCTGCGCGAAGGCGAAGGCGAAAAAGAAAAAGAGCGCCTGCAGGCGTTTGAAGGCGTGGTCATCTCGAAGAAGGGCCGGGCTTCCGGCGCGACCTTCACTGTCCGCCGCGTCAGCTTCGGCGTGGGCATCGAGCGCATTTTCCCCCTGCACTCCCCTTCGATCAGTTCGATCGAGGTGATGGGCAAGGGCAGCGTGCGCCGCGCACGGCTCTACTACCTGCGCGATCTGCGCGGCAAAGCCGCTCGCATCAAGCGCGCAGCGCGCGTGGTCGTTCCGGCCGGCGGCGAAACCACCGCTTAATACTCTTCATACCTTTAGGCGAAAGGCGCGGCGCAAAATGCCGTGCCTTTTTTTATGCACAGCCACCGCCGCCTGCTTCTCCCGCACCGTGCTAAAATCCCCCTCCGATGGCTCGTTTGTGCTCATCCCGTTTCGAGCGCGAGGCCCGCAAACTCGGCTGGACGCGCATCGCCGGCATTGACGAAGCCGGCCGCGGCGCCCTCTTCGGCCCCGTGGTCGCCGCCGCCGTGCTCCTCAACCCCAAGCGCCGCATCATCGGCCTGGACGATTCCAAAAAACTTTCTCCCGAACGCCGCAGCGAACTGGCCCTGCGCATCCGCGAACACGCCCTGGCTTGGGCCGTCGCCGAAATAGACGCCCAGCGCATCGACGCCTGGAACATTTACCAGGCCAGCCGCCAGGCCATGTCCGCCGCCGTCGAACAGCTCTCCATCCGCCCCGACTACCTGCTCATTGACGCCATGCATCTCGATCTCCTGATCGAGCAGAAATCTCTGATCAAAGGCGACGCCCGCTCCGTTTCCATCGCCGCCGCCTCCATCCTCGCCAAGACGCACCGCGACCTGCGCATGCTCGAGTGCGACGCCGCCTACCCGCTCTACAACCTGGCGCGCAACAAGGGCTATGGCACTCCCGACCACCTCGAAGCCCTGCGCCAGCATGGCCCTTCCCCGCTTCACCGCCATTCCTTCGCCCCGGTTCGCGAAGCCCGTTGCTGGTCCACGCGCGCCACCCAGGCCCCCTTGCCTCTGGAACCCGTTTCTTCCTGATTTTTTCCCCCGCTCCGCCCCACTAATCTTCCGCTGCGTGCCTTATCCGGCACGGGATAACTGCCTACTCACACCCCTCTCACCTCGCGTTGACTTGCCTTTTTACCGCCTGTTAGGGTTGAGACTGCACGAATGTCGCCTGCCTCACTGGCGTGGGGGCCGCGGATGACTCCTCTCGGCAGGCACGGAGTTCCATTGTTCGAGTTCTCGAATGGCCTATAACAAGAGCAAATACGTCGAAGCAGCCCAGAAGCTGCTCAATCAGGGAAAAGTCCCGCAGGCCATTGCGGAATATAAGTCCATTCTGAAGTACGAGCCGAATGACCAGGTCACCCTGATGACCGTCGGCGAACTCTACATCCGCCAGGGCGAAACCAATAACGCCATGGAGTTTTTCGAGCGCCTGGCCCAGGTCTTCGTCAACGACGGTTTCCTGACCAAGGCCATCGCCGCCTACAAGCGCATCGTTCGCCTGGCTCCCGAGGAAGTTCGCCCCCTCGAAAAACTCGCCGAACTCTACGTCCAACAGGGCGTCATGAGCGAGGCCCGCCCCATCTTCCTGCAACTCGCCGAATTGCACCTCAAGAACAACCGCCAGATCGAAGCCGTGGCCCTGCTGAAAAAGCTGCTGGCCGCCGAGCCCGACAATTTGCGTATCCAGATTCGCCTCGCCGACCTCCACCAGGCCCTCGGCCAGTCCGAGGAAGCCGAACAAGCATATGTGGAAGCTGCCCAGCGCGCCCTGGCTCGCGGCGAATACGCCGAAAGCGAAAAGCTCGCCGAAAAAGCCCTCAAGATTCAGCCTCAGAGCGCCGGCGCCCTTACCATCCGCGCCCGCTCCTTCGCCGCTCAAAACCGCACCCAGGAAGCCATCCAGCAGCTTCAGAAGCTCCCGGACATCGCCAACGGCGGCGAGCATGCCGACTTCCTTCTCGAGCTCTACCTCAAGAATTCCAATTGGAACAAAGCCGCGGAACTGGCGCAGAGTTTCTTCCAGGCCAATCCCAAGAATTACGCGCCCATGCAAAAGGCCGCCGAGGCCATGCTCGCCGCGCGCGAGTTTGATTCCGCCAAGTCCCTCATCGGCAGCCTGCGCGAGCCTCTTTTTGCCGCGGGCGAGTCCGAGCCCGTCATCAAACTCCTTTCCGATCTCGCTGCCCAATTGCCCGACGAGACCGAGCCCCAGGAATGGCTCGTCGACGCTTTCCAGCGCATTTCCGATCCCTACCGCCTCACCGACGCCCAGTTGCAGCTCGGCGACGCCTTGGTGAATTCCGGCCATCTGGATCGCGGCAAGGAACTTTTCGAACAGATCCTGAAGGCCCAGCCCGACCACGACAATGCACGGCAGAAACTCAACGCCCTCCTGCGCTCCTCCGGCCAGGGCGGCGCCGTGGTCCCCGACAACGCGCCGGCTCAGGCCGAGGAATTTTTCGTCACCGATCTGGCCAAGCAGGATGCCCCCAGAGTCTTCCGTGGCGACGAGGAAGAAAAACCTCCTTCTTCTTCGCCGGCCGACGGAGAAGATGCGCTCGATCCCGAGACCGAGCGCTTCGTCACCCAGTCCCTCACCGACGTCGATCTCTTCGCCAGCTACGGCCTGACCCAAAAAGCCATCAGTCTGCTCGATGCCGTTCTCAAACGCGCCCCTCGCCACACCGGCACCATCGAAAAAATGCTCGATTTCGTCGTCGGCTCCGGCGATAACCGCCGCACCGCCGAACTCGCCGGCTCCCTCGAACAGATCTACGCCGACCGCAACGACACGCGCAATTCCGCCCGCTTCGGAGAAATGCGCCGCCGCTACCAGCGCGCCGCCGGCCTCTCCGATGAGGATGTAATGCCGGCTCCCAGCCCGGTCCCGGCGGCCGCCGTTCCTCCGTCACCGCCGCCTCCTCCGGTTCAGGTAACCCCCGTGGCCCCTCAAGCCCCGCCACCTCCTCCGCCTCCTCCAGTCGCGGCTCCCCCCGTTATTCCCGCCGTTGCGGCCATCCCCGCCGCCCCGGTTGAACTTTCTCTTCCCGTGGAAATTCCCCAGGAAGCACCCGCAATGCAAAGCGCCGTTCACGAGGTGGACTTGTCCGCCGAGTGGACCTCGGCAGTCGAAGAAGCGCCCGCGGCGCAACCCGAACCGGAACCCCAGGAACTGTCCCTGGATGTTAAGGTCGTCGAAGAGGCTGCTGCTCCCCCGCCACCGCCACCGCCTCCTCCTCCCGTGCGCGCGGCGAAGCCTGCTCCTCCTCCGCCGGCTCCCGAGCCCGAACCTGAAGAACTGTCCTTGGATGTCGAGATCGTCGAGGAGGCTGCCGCTCCTCCGCCGCCGCCACCCGCTCCGCCCAAGGCTCGCCCCGCTTCTGGAACGGAACCCTTGCCCAAAACGGCGCGCCCCTCCAAACCGGCTCCGCCCAAAAAGGAGCAGGTTCCCGCCACAGCAGCGTCCGCCGCCGACCTTACCAGCGACGATTTCCTCGCTGAACTGGCCAGCGAACTCGATCATCTCGGCCTGGGCGAAATGCAACCCAAGCCCAGCCAGCCCGCACAGGCTGCGCCGAAAAAGCCGGAGCCTCCCAAGCCGCCCAAGCCCGCGCCCGCCGCGGCCCCCGTCGGCGGCAATGCCGCCCTCCAGGAAGTCTTCGACGAGTTTCGCGCGGAGCTAGGCGAAATGGAGTCCGAGGACGAAGAAGAGGACATCGAGACGCACTACAGCCTGGGCATCGCCTTCCGCGAAATGGGCCTGCTGGAAGAGGCCATCAGCGAATTCCAGAAAGTCGCCAAGGCTCACGACCGCGGCCGCGCCTTCCGCTACGCCATGCAGTGCTGCACCCTCCTCGGTCTGGCCTTCATGGAAAAGAACCAGCCGGCCATCGCCGCCCATTGGTACGAGCGCGCCCTGCAAACTCCCGATCTCGACCAGGAAAGCACCCTCGCCTTGCGG
Source organism: Terriglobia bacterium (assembly GCA_020072805.1). Taxonomy (GTDB): domain Bacteria; phylum Acidobacteriota; class Terriglobia; order Acidiferrales; family UBA7541; genus Acidiferrum. The sequence goes on from JAIQGC010000010.1 coordinate 49,590, forward strand.
TATGATCTCGGTGTGGCCCAGGAGTCGGCCGGCGATCTCGACGCGGCATTAAAAAGCTTCTCGCTCGTCTATGCCGCGAACATTGATTACCGCGACGTCGCCGAAAGAATCTCGACGCTGCAAAAATCCGCGCGCTGATTTTCTTCTCCCGGTCCCCCGGAGAGTACACCCCGATCATGAACCGTCTTTCTCAGACCATTTTCGTCCTGCTCTGTTTCGAAATGGGCGCCGTTCTCCTCTATCTCCCCTGGTCCCATCACTGGGATCAGAATTATTTTCTCAGCCGCTTCCCCGCTCTTGTCCCCGTCCTCCTGCACCCTTCCCTGCGCGGCGTTGTCAGCGGCCTGGGCGCGCTGGATATCTATCTCGGCATCCTCAAAATCCTCGAACACACACGGACCTCCCGTGCTTCCGCTTCCTAAACCCATTTTGTGCTGGGTGACCGACCGCCGAAGCCTCTTCGCTTCCTCTTCCGAAGATCCTGCGCAAGCCGCTCTGCTCGCCGCTCTCGCCCGCCCCGCGGCCGCGGATCTCGACTGGATTCAAATCCGCGAAAAGGATCTCTCCGGGAAATCCTTGGCCGCCCTCGCCCGCGCCGCCCTGCGCCTGGCAAGACCTGGCCAGCGCATCCTCCTCAACGACCGTCTTGATGTCGCCATGGCCGCCGGCGCCCACGGCGTTCATCTCGGAGAATCCTCCCTGCCCGCCGCCGAGGTCACCCGCTGGCTGCGCTCCTCCGCCGCCCCTCCCGATTTCCTCGTCGGCGTCTCCTGCCACTCCCTGGAAAGCGCTCGCGCCGCCGCGCAAGCCGGCGCCAGCTATATTTTTTTCGGACCTGTCTTCGCAACTCCCTCCAAAGCAGCTTTCGGCCCTCCCCAGGGCCTAGAACGCCTCGCCGATGTCTGCCGCGCCGTAAGAATTCCCGTTCTGGCCATCGGAGGAATCACCGCGGCCAACGCCGCTGCGTGCCTCTCCGCCGGCGCATCCGGCATCGCCGCCATCCGCCTCTTCCAGGACCCCGCCGCTCCCTTGGAAACACTGCGCCGCTCCCTTGCTGGCAATCCCTAGCCTAGGCGCGAGGGTTGGAGGAGGCGGAAAACGCTAAAACCACAGGATTTACACAGGGATTTTGCGTGCAAGTTATTGGTACTACAGGGGTAAACGAAAGTACTAGGACTTTAAACTTTGGTGCTATCGACGGAATCAGACCCTCGCGGCAAACTTTCAATGTGATCAGGAGTTGGTTGGCCTCCCAAAGGCTGGTCAGCTTCTGGTTATGAACCAGGAAACCCTCCATAACCCCACGCCCGAGCGGCCGGTCCCCCCACCGGCCGCTCTTTCATTTTGAGTATGAAAAAGAACAATAGGAAGGCAGCGGCGGCCTGGCCGAAATAGGCGGAGCTGCGTGCGGAAATAAAAAAAAGGGGGCAGTGTATGCCCCCTATAGCTGTTGGTCCCCGCACCGTGATCCAGTCGAGGTTGGATCTCCGGCCACCCCGGGAAGCCAATCTTGTATGTTGGGCAGAGTAAGTGCAAGTGGCATGCCAGTGTGGCCCAGGAACCAGAATATTTTATAAACAACTGAATACAAAAAAGTTATTCAGTATTACAAGCGAAACTTGCTAAGCATTTCGGCTGTGAATATACGGAATTTCACAGGTTTGTTCGTTGAGACTCCATTCTTTGGGATAGGTGGATGGCTGAGGGCGGCTAAAAGTTAAGGGCAAAGATTACGTCGATGCTGGTGTCCACTTCCACCAGCTGGCCAAGCAGGAGGGTTGGGGAATAGCGCCACTGGCTGACAGCCTTGACGGCAGCCTCGGCCAAGGAGCAATAGCCTTTGATGACGCGCAATTGCTTAACGGAACCGTCCTTGCCCACGATGGCGTGTAAGTTGACGGTGCCCTGGAGGCGCTCTTCGCGAGCGATGCGCGGGTATTCGGGCTGGACGCGAACCTTGATCTTGGCTTGCGTCACGTTCCCGCCCACGCGAATGCGCTTGGAGGGATCCTGGGAGGAAGCCTCCGCGGGGGGCAAATTTTTGCGCGACGAGGGAAACGAGTCCGGGGGATGGATGTTTCCAACAAAGCGAAAACCCCCATCGATGTATGCAAGAGTCCACAAGCGAAAAAAACGATCCCCCGAAAAAAGGCGGAGTTCATAGAGCGGGACGGGATTGCGCCGCATCAGCATCACCGGATAGATCCATTCGCCGGCATTGTCGTCACAGGCGGCCTCGTGTTTGCGGGCGTGGGGAGAAGCGGCTTTTTCGTCGCGCATTTTGAGGAAGAATTCACTGAGATCATGCTCGTTGCGGAGCAGATTTTGGGAATAGCCAGCATAGATCCAATCGCCATCATCGCCGAAAGCGTCGTCATACCAGGTTTTTGGAACAGGCTGAGCGAGGCTGCTGATGAGAGAGCCGTAGGCCGCCGTATCGCCGTCCTTGATGGCGCGGAAAATATCTTTTGCCAATTTTTCGAGCCCGCCGGCGGTATCGGGATAGGTGGAAGGAGCGGGGGAGGCGGCCTGCGCGGAAAAAGAGGCAGGGCTGGCGGCCAGAAAGAGAAGAAGCGCGGCGAGGAAGGCTCTTGCCGGGAAAGTAATGTGTGGCATGGGAGTATCTTATGCAAAGGCCGCGGCGAAGCAAGCGGAAAAAACCGCGCGGGCGGCTAACCCGGATTTCTCACAAGACTCGCGCAGTAGGGGCGGAACTTGTTCCGCTCCCGCACCCGCACCCGCACCCGCAAAGCGATTGCCCGTTCAGCCGCAAGCGTCACCCTGCGATTTTATTTCCCGCCGAATAGACTCCCCCGACTTCTGTAGCCGCCCTCTTTAGAGGGCGGGCCGTTCCATCCCGCGTGAGAAATGCGGGCTAAGCGCCGATGGAGGAGCGCAAGGCGGCGGCGAGGGATTCGGAGAAACGCAGGACGTCGGATTCGTTTTCGGCTTCCACCATGACGCGGGCGAGCGATTCGGTGCCGGAATAGCGCAGGACGATACGGCCGTTGGCGCCGAGAGCGGAATTGGCCGCAGCCAGGGCGGCGGCGACGGCAGGAAGAGAATCGAGGGGAGGCTTGGAACGGACCTTCACGTTGACGATTTTCTGCGGGTAGTCCTTGAAGCCGCGGAGAAGGTCTTCGAGGGGGCCGCGGAGAGCGACGAGGGAAGCGATTTTGAGGGCCGTGAGCAGGCCGTCACCGGCGGGGGAATCGTCGAGGAAGATGACGTGGCCGGACTGCTCGCCGCCGAGGACGTTGCCGCCGCGCAGCATTTCTTCGAGGACGTAGCGATCGCCGACGCCGGCCCGGGCAAGGGAAATGCCTTCGGACGCGAGGACGCGTTCGAGTCCAAGATTGGACATGGAAGTGGCCACGACGCGGTCGCCCTTGAGCTGGCTCTGGGATTTGAGATAACGGGCTGCCGCGAGGAGAACGCCGTCGCCGTTGACCACGCGGCCCGTGGCGGTGACGAAGAGGGCGCGGTCGGCGTCGCCGTCGAACGCGATGCCGAGGGCGGCTTTTTCCTGGAGAACACGCTCCTGCAATCCTTCGAGGTGCAGCGAGCCGCAGCCGGCGTTGATGTTGCGGCCGTCGGGGGAGACGTTGATGGCGATGACGTCCGCGCCGAGGGAGCGGAAGAGTTCGGGGCCGAGTTTATAGGCGGCGCCGTGGGCGCAGTCGAGAACGACGCGCAGCCCAGCCAGGGAAGCTCCCGGAAGGAGGCGGGTGCGGAGAAAGGCGAGATAGTCGGCGTCGAGAGTTTCATCGGCTGTAAGAAGCGGCGGATTTGGGGGAGCGGGCACGGAGCGCAGGCGGAGAATTTCAGATTCCAGTCTTTCCTCGAAGGCGTCGTCGAACTTCATGCCGGCGTGCGAGAAGAGTTTGACGCCATTGTCTTGAAAGGGATTGTGCGAGGCGGAGATGACCACGCCGGCGCGAAAATCTTCCTGGCGGACGAGGCAGGCGACGCCGGGGGTGGTGATGACGCCGGCGAAAGAGGCGGAAGCGCTCCCCGCGGAGAGGCCCGCCGCAAGAAGCGCGGCAATGTGCGGCCCGGATTCACGGGTGTCCATGCCGATCATGACGCGCGGCGCGGGATGATCGAGGAGAAGGCAAGCGGCGAGGGCGCGGCCGGTGGCGAAGAGAGTGGCGTCGTCGAGGGGATCGACGCCGGGGATTCCGCGGATGCCGTCCGTGCCGAAGAGTTGTTTGGCCATAAACGAGGGCGCGGAGGAGCCACTTTGCAAACGGCTGCAAGAACGCGCAATGCGTCAGTTTAACACAGGCTGCGGGGCAGGCTCGGGCGGGCCGAGGGACTTCAGGAAGCGGACCAGCTGCCAGCGCTGCGGCTCGGGCAGCTTGGACCAGACGGGCATGCCCTTGCGCACGACGCCGTTGGTGATCAGCCAGAAGAGGGCGCCGGGGGTGGCTTGCCGGACTTCGGCGGCGCGCAGGCTGGGGGCTTTGCTGGTACCGGCGGCGTCCGAGCCGTGGCATTCGGCGCAATGCTTTTCAAAGAGTTTGCGCCCGGCGCCGGGAGCGTCGGGGTTATTTTCCAGAGGATTGGGACGATTGCGGGCTTTTTGGGGCGCGCGGGCGAGTTCCTGGTAGTCAAATTTGGATTGGGCGGGCGGGACGGGAGGAATTGTTTGTGCGTCGGCACGGGGAAGAACGAGAGCGGAGAAGAATAGCGCGAGAGCGGCGCAACGGATCAAAGCAGGAGTTGTCATGGGCGGGCTCCGAAGACGCGGCGGAGGGCCGGGCCGAAACCGGAGAATTCGCGGGTTAGGCTCCAGCGCAAGAGAAATCGGTGGCTATTGGAATTGAGGCCGAAGCCGGGGGAGACGCGCAGAGCCATGCCGCGCGGCAGGCTCCAGGCGAGCGAGGGAGCGAGGTAGTGCGCGGTATTGGGCAGGCCGAAGCTGTAGCGGTCGCCGAGGCCGCCGTACATTTCCAGGCCGGCGGTGAAATTTTCGCGGCAGAAGACGCAGGGGCGAGGCGAGGCGGCCAGAGTCAGCGGGCGGCTGAGGCCGAGAGCGTATCCGAACTCCCAGGGCGAATTGGAGATGTTTTTCACGGCGATGATGTTTTCGGAGATGTTCCAGCCTTTGGCCTGGCTGGAGAGAATCAGCTTCAGCTCGAATTCGCGTTCGCGTTCGGCGCGCAGGAGGGCGTTGGGTTCAGAGTGATCGGATTCGATGTCGTGGCCGACGACGGCGCGCATGGCTTTGTCGGCGCCGTTGACGTTTTCGAATTCCACGTAGAGGACGGGATTGATGCGGTGCTCGCGGGCGAATGGGCGAATGCGGTTTTCGAAGCGGTAGCCGGTGAAGACGGTGCTGTCGGCGAGGGTGCTCTGGCCGCTCAGGTAGAGTTCCGTGGTCCACCAGCCGGTGACGCCGTATTCGAATTCGAGAACAGAAGCGAGGAAATCGCCGGAGCCGCGCTGGGTGGCGTAAGAGGATTGCCAGGCGATTTCCAGGCTGCCGGGCTCTTCGAGAAAGTGGTCATAGGCGACGAAGTAGGGGCGTTCCTGCGAGTGAATGGGGAGACAGAGGAAAAAGTAGGAAGCGAGGAAGAGAGTGAAAATATAGGACCGCATTGGTCCTCCTTGCAACAGATTTGCAACTACAGGGTCAGGCTACCACAGCCCAATTCTATCTGCAACTCATTCACAACTGGATACCGCCCCTGCTCCTCTTGACGGACCCTCCTGCCCGGAGGGATTCTTCTCCCGCACGGCGCGATTCGCGGGACGGGAGCGGCGCTGGGGCCCGGTTATTTATCCGTGGAGGCTTCGATGAACACGGGAAAACTATTGCTGCAGATTCTCGATGAGGGTTATACGAAAGCGGCCTGGCATGGGCCGAACCTCCGGCAGTCGCTGCGAGGCGTGAGCGCGAAGCAGGCGGCATGGCGGCCCGGGGGCGGTCGCCACAATATCTGGGAGGAGGCGCTGCATGCGGCGTACTGGAAATACGCGCTGCGGCGGCGGATCGAAGGGGGAAAGCGGGGCGCATTCGCACTTGCGGGGAGCAATTTCTTCACGCGGCCGGAAAAGGGAAAAACGACGAAGGCGGCATGGCGCGCCGATCAGGCGCTGCTCGAAAAGGAGCACCGGACTCTGCGCGGGGCAGTGGTGAAAGCGATCACGGAGGGCCGGGCAGAGCGCTTTGCGAGGCAGATTTTCGGCATCGCGTTTCATGATGTGTATCATGCGGGGCAGGTGCGGCTCCTGCGGCGGCTGCAGGAGAGGGGAAATTGACAGTTGAAAGATGAAAGTTGAGAGTTCGGCAAGATCGGGACGCGTTAGCAAACAATTGACTTGGCTGGGCGGCAAGCCTAAGATGGCCGCTGCGGCGGAGATGACGCGGCCGCCGCCTCGTATCCCTTCCCCGATTGGTCCACGCGTAAGACCGGGAGAGTCAAATGCCCGGGGCCGTAGTTTCCCATTACCGCATACTGAATCCGCTGGGCAGCGGCGGGATGGGTGTGGTTTACCGCGCCGAGGACACGACGCTGGGACGGACGGTGGCGCTGAAATTCCTCCCAGCCAGCGCGCAGATGGACACGAAGGGGCGGGACCGTCTGCGGGAAGAGGCGCGCACGGCGTCGGCACTGAATCATCCCAACATCTGCACCATTTACGAAGTCGGGGAATCGCCCGAGGAACTCTATATCGCCATGGAGTATGTCGAGGGAAAACCGCTGGCGGAGGCCATCCGTCCCGGCGGGCTGCCCATCGAGACGGCCATGCGCTACGCACGGCAAATCGCCTCGGCGCTCGAGCACGCGCACGCCCGCGGCGTTGTGCACCGGGACCTGAAGCCGCTGAATATCGTAATCACGCCGCAGGGCGAGGCCAAGATCCTCGATTTCGGTCTCGCGCGGCGCGCGGACCCGGCGGAATTCGACCGCAAAACAATGGAAACGGTCACCACGCAGGAGGATGGAGGGCCGGTGAATGGAACCGGCGCGGGAGTGCCCGGGACGATACCGTACATGGCCCCGGAGCAGTTGGAAGGAGAGGACGCCTCGCCGCGAACCGACCTGTGGGCGCTGGGAGTGGTCCTGTATGAAATGTTAAGCGGCCAGCGGCCGTTCCGCGGCGGAAATTTGTACCGCGTGTGCACGGCCATCCTGCGCGACGAGCCGCCGCCGCTTCCCCCGCGCGTGCCGGCGGGTCTCGCGGCCGTCATCCACCGCTGCTTGGAAAAGGAACCGGGGCGGCAATACCAGCGAGCGGGTTAGGTGAAGGCGGCGCTGGAGGCGATATCGGAAGAAAGCCAGGCCAGGAGCGGAACGGCGCCGAAAATAAGCCATGCGCGCCTGCGGCTGGGGGCGCTGGGGCTGGGCGCCGTGCTGGTGGTTGCGGCGTTGGGAGTGAGGAACTGGAACAGCCGCCGTGCGCCCGAGCCTCCGGTACCCGTGCAGAAGCAACTGGCCATTCTTCCGCCGCAGAGCAGCGGCGGAGCGGAAGAAGGCGCGTTTGACAGCGGGCTGGTGGAAACGCTAACGACGCGGCTGAGCCGCTTGAGCGACGGAAGGCCGTTGCTGGTGATTCCGGCGAGCGAGATCCGCTCCAGAAAAGTCGTCACGCTGGATGAAGCGCGCAGCGAATTCGGGGTGAATCTGGTCTTGCAGCTCAGCGTGCAGCGGGTGGGGAAACAGGTGCGGGTGAATTACAGCCTGGTGGATGCGCAAACGCGCCGGCAATTGGGAGGGAACACGGTGACGGCGGCGGCGGCGGACCCCTTCGGGCTGCAGGACAACGTGGCCGAGGGCGTGACGGAGATGCTGGCGCTGCAACTGCTCCCGCAAGAGCGCCAGACGCTCCAGGAGCATGGCACGATGCAGCCGGCGGCCTACGATTTCTATTTGCAGGGGCGCGGATACCTGCGGGAGATGGGCAGGCTGGAGAACGTCGAGAGCGCGGCGGCGGTCTTCCAGCGGGCGCTCGAGAAGGACCCGCAGTTTGCGGCGGCCGAGGCCGGGCTGGGGGAAGCGTACTGGAGAAAATACGAGCTGGTGCACGACGCGCAACTGGCCGCGAAAGCGGTCGAGGAATGCCAGCGCGCGGCCTCCCGCAACGAGGGCCTGGCCGTGGCGCACACCTGCCTGGGGCTGGTCTACAACGGAACGGGAAAATACGAAAAAGCCGCGGCGGAATACCAGACCGCCCTGGGGATTGAAACGACCCTGGATGACGCCCATGCGGGACTGGCCCTGGCCTACCAGCGCCTGGGCCGTCCCGCGGACGCCGAAAAGGCCTACCAGAAGGCCATCGCGTTGCAGCCCAATTACTGGGTGGGCTACAACCGCCTGGGTCATTTTTACCGCGCGCAGGGGCGCAGCGAAGAAGCCGAGGAGATGTACGCGCAGGTGGTGGCGCTGGCGCCGGATAGTTTTATCGGCTACAGCAACCTGGGAATGATGCGCAGCCAGGCGGGAAGATACGCGGAGGCCATACCGCTTTACCAACGATCGCTGGGGATTCGCAAAACGAGCCGGGTAACTTCGAATCTGGCGACCGCCTATTTTCAGACCAAGCGTTATGCCGACGCCTCGCGCCTCTACGAAGAGGCCATCGCGCTGGGGCCGGAGGATGCCCTGCTGTGGGGCAATCTGGGTGACGCCTATTACTGGGCGCCGGGATTGCGCGAGCGCGCGGCGCAAGCCTACCGCAAAGCCATTGCCCTGGGGGAAAAGCAGCGCAGAGTGAATCCGCGCGATGCGGGGCAGCTGGGAATGCTGGCGTGGTATCACGCCATGCTCGGGGAGAGAGCGCAGGCCAGGAGCTTGATGACCGATGCCCTGCGGATGGAGTCCGGCAGCGGCGAGTTGCTCTATTGCGCGGGCATCGTTTATTCGCAGTTGGGGGAATCCCCGCGGGCGCTTGCCGCTCTCGAACAGGCCGTGGCCGCGGGCTATCCCCCGGCAACCATCCGGGACACCCCGAATTTCCAGGGACTGATGGAAAATCCGCGGTTTGTAAATCTTGTCTCCGGAGAGAAAGAGAAGAAAGGAAAAAGACAATGAAATATGATCATGGCACGATCAGCGCGGCGCGCTTCTGGGTCTTCCTCCTCGGTCTGGCCATTCTGCTGTTTGCGGGCTACGAGCGGAATCTGGCGCAAAGTTCCGCCTCCCCGGCCGTTCCGGCCGCTTCCAAGGCCAACAACATGCGCTATGTGGACTGTAACAAGCATATCAGCGGGAAACCGGGGCTGGTCGAGATCGCCGTCGATTCCGCCGAGGGAATCCCCCACGAATTCGAAGTGGTCTTTGTGTGCACGGGCGAGTTGGTTCGCTGGGCGGTTTCCTCCGCGGGCGCTTCCACCGTGCAATCCTTCCGCATCGATTTTCAAAATAATGAATCGCCCTTTGTAAACAATCCCCTAACGCTTAGCGGAGACGGAGCCACCGCCACGGCGCAAAACGAAGTGAAGCCGCTGGATGCAAACCTTCATTCCAAACCCTATAAGTACACCATCGTCGTCACCAGAAAGGACGGCAATAAGATTACCCTCGACCCGGTCGTCATTCCCATGGGCAACTGACGGCCGAACCCTCCGCGTTTAGCCCGCATTTCTCTGCTAGGGGCACGGCATGCCGTGCCCCGGCCTTATCGGGGCCGTGCCC
>JAIQGC010000083.1 GCA_020072805.1 Terriglobia bacterium
ACCGTGAATGACGACCAGATGAGCGGGTTGATCAAACACAATACCTTCGCGCTGAAGATGTAGCGGCGCCAGGGCCGGCACATCCGCCGGAAACATTTACAAGACAGGCGCGCGCGCCTGTCTTTTTTTATTGGGAGGAGAGAGGAAAACTATTCCGCCGAAACCGGCGGCTTGATCAACTTGGTGAGGATAAGGACCGCATTATCTCCGCGGGTTTCCCGCTGCACCTGGTCCACTCCAGCCAGCGCGGGCAGGGGCGCGGCCGCGCCCGCGGCGGTTCCCGGACGGGAAAGGGTGACTTCCAGACGGCTCACGGAACGGGCAACGCCGACTTCCAGCAGGACGCCGGCGGCGGGAGCGGCGCCAAAAGCGTATTCGCAGGCGGCGCGGACGGCACCGCGCAGCGCGGCCACTTCCTCTTCGCCAAGTCCCCCAGTTGCGCCACAGCACGCGGCCCCCGCGGCAACTCCCGCGATCAGCCGCGCATCGTTCTCCACGCGCATCAGCACTTCAGCAGATTCATCAGCCATTGTTATTGGCCAAGCGCACGTCGCAGGCCTCCCGGCATTCCGGGCAATAGTACAGGCCGTCTTCGCACAGGCGAATGTTGCTCATCCCTTTGCAGATGGAACAATACTTGTCGCACTTGCAGTCTCGCTCCGGCTTGTCGCAAATCATGCACTGCACGGGTCCGCGCATAACCGCCTCCGAATCCACTCTATCCAAAGGCGGCGGTAGCGGCAACAAGCTCGTTCATCGCCTGCGCACTAAGCGCCATGCGCGCCTGCTGCCGACCGCGACAGGGCCGTGGCCCTCGTTTTCTTGACTCCGTTCGGAACGCATGCTAGGTTCGATAATCGCCTGCTCACTTTGAGCGCTTGAAATGGAATCCGCCACTTCTTCCATCGCCGAACTTCGCAAAACGCCGCTGAACGCCATGCACCGCCGCATGGCCGCGAAAATGGTCAATTTCGGCGGCTGGGACATGCCCGTCGAGTACCCCGCCACCGGCGGTCTGCTCGCCGAACACCGCGCCGTGCGCGGCGCCGTGGGCGTTTTTGACGTCAGCCACATGGGCGATATTCGCATCCGCCCGGGAAAAACGCCCGGCGGGGCTCTTGCCGCCGTGCAGCACATCAGCATGAACGACGCTTCCCTGCTGGCCATCGGGCAAGCGCACTATTCCGCCATGCTCTATCCCCAGGGAACGTTCGTCGACGATGTGATCGTGCACCGCCTGGGCCAGGACGATTTTCTGCTGGTGATCAACGCCGGTACGCGCGAAAAAGACATCGACTGGGTGCGCCGGAATACCGCCGCCTTCGACTGCGTCGTCGAGGATTTGAGCGATTCCTATACCCAAATCGCCATTCAGGGGCCGCGCGCCGCGGAAACCCTCGCCAAGCTGACCGACGTCAATCTCGCGCCCATCAAAAACTACTGGTTCACCCACGGAACCGTGTGCGGGCTCGCCAACACCTTGATTGCCCGGACCGGCTACACCGGCGAGGACGGCTTCGAGATTTACGTGCCTGCGGATCAGCCCACCAGCGAAGACGTCTGGAGTCGCGTGCTGGAAGCCGGCCGGGAGTTCGGCATCCTGCCCTCCGGCCTGGGTGCGCGCAACACCCTGCGCCTGGAGTCCAAAATGGCCCTGTACGGCCACGAAATCAGCGAGACAATCAACGTCTGGGAAGCGGGCCTCGGCCGCTACTGCAAGATGGAGAAGGGCGAATTCGTGGGACGCGCCGCGCTGGAGCAGGCCCGCGCCGCCGGCCTCGCGCGCACCCTGGTGGGCCTCGAGATGGTCGAACGCGGCATCGCCCGCGACGGCTACCGCGTCTTCAGCGCAGCCGGCGCGGAAATCGGCGTGGTCACCAGCGGCTCGCCTTCGCCCACGCTGGGGAAAAACATCGCCCTGGCCTATGTGCCGCCGGAAGAGTCCGCGATCGACCGCGCGCTTTTTGTAGAAGTTCGCAACCAGAAAGTGAAGGCGCAAGTGGTGGCGACGCCGTTTTATAAGCGGCCGAAGAAAACCGCCGCGCAGGGTTCTTGAAACGATTCAAGGAGACAGGGATGGCCTATCCGGCGCACTACCGCTTTTCGAAGGACCACGAATGGATCGACGCGAACGGCGATCACGCCACCGTCGGCATCACCGATCACGCCCAGCATGAACTCGGCGACGTGGTCTTCGTGGAACTGCCCAAGCCCGGAAGCAAAATCGAAGCGGGAAAAACCTTCGGCACCGTGGAATCGGTAAAGGCCGTCAGCGAAATCTACGCCCCCGCCTCCGGCGAAGTGCTGGAAGCCAACGCCGCACTGGCCAACAGCCCCGAAACCATCAACCAGGATCCCCACGGCGCGGCCTGGCTCATCAAAGTGCGCTTGTCCAATCCGACGGAGGTCAGCGGCCTGATGGACGCGGCGGCGTACGAAGCTTACATCGCCAGCAAGGACGCCTCCGCCTGATGCGCTATCTTCCGAAGAGCCCCGCGGAGCGGCGGGAAATGCTGGCGGCCATCGGCGTGAAGTCCGTGGACGAACTCTTCCGCGGAATCCCCGAAAAATTCCGCCTGCGCGAGGCATTGGCCCTGCCCGGGCCCATGTCCGAAGCGGAAATCATCGCTTACTTCAAGGAACGCGCCGCGGAAAACTCTCTCGGCTACTCCAGCTTTCTCGGCGCCGGAGTTTACCAGCACCTCCGCTCGGTCGTCACCGACGTCATTCTGCAGCGCGGCGAATTTCTCACTTCCTACACGCCCTACCAGGCGGAAATCGCCCAGGGCACGCTCCAGGCCATTTTCGAATTCCAGACGCTCATGTGCCAGCTCACCGGCCAGGACGTGGCCAACGCTTCCATGTACGACGGCTCCACCGCCACAACCGAAGCGGTGCTGATGGCCGAACGCATTACCGGACGGCGGCGCGTGCTGGTGGCCCGTTCGCTGCATCCCGAATACCGCCAGGTATTGAAGACTTACGCCAAGAACTGCGGACTCACCGTCGAGGAAATTTCCTACGCCCCGGATGGAACCCTGGATGCCTCCGCGCTGCAATCCGCACTGAAGGACGACGTCTGCGCCGTCGTCGTGCAATCGCCCAATTTTTTCGGCTGCATCGAGCCGCTGGCCGCTCTCGCTGGCAGCGTACAGGGCCAAGGCGCGCTGCTCGTGGCCGTCGTGGCCGAAGCGCTCTCGCTGGGCCTCGTCCGCCCGCCGGCCGAAGCCGATATCGTCGCGCTCGAAGGGCAGAGCTTCGGCCTGCCTCCCAGCTACGGTGGCCCCTTCGTCGGCGTTCTGGCCGCCAAGGAAAAATATCTGCGGCAGATGCCCGGGCGCCTCGCCGGGCAGACGTCGGACACCGAAGGCCGGCGCGGATTCGTGCTCACGCTGGCCACCCGCGAGCAGCACATCCGCCGCGAGAAGGCCACCTCCAACATCTGCACCAATCAGGCGCTCTGCGCCCTGGCCGCCACCGTGCACCTCTGCCTGCTGGGCAAGGAGGGCCTGCGCGAGACGGCCCAGCACAATTTTTCCAAGGCGCAATTCGCCCTCGCCGAACTCGAAAAGATTCCCGGCGTCACCCGCTCCTTTTCCGCTCCCTTTTTCAATGAGTTCACCGTAAAACTCCCGCGCTCCACCCGCATGCTCAACGCCGACCTCCTCCGCGAGAAAATCATCGGCCCCTTCGTTCTCGGCACGGACTATCCCGAACTCACCATGCAGGCCGTGGTCTGCGTGACGGAGACCACCTCGCGCGCGGAAATCGAGCGCCTGGCCGCCGCCCTGCGCCGCGCCCTCGAGCGCCCGGTATGAAAGACAACCCCTTGAGCCAAAAAATAAAAAAAGCCTCGCGCCACACCAGCCAGGAAGAAGGACTGATCTTTGAAAAATCCTCGCCCGGCAAGCGCGGCTTCGAACTTCCGCCGCTCGACGTCCCCGCCGCCGATGCCGCCAAACTTCTCGGTGCGCAGCACCGCGCGCAGGGCGTGGAACATTTTCCGGAAGTCAGCGAAATCGAAGTCCTGCGCCACTTCACCCGCCTGTCCACCTGGAATTTCGCGATTGACCTGGGCATGTACCCGCTGGGCTCCTGCACCATGAAATACAATCCCCGCGTGAATGAATTCGTCGCGCGCCTCGACGGTATCGCCACCGAGCATCCCGCGCAGCCCCAATCCCTCTCCCAGGGCTGCCTGAAAATTCTGCGCCTGCTGGAAAAATGCCTCCTGGAAATCACCGGAATGGACGCCATCACCCTCCAGCCCGCCGCCGGCGCCCACGGCGAAATGACCGGCCTCCTGCTCATTCGCGCCTATCTGGAAAAGCAGGGCAATGCGCGAAAAAAAGTGCTGATTCCGGATTCCGCCCACGGCACCAACCCGGCCACCGCGGTCATCGCCGGCTACGAAGTGGAAAACATCAAATCCGAATCCCACGGGCAGATTGACATCGCCCGCCTGCGCGAGCAGGTGACCCCCGACGTCGCCGCGCTCATGCTCACCAATCCCTCCACGCTGGGCATTTTCGAACAGAACATCCCCGAAATCGCCGAAATCCTCCACGCCAAGGGCGCTCTCCTCTATATGGACGGCGCCAACATGAACGCCCTCGCCGGCGTCACCCGCCCCGGCGATCTCGGCGTGGACGTCATGCACCTGAACCTGCACAAAACATTTTCCACGCCACACGGCGGCGGCGGCCCCGGCGCCGGGCCGGTCGCCGTGAAGAAACTCCTCGAACCCTACCTGCCCGTTCCGGTGCTGACTGAAAAGCCGGACGGAACGCTGGCGCTCGACGCCCATCGCAAGGACTCCATCGGCCGCGTGCGCGCCTTCACCGGCAATTTCGGCGTCCTGGTCCGCGCTCTGGCCTACATCCTCGCCTACGGTCCGGGCATCCGCCAAGCCACCGAAGACGCCGTGGTCAACGCCAATTACATCCGCAAACACCTCGAAGGCGTTTTCGATCTCCCCTATTCCCTGCCCTCCATGCACGAAGTGGTCTTCAGCGACGCCAAACAAAAGAAAAACGGCGTCAGCACCATGGATATCGCCAAGCGCCTCATCGATTACGGATTCCATCCCTACACGACGGCGTTCCCCCTGATCGTCCCCGGCGCCCTCATGATCGAACCCACAGAATCGGAATCCAAGGAAGAGTGCGACCTGTTCATCGAAGCCATGCGCTCCATCGCCGAAGAATCCGCCACGAATCCCGAACTGGTGAAGACCGCGCCGCACACCACCCGCGTCCGCCGCCTTGACGAAGTGGGCGCGGCGAGAAAACCAGTCCTGCGCTGGAAACCGGCCTAGCTTTCAGCGCGTAAAGCGCACCGAATCCAGAATCCCCTCGAACGTACTTTCGTAGGCCGGAAAATCCCCTTCCGGAGCCACGCAGACAAAATAGAGCAGGCCCTCCGGACGGAGCACGGTGACGATCCAGTCCTTCTCCTGTCCGCCCGCCGGCGAAACATTGCTCAAATAGGTGGAAAGCGCGCGCTCCCCGTTGACGCGAATATGCTGCGAGGGGCGCGTGATGCGCATTCCGGGATTGGAGTGCTGCAATTCGTCAATCAGCTGCTCGGTGGAAACTTCCAGCGCGTCCCGCGCGCCGGGAGTTCCATGCGGATCGGCCTGATTGACGATCATGCCGTAGGCCAGGGCCTCCTGCCCGTTGCGGTCACGAACCACCCCGCCTTCCGGCGCCAGCGAAATGACGTTGCCCTCCCCATACTTTTTCCAGTTGTCCGGATGCTGCATTCCGAATGCACTGCCCTGGTATGAAACGTATTTCACGGACGGGGCTGGGGGCTTGCCCGCGCCCGCGGCGGAGGGCTCGCCCGGCTTGGCCTTGATCACCGGCAGGGCGGCCGCCTGCTTCTTCGCGGCCTGGAAATCGGACGAATCGAGGCGCGGGGAGCGGAGCGGCGGACCTAGCCGGGGGATTTCCGCGTTAACCCGCTGCACGCGATTTTCCGGATTGGGATGATCGGAAAAAAACTCCGGCGTCGCGCGTCCCTTGCTCTCCGCCTCCAGCGTTTCGAAAAACTGGGCCATGGCCCGCGGGTCATACCCGGCATCGTATAGAATTTGCGTGCCCATGATGTCCGCCTGGCTCTCCGCCGAACGCGAATACTTGAGCAGCACCGAGCCGGCGGTGAACGCGCTCAGCTGCGTCAGCAGCGCGCCGGAGGAGCTTCCGCCGATCACCCCGCCGAGAATGGCGATGGGCAACTGCGCCGCGGTGGCCTTGCTGGCCTGGCTGGTTCCGTGACGCAGCGCTACATGCGATAGCTCGTGGGCCATGACCGCGGCCAGTTGCGCTTCATTGCGCGCCGCTTCGATCGTCCCGCGATTGACGAACACGTAGCCGCCCGGCAAGGCAAATGCGTTAATGGCCTTGTCGTTCACGCAGTGAAATTCGAAGGGATAGTCCACGCCGTTCGTGGGCGTCTTGGCCGCCAGACGCTTGCCCACCTGGGTCAGATAGGCGTCCAGCTTCGGCTCGTTGCACATGACCAGCTTTTTCCGGGCATCCTCCGAGGCCTTGAGCCCCAATTGGACATCCTGCTGCGGCGAAAAAATATTCCACCCGGGCTTATACTTCGTCCGCTGCGCGGCCGCGCCTGTAGCCAGCAGAAGAAAGAGAACCGCCACACCCGATCCGGTTCTCCACGCCGCCCCCGAAATCCGCCCTCCGCTCCTCCATTCCCTCTCCCTTTGCAACATATCGCCTCCCAATCCTGGCCTTCGCCGCCAGCGGCAAGGAAAATCTTACCGCCTCTTTTCTTGGATGAGTATTCCTTCCGCAAGGTTCTCCAGGAGGAAATTGCCCGCCGCCATTCCCCGCCTGCCTCTACACTACAACGCGAAGGAGAGAAAATGAAAAGCCCGGATGCCTTGCAGGCACCCGGGCGTCAGATTGAATGAATTCCCCGCTGGGGGAGTGAAACGTTTAGCGCACCATGCGCGGCGCCGGTTCCGGCGCCTGGATTCCCTGCGGAGCCTCGACGCTCTTCCCCGTGCGTGCCTGCGAAGCCTGCGGAATCGCCAGCGTCTCCACCTTGCGCGGCGGCAGAACCAGGTTCTCCCCCTCGCGCGAAAACGATAGCTGCTTGTTGCGCTTGTCCCGGTCAATGCACACCAGGTCGCCGCAGTGCACCTGCTCCGTCGCCAGCAGATTCGCCAGCGGATAGACCACGTGCCGCTCAATCGCCCTCTTCAGGTGCCGCGCCCCGTACCGCTGGTCCGTCCCTTCCTCCAACAAGAACTCCCGCCCCGCTCCCGTCACCCGGAACAGAAACTGCCCCTTGGCCGTCTCCAGCACCCGCTGCTGCACCTGACCCAATTCGATCTCCAGAACATCCTCCAACTGCTCCCGCTGCAATGGATGGAACACCACAATCTTATCCAGCCGGTTCATGAACTCCGGTGAAAACTTCCTCCGCGCCGCTTCCACCGCCGTCCGCTCCACCTTCTGGTTCAATCCCGCCTTCGCCTTATCCTCCGCCTGAATGAACCCGTACCCTCCCGCCATCAGCTCGGTTATCTCCCCGCCTCCCAGATTCGAAGTCAGAAAGATCACCGTCTGCGACAGGTCCACCCGCCGGTTGTCTCCCAGCGTCAGCGTGGCCTTATCCAAGATCCCCAGCAGCAACTGCCACAGCGAATCCGAGGCCTTCTCGATCTCATCGAACAGCAAAAAGCTCAGCTTCAGCTTCTCCGTGTGATGCTGCCCCAGCGCTTCCTGCGTAATCAGGGGATGCGTCTCGCGGTGCCCCAGATACCCCGGGGGCGAACCAATCAGCTTGGCGATCTCGTGCGAATGCTGGAACTCCGCGCAGTCCACCTTGATCACCGCGCGCGGGTCCCCAAACAGTATCTCCGCCGCCGCTTCCACAATCCTCGTCTTCCCCGAGCCCGTCGGCCCCAGGAACAGCAGGTTCCCCACCGGGCGCCCCGGCGAGTTCAAGCCCGCGCAGAACACCTGGTACAGGTCCACCAGCGCCTGCACACCCTCCTCCTGCCCTACGATCTTCTCCCGCAGTGCGCTTTCAAAATCCCGCGTCTCATGGCTGCGGATGCTTGGATCCAGTTGTTGCTTTACGGCGGCTCTCATGTCTTTGCCTTCCTTAAGATTCGCTCCACTTCCTGCCCCCCAAGGGCGTTCGAGCGACTCTGTCCTAAGAAGAGAGCATGGAGCGTGCCAAACGGTACTAGAACTTATAATTCCACTAAAATACGCATAATGTTGAGGATACCAAAGTTGCTAATCTGGAAACCGTCTCACGCCGTGAGAAACTGTTCCAGACCAGTGCAATTTGAGAGCGGATGAAACACGCCTTCTCTTCCCCTGTCTCCTTGCGTTCCACCCATAGGCACGTGAGAGCAGACAAAATTACACCTGCGGCAGGGCGTTTCCGGCGAATCCTAAATGAAAAGTAAATACAGCAGACTCAATACATTACGAATACAAACAGCCCTCAGCTATGCGCCCAAGCCCATCCTCCGCAACCCGCTGTCCTCATCAGATCGCCCCTGCACCCACCTTGCAATCTCCACGGCCTTATGGCCGCGTCTCGCCGCGTCTCACTCTTGCGACTCCTGTCTTGGCCACTACCTCTGCCGACGATGCCCCTGCGGTGCCGCCGTGGGCCGGGCCACTTCCGCCGGCTCGGCCGCAGGCTGCTCGGCCACCACCACCTCCGCCGGGATTGCTACCGGGCGCCCGCCGGAAGCTCCCACGCCTTCCTCGTCAGGCAGCAGCCCCGGCGTTCGCTTAACGCCCACTACCGCCCCTTCGCTCTCCCGCACAAATATTAGATTCTTGCTGTCCGGCGCACGGTCAATCGAGACCAGGTCGCCGCAGTGCACCTGCTCGGTCGCCAGCAGATTCGCCAGCGGATAGACCACGTGCCGCTCGATCGCCCTCTTCAGATGCCGCGCCCCGTACCGCTGGTCCGTCCCTTCCTCCAACAAGAACTCCCGCCCCGCTCCCGTCACCCGGAACAGAAACTGACCCTTGGCCGTCTCCAGCACCCGCTGCTGCACCTGACCCAATTCGATCTCCAGAACATCCTCCAACTGCTCCCGCTGCAACGGATGGAACACCACGATCTTATCCAACCGGTTCATGAACTCCGGCGAAAACTTCCTCCGCGCCGCTTCCACCGCCGTCCGCTCC
>JAIQGC010000109.1 GCA_020072805.1 Terriglobia bacterium
CAACTCCTTATTCGGCTCATCCCTCGCCGTGGGAGACTTCAACAACGACGGAAAAACAGACCTCGCCGTCGGCGCCTATGGTTACAACTCCAACCAGGGCCGCGTTTACCTTTTTTACCAAAATAACTTTCCCTCTTCCGCCGCCTCGGCGAGTGCTATTATCACTGGGGAAGGCACAGGATACGACTTCGGCTCATCCCTCGCTGTGGGAGACTTCAATAACGACGGAAAAACCGATCTCGCGATTGGTTCTCCTAACTATAGCACCAATACAGGCCGCACCTATCTCTTCTATCAAAATAATTTCCCGGCTGCAGCCTCCTCGGCAAGTGCCATCATCGCCGGGGAGGCCACTTGGAACTTCTTCGGCTCTTCTCTCGCTGCAGGAGACTTCAACAATGACGGTAAGACTGACCTCGCGATTGGTGCCACTGGCTACAACTATTCCCAGGGCAAGATTTTCTATTATTCAGGCCAGAGCAATTATGCTTGGAACCTTGAGCGCCCGACGGACGGAGTGCGGATTTCAGGCGCTACAGGCGAGGAACTCAAGACCACAGGGGAAAATGGAACCTCAAAATTCGGCACTTCTTTTGCCGCGGGCGATTTCAACCGGGACGGGAAGATTGATCTCGCCGTTGGCGCTCCGAATTATAGCTCCAATACTGGCCGCATCTATATTTTCTACAACGACGGTTCAATTCCAAACTCGGCCGGTTCACCCGATGCAGTGATAACGGGCGAAACTACTGGGGACTACTTTGGGAATTCAATAGCCTCGGCTGATCTAAATCAAGACGGAAAAACTGATCTTGTCGTCAGTGCAAAAGGGAACACTTCCGGAAAAGGCCGGGTATATATCTTTTATCAGGGATCTTCTTATCCAGCTTCAGCTGCTTCGGCCAGTGCCACAATCAGCGGGGAAAACACGGGGGATGCCTTTGGAACATCGCTCGCGACAGGCGATCTAAATGCAGATGGAAAAATGGATCTGGTTGTCGGTGCTACAGCTTATAGTTCATCTCAGGGACGCGTTTATCTTTTCTATCAAAGCAATTTTCCAGCTGGTGCGGGAAGTGCGAGTGCAATTATCACAGGGGAAAATACCGGCGATCAGTTCGGCGCATCTCTTGCTGCAGGCAGTCTCAATTCAGCGACAGACGGGAAAACTGATCTTGCAGTTGGTGCTCCGAATTATAGTTCCAACACCGGCCGTACTTATCTCTTCTATCAAAATAATTTCCCGGCTGGAGCTGGCAGTGCGGATGCAAAGATTTCTGGCGAAAATACAGGAGACGCCTTTGGAACTTCACTCGCCGCAGGAGATTTCAACGCTGACGGGAAAACTGATCTTGCAGTTGGTGCTCCGAATTATAGTTCCAACACCGGCCGTACTTATCTCTTCTATCAAAACAATTTCCCGGCTGGAGCTGGCAGTGCGGACGTGAAGATCACCGGAGAAGCCGCGAATAATTATTTCGGTAGTACGCTTGCAGCTCTTGATATCAATTATGACGGGCGGTTGGATTTAGCCGTCGGCGCATACGGATTCAACTCTAACCAAGGAAGAATTTATATTTATACCTTGAACGACATAACCTCAAGCGGAGAATCTGGGAGCGCGTTGGGAACTTCACTTGCTGTCGGGGATTTTAACTCCGATGGTAAACCCGATCTCGCAGTCGGGGCTCCCGCCTATAATTCCAACCAGGGCCGGATTTATATTTTCTATAACAACAACGGCAGCATGAAAAATACGGCTGCTTCAGCTGACAAAACGATCACCGGAGAAAGTACGGGAGATTATTTTGGCTATTCCCTGATATCCGCAGATCTCAACGCTGACGGAAAAACAGATCTCGCCGTGGGTGCATATGGTTATAGTTCCAGTGAAGGCCGGGTTTATCTGTTTTATCAGGGGACAACTAATCCTACCTCAGCCGCCAATGCCAATGTTATTATAACTGGTGAAACCGGAGCGCATTTTGGAACTAGTCTTGCGGCTGGATCTCTCACAAACAATGTAAGAGCCAATGCCGATCTCGCAGTCGGGGCTCCCTGCTATAATTCCAACCAAGGCCGCGTTTATCTTTTCTATAATGACGGAATATATCCAACAACCGCGGGCACGGCGGACGTCACAGTTACCGGTGAAAATACTGGAGATTATTTTGGCAACTCACTGGCAATTGGAAACCTGAACACTTCTAATGGCAAATCCGATCTCGCCGTCGGGGCCCCCGGCTATAATTCCAGCCAAGGCCGCGCTTATCTTTTCTACAATGACGGAGCATATCCAACAACCGCGGGCACGGCGGACGTCACAGTTACCGGTGAAAATACTGGAGATTATTTTGGCTATAGTTTTGCGATAGGGGATTTGAATGCCGATGGGAAAACTGATCTCGCGGTCGGTGCAAATCAATGTAGCTCCGGAGCAGGACGAGCTTACATCTTTTATAATGACGGCTCCTATCCCGCCGGTGCGGGAAGCGCAGAGGTGATATTGAGCGGCGAAGCCAGTTCACAATTCGGAACCTCGCTTACTGCTGCAGATCTCAATGCTGATGGCCGGATGGATCTCGCAGTCGGCGCTTCTGCATATAACTCGAACCAAGGACGCACCTATGTTTTTTATAATGACGGTGCATATCCTCTGGTAGCCGCGAGTGCGGATCTCACTATGACCGGAGATGCAAGTTCATATTATGGCTCGTCTCTTGCATCCGCTGATTTCAATACTGACGGAAAAGCCGATCTTGCCATTGGAGCTCTCGGCGGTGCGGGAAAATTCAATATCATTATTTCCGAAGCTAAGGCCGCGAGTAGCCTTGAACAAAATCTCAACACGATCAAAGCCCGCGGGAATGTGAAATTCAAGGGGAATATTAAATTCAAGTAATGTATGCCCAGATTAAACATCAAAAATTATAGATCAAAAATTGCTTTTCGCCTGAAATTTTTCTTCGTCGCTTTTTACTATGCTTTCAGGTATCCGCGAAAGTTTTGGAACGCCCTTTCCGTTCGTGGTAAAAAATTGGCTTTGCGCGGCCTGATTATTCTACTCATCATCCTCATCGCCGTTCCGGTTTCTTTTTGGTATTCCGCCAAAACTGCAAAGGCTGCCTGGTGGAATGAGAATTGGATGTATCGGATTGCGATCCCTGTTACAAACAATACAACACAGGAAACCAATGTATATATTTCCTTTAGTGTGGATACCCGCGACACCTCTAAATTCCAAGCTGATTGCGGGGACATCCGCTTCACAAAGCTGAACGGCGAAATTCTTCCCTATTATCTCGCTTCGGCCTGCGGGCTAATCAACACGACCATCCACGTTAACTTTAATGTCTTTCCGGCGGGAGCGCAGACTATATATATGTATTACGGAAATCCTTCCGCCCCAAACGGTTTTTCGGCGAGCGATTTTGCGACTCAAGCATCAAATTACACCGTTGGAACATTCGGTGCCGAAGAAAAAGGACCCGGGCCGCTGGCCTATTGGAAATTTGATGAGGGGCAGGGGACGACCGCCTATAATTCCACCTCAACCACCGGAATTGATGGAACTCTGCAAAACAGTCCGACCTGGAAATCGGAGTCAGATTGCGTGGGAGGAAAATGTTTGGAATATAACGGAACAACGAATTATGTCAGCGTTAATGACAGCGGAACGGCTCTTGATTTCGTGAGTGCGAACCAATACACCTGGTCGGCGTGGATAAACTACAGCGGCTTTCCGGCCGGGCAGACAAAGCAGTGCTTTCTTTCAAAAGACGGACCGCCGGGAGCTCAGCAAAAAACCACCGGTTTTAATTTGTGCCTTAATCAGACAAGCAGTACGGCTGACCCAATTATCTGCAAGGGCGATGCTGCTAGCGGACTTTCATGCTCAACTGGACTGAGTCTCGGGCTGGCGGCAAATACCTGGATGCATATTGAGATGGAATATGACGGGGCTTCAAACTGGAAAACTTATGTAAACGGAAATTATAAGGGATCTCAATCTCTTGCTGTCACTTCGGATACAACATATAAATATTTTGTGGGCGCCGGGAATGCTACAACATCAAGCAGTATTCAGGTGCCAGCTTACTTTTTCAAGGGAAAAATCGACAGCGTGAAAATTTTTCCCTACCAGCGGAGCGCTGACCAGGTGAAACAGGATTTCAATTCCGGAAAAGCTGGCGGCGATTCCTCCGAAGGCACTTCAGTTTCCGTGGGGGGCACTCCCAAATGGATGACCGACGGGCTGGTGGGCTGGTGGAAAATGGATGAGTCGTCGGGAACAGCTGTCGCCGACTCGAGCGGGAACGGAAACACGGGAACTTTGACGAATGCGCAGGAAACGGGCACGGCGCAGACGGGGAGCAACACTACAAGCATAACCGATCCGGCGAACGCCAGCCTTTCCTCAACTGATGATTCGTATAACGGAATGATTCTTCAGATCACAAGCGGGGGAATGAACGGCACTCAAAGGACCATCGCGGACTACACCGGCGCCAGCAAAACTTTCACCTTCGCCGCGCTATCAGGCGACCCCACCGG
This sequence comes from Terriglobia bacterium, assembly GCA_020072805.1. Lineage (GTDB taxonomy): Bacteria > Acidobacteriota > Terriglobia > Acidiferrales > UBA7541 > Acidiferrum. Next base: position 4,555 of record JAIQGC010000109.1, read on the forward strand.
AGCGACCTTTATTATCCTCCACCAGACGGGGGGAAAGTTTGGGAATGGCCTCGGTTTTTTTGGAGATGATTATAGCGAAACCTCTTCTAATGTCACTATTGGAAGTCGAAATGTGTCAATGTTTATCTGGGCCAAACCTACTTCTCTAAATGATTACGTAAAAGCTTTTTCGTATTCAGGTGAGGAGGCTAGTATTTATTGTTATTCTAGTTTAGGGTGCATGGCCTTAATGAGAAACGCAAGTGGTGATCAGAAGTATACTTCTGCATATACTCTGCCTCAAAATACATATACGAATCTTGGGTTTGTCTATGACGATTCTAATTATAAGCTTAGTTTTTATGTCAATGGGCAATTGCATTCCAGTACTATTGTTGATGGTGGAGCGAGATTAAATCCGGGCAAAATTTATATTGGTTCGGGAAATTCGGGCGATGTTTTTAACGGTTTTCTAGATGAAGCGAGGCTCTATAACCGTGCGCTTTCGCCTGACGAAGTGAGAAAGCTTTCCGAATGGGCGCCGGGACCGGTCGGCTGGTGGAAGATGGACGAGAAAGTCTCCGGAAACGGTCAGACACTTGCCGATTCATCCGGCTATGGAAATAACGGAACAACCGACGACGGTGCGAACAACACCGGAATGGATTGCACCGTTCAGGGAAAATACGGCGGCGGTTGCCAGTTTGACGGTACGGATGATTCTGTGAACATGAGCGACCCTGCAAGTGGCGATTTAGACGTTGGTACGGGAGACTTCACGATTGAAACCTGGTTTTATAGCAATAACGCAGAAGCGAATCAAGCTCTCTTTTCGAAAGGAAGTGTGGATGGTTCCTGCACTGTCGACGGTAATCAAGGATACCAACTCTATTTTTATCAATCCTTTTATCAAAAAATACTTTTTAAGGTTAATACCGGCAGTGCTCAGGATTGTCAAACATTGGTCGGTAATACATCATTAAGTTCTCTTTCCAATGCCTGGCATCACGTATCCATCACAGCAGATAGAGACGGCAACGCGACTCTTTATTTGGACGGAAAACCGGATGGAACAGCAAGTTTGTCCTCCTTTACGAACAGTTTGAATAATTCAAGCAATTTAATTATAGGAGCGACAAGTAATCCTACTTATTTGCCCTTTAACGGTAAAATTGATCAAGTCAAAATTTATAAATATTTGCGTACGCCGAAAGAGATCATCGAAGATATTAACGCCGGCCATCCCGCGCCGGGGAGTCCGGTCGGCTCGCCGGTTGGATATTGGAAACTTGACGATGGATATGGAAGTTCATCGCAGGACAGCTCGCAAAACAATCAGGATTTGACGCTGGTCAGCACTCCTGTCTGGACCAACTCCGGAAAATTCGGCCGGGCGCTGGATTTTGAAAGAGACAATGCGCAATATTCCTGGACAGCTGATTCGCCTGCTTTGTCCATCACTTCTGATTTAACCCTAAGTGCATGGATAAAGCCTGAATCAAATGATGCGGGTGCAGACTTTGTCATAGCAGGAAAGTGGACTACTGCTTCGGGCCAAAGTTATCTTTTAGAACAATATGGAAGTGAACTTAGAATGTATATAGATTCATCTTCAAATTACAAAACTACCAGCGGCCTTGGGCTTCAGACCGGACAGTGGTATTATGTTGCAGGCGTATATAGTGCTACTGCCCAAACTGTTACACTATATGTCAACGGAGTTGACAAAGGTGGATCTGTGACAGGAACAATTCCTTCATCAATCGGGGATAGCTCAGAAAATTTTTTTATAGGTTCATATTCTGGTATGGGAGCAACTCGTGCTTACGACGGTCTCATTGATGAGGCAAAAGTCTATAACTCAGCCCTTGCTCCGAACCAAATTGCGCTTGATATGAATCAGGGGAAAGAATTGGAGTTGGGATCTCCGCAGTCGGCGGCCGGAGAAACAGGCCAAGCCGCCGCGTATTGTGTTCCAGGGGATGCGACCTCCTGTGCGGGGCCGGTGGGGGAATGGAAGTTTGAAGAAAATACCGGTTCAAGCACAAACGACACAAGCGGAAACGGGAGCACCGGAACTTTATATAGTAACCCGACCTGGACTACCGGAAAAATCGGGAGCGGGTTGAATTTTAACGGAAATTCTTGTGTTTATTTAGGAAATCCGGCAATTTTACAATTCCAGAGCACGAACGAGATAACAGTGAGTGCATGGGTTAAGTTGAATAGCACAGTTTCATCCAATTACGCCCCTATTTACGACTCATTGGACGACAGCTGGGCAACCGGAGGTGTAAGATTATATATTGATACGTCAAATCGACTCGCGGCGTACAGCAGAACCAATAATTTTTACGAAAACGCTTCTTTCCCGGTAGGCTCCTGGCAATTTGTGACCCTTCGTGTAATTGAGGGAACGGGTGCATACCTCTATCGAAATGGTCAATTGGTTGCTTCAGGAAGTGCCGGAGACATATATTCCAATGTTTACCAAAGGATTGGCAATCGTTCCGGAAATGAAGCCAATCAGTGCACAGGAGCAACACAATTTTTCCCGGGTATTATTGATAATGTCAGCGTTTACGGGTATGCCCGTACGTCTGCTCAAATCGCCTGGGACTATAACCGTGGCATGCCTATCGGCTGGTGGAAGATGGATGATGGGGAAGGTAGCACAGTTCGGGACTCTTCCGGCAATGGAAATACTGGAACATTAACCTCAATGGACCCGCCGAATGATTGGGTAACGGGAAAATTCAACACTGCGCTGGATTTTGACGGAAGCAATGATTACGTTTCCATTCCGGATAGCGGAACAACCCTTGATTTTGACAGTACGAAACAATACAGCTGGTCGGCTTGGATAAAATGGACAAACTTCGCGAAAACTACACAGTGTTATTTTTCGAAAGATCCTTTTTCTCTTGCCAAAACAACAGGATTCAATTTATGTCTAAATCAAACCAGCAGCACAGCGGATCCGATAATCTGTAAGGGAAGCAGCGGTGTTGTTGGAAATTTAGACTGTTCAACTGGCTTGAATCTTAATCTTCCGAGCGACAGCTGGATAAATTTGAGTGTTGTCTATGATGGCGCGGGGAACTGGAAAATTTATGAAAATGGCGAGTATATGGGAACAGAAACTTTGTCGGTGTCTTCTGATACGACTGTCCCATATTTAATCGGTGTCGGCAATGCTAAAACAAACGGTGGCAACCCAGTCCCGGATTATTTCTTCACTGGTCAGATAGATGACGTCCGTGTCTATAATTACGCGCTTACAGCAGACCAAGTGAAACAAGTCATGAACGAAGGCAGTCAGATTAGGTTTGGACAATAACACTAAAAATTTTCAATAAATAACAAGAGTTGAAAACTGTAAAATTGAAAATTCAATGAAAATTGCAAATTGGAAATTGAAAATTAAAACTAACGTCAAGATATTCTTGATTAGTCTCTTCTATCTGGTTAGGCACCCAAGGCGTTTTTACAATGCTCTTTCTTCCCGTGGCAAAAAGTGGGCTCTGCGCGGGCTCATCACTCTTCTGATAATCCTTATTGCTGTTCCTGTTTCTCTCTGGTACTCCGCCAAAAACGCCAAAGCCGCCTGGTGGAACGAGAATTGGATGTATAGGAAAAGAATTGATATTACCAACGGAAGCGGATCTAATCTCACAGATTTTCAGGTGAGCTTCACAATTGATACCACCGATACCACGAAATTTCAGGCAACCTGCGCTGACATCCGTGTCACTGATAACACCGGGAAACTTATACCTTACTGGATTGAGGAGAATAATCCCGGCTGTGGAAACGCCAGCACTAAAATCTGGACCAAGGTGCCGAGCCTGCCTTCAAGCGGGGGCACTATATATGTATACTATGGCAACCAGAGCGCCACGGCCGCACAATCCGGCGAAAAGACATTTGATTTTTTTGATGATTTTGACGCTGACTCTATAAATTCGGCCAAATGGGATGAGGTAATTGAGGGAACGGGAGGGACAGTCTCAACTTCAGGAGGCGCAGCCGTATTGAGTCCGAATGCTAATACAATTTCCTCAGCTAATTTGAGATCGGTTGCGACATTTACAAATAATGTTGTTTTTGAAATGAGAAGAAAACAAGCGACTAACGAAAGATATTTAGATTTTTCACTTGGTTCGGGATCGGTTGTTGACACGGATAATGGAGGTTCAACAGATTGGTGGCATACCTCAACTTTAAGCGGATATGTTTGGTATTATAACGCTCCAGGCAATGCAGCAAACGGGATCTATCGAATGCCTGTGGCAGGAGGAAAGGTTGGTGTTAATACATCTTCATTCACAACTGATACTTCGACATACAAAATTCATAAAATGTCGTATAGTTCTGCGGGAGCTATCAGCTGGTCAATTGACGGAGTTTCTGAAGCAAGCGGAACAGATAATACATTTTTATCAGATGCAAAAAAAATAATGATCAGCGAAGGGGAATATTCTAATGGATTGGGTGATGATCAATCCGTGGACTGGATATATGCACATAAATACGCTTCTACGGCTCCAACAACCTCGCTGGCTTCTGAAGAAAAAGGCCCCGGGCCGCTTGCCTATTGGAAGCTTGACGAGGGTCACGGAGACCTGGAAACCGCAATCTGAATGCATTTCCGGAAAATGCTTGTATTTTCACTCCAGCGGAGACCAGGTGACGACCGACAGCTCTAATCAATTTTCCATGCACAACGATAGCGAAACTGTCGGCTTTTGGATTAACACCCAAACAGGATTTGGAGATTTTCAAGCTCCAATAGGGTTTGCGAGCGACCATTTGCCTTGGGCCGTTTATTCCGTGAATGGCAACCGGTTGTATATGAAAATATGGAACGATGCTGACACTGGCTACGACTTTGAAACATATTACGTAACTATAACCAGCAACCAATGGATTTATGCAACATTCACTATGTCAAAAAGCGGGGGCAATATGACGGTCTCCACCTACATGAACGGAAAACTAGTTGGTTCTGAAACGCAGGGTGTGAGCGGAACTTTCGCGAATGGAGGAGTCTTGTCGATTTGGGACCCGAGCCTTGGCAAGCCGGGAAAAATGGACGAGGTGAAAATCTATCCCTATGCCCGTACCGCCGATCAAATCAAGCAGGATTATAATGCCGGCCTGGCCGGAGCGACGGCAAGTCACGGGACAGGTGCTTCTTCCGGCAATTCTCCCAAATGGATGACCGACGGTCTGGTCGGCCATTGGGAGATGGACGAATCCTCTGGAACAGCGGTCAATGACGCGACCGGAAATGCGAATGACGGAACACTTACAAATGCAGAGGAAACCGGAACCGCCCAGTCCACCAGCACGACGACGACAATCACCGACCCCTCGAATGCCAGTCTTTCCTCCGCTAACGACACCTATAACAATATGGTTATCCACATCACCGGAGGCGGAGGATGCGGCGTGGATACGGATACCGAAAGAACCATTCTTGATTATACCGGCGCCAGCAAAACCTTTACAGTCGATGCTTTTTCGGCAGAGGCGGATAACTGCACCTTCGAAGTTCTCCATCAAGTTGGGGGCAAGTTTGGGACCGCTTTGAGCTTTGATGGGCAAAACGATTATGTCAATGCAGGTCACGGAAGCAGCCTGAACAATTTTGGGAATGGCGGAATAACCGTCAGCGCTTGGGTGAACTTAAGAGGAGAACCAAGTGCCAGTCTCCCGGCCCTGGTAGAGAAAAGTTCGGGCGATTTTTCCGATACGCCCAGCAATCAAAAAGGTTTTTATTTGTCATATGGGTACGTCAAGAACAATCCTGTCAACGGAATACGCTGGGGTGTCGGGGATGGAACCGGCTACGACTCTATAATGAATTGGAATGACAATGCCGACATGCTGAACCGCTGGCGATATCTTACCTGTGTTGCCGATCCAGCAGGCACGCCCGGCGCCAAACTGAAATTATATATGGATGGTGTCCTGGTTGATTCCGCTGACCGGACACATACGGGAAGTATAGATTTGAGCAGCACTGATTTAAATATTGCCAGATGGGCTTTAGCAAACAGTTATTTCAACGGCCTCATCGATGATATGCGCATTTATAACCGCGCGCTTTCGCCTGACGAGATCAACCAGCTGGCGGATTGGGTCCCGGCTCCGATTCACGATTACAACTTTGACGAGAAATCTGGAACAACCGCTCATGATACAGGCTCTGGCGCTCCCGAAGGAAACGTTGACGGCTCTCTTCTAGCGGGCCTTTACGGAAATGCTGACAGTGGAACAACTGCCAGCCTGCTCAAAGAAACTGACTGGTATTTCGGCAATGATAATTCCGGATATTATGATGGCTGGAATTTAAAGGCGACCAGCGGGGCCGCTAATGGCAATGTCGCGACAATCACCAATTACAATGTTATTGATCCGTCGAATAACAAGGAAGTATCTTTTT
>JAIQGC010000011.1 GCA_020072805.1 Terriglobia bacterium
GATGCGGACGGGGCCAGCGGCGACGGCGCCGGGCTGCTGCTGTCCATTCCCGAGGAGTTTTTCCGTTCACGAGCAGCCGAAGAGGGCATCACGCTGCCGGCACAGTTCGGCCTGGGCGTGCTCTTTACGCCGCCGTCGCGGGAAAAATGGGCGCGCGAGTCGGTGGAAACCGCCGCGGCCGAAGAGCGCCTGAACTTCCTGGGCTGGCGCGAGGTTCCCGTGCAGGGCGATGCCGTGGGCAGCCAGGCGCTGGGTTCGATGCCGCGCATTTTGCAGTTTTTCATCGCTCCGCCGGACACCGCTCCGCTGGATCCCACGTTCGAATCGCGGCTGGCGCGCCTGCGCAAACGCGCGGAATCGCTGGTTCCCGAGGGAGCTTATTTCTGTTCGCTGTCTTCGCGCACGGTGGTCTATAAAGGCCTGCTCACTCCGGGGCAGTTTCCGCGATTCTACAGCGATCTGCGGGACACGTCCTTTGAAACCACGTTCGCGATTTTTCACCAGCGCTATTCCACCAATACGCAGCCGTCCTGGCATCTGGCCCAGCCCTTCCGCTACATCGCGCACAACGGCGAAATCAATACGATCGTGGCCAACCGCCGCTGGCTGCGCGCGCGCGAGCGCGGCCTGCGCGCCCAACTGGGCGTGGACTCCTGGTTCCGGGTGATCGAGCCCAACGTCAGCGATTCCGCCAGCATGGACAATGGCTTCGAGATTGAACTCCTGCTGGGGCAGTCGCCCGACCGTGCCTTGCTGCGCCTACAACCCCCGGCCTTTGAAAATGATCCCTCGGTTCCGGCTGAGGCGCGCGCGGCTCTGGAAACGCTGTGCGGCTCGGAGGCTCCCTGGGACGGCCCGGCGGCGCTCATCTTCAGCGACGGCGAATACGTCGGCGCGAAGCTCGACCGCAACGGCCTGCGCCCGCTGCGTTATCTGCGCACGCGCGACGGCCTGGTGATTGCCGGCTCGGAAGCCGGGCTGATTGACGTTCCCGAATCGCGCATCGCCGAACGCGGCCGCCTGGGCCCCGGCGAAATGATTCTCGTGCATCCCGCTTCGGGAGAACTTTTTCGCTGGGCCGACGTGCTCGAACGCGTTGCCGAGTCCGCGCCGCCCACCCGCGCCGCTCTGCGCCGGCGCATTGCGCCGGGCGAATCCGCGCCGCAGCCGCCGCAAGAGCCGCAGCGCATGGCCGCCGCGATGGGCTGGACCGATGACCAGTTCAAAGTTCTCTTTTCCGGCCTGGCCAAGGGCAAGGAAGCCGATTGGAGCATGGGCGACGACGCCCCGCCCGCGTTTCTTTCCTCGCAGCCGCGCCCGCTCTGGGATTACTGCAAGCAGCGCTTCGCTCAGGTCACCAATCCTCCCATTGATCCGCTGCGTGAAGCTCACGTCATGTCGCTCGACCTGCACCTGGGCGGCAACGTGGTGCTGGGCTCACCGCTGCTGGATGCCGCGCAGCTGGCCGAACTCACGGCGCTTTCCGGCCCGGTGCGCCGCGTGGATTTTACTTTTTCTGTTGCAGACGGCGTCTTGGGCGCGCGACGTACTCTTTCCTCCCTCTCCGCTACCCCGGTAGAGGTCGGCGCGCGCCCGGGGCTCATCCTGCTCACCGATCGTGCCGCGGGCGCGGAGCGTTGCGCTCTGCCCGCGCTGCTGGCCGTCGCGGCCGTATGGAAGACGATGGTCGCGGCGGATCTGTGGGATGTGCCCCTGGTGGTGGAAACCGGTCAGGCGTTCGACACGCATCACATCGCGCTGCTGGTGGCCGCGGGCGCTTGCGCCGTGCATCCGTGGATGGCGCTGCATTTCGCCGCGGGCGCCGAGGCGGAGGCTCCGGCCCGTTATCGCAAGGCGCTGGAAGCCGGACTGCGCAAGGTGCTCTCGCGCATGGGCATCTCCACGCTGGCCAGCTATCGCAACAGCCATCTGTTTGAGATCGTCGGTATTGAAGAAGACGCCTGCGCCGAATTTTTCGAAGACGCCGCGTGCTACCTAGGCCGCAAGCGCCTCGACAGCGTTCTCGAAGACTACCTGCGCGTGCATTCCGCCGCCTGGTCCGCCGAAGCGTCCGCCTTGCCCGATTGCGGCTTGTACCGTTACCGCAAGGGCGCCGAGCGTCACGCCAGTTCTCCGGACGTCGTGCGCCGCATGCAGGCGCTGGTGAAGTCTCCGGACGCCGCCAATTTTGAAGCCTTTGAAAAGCTGGGCATTCGCTCCGAGCCCATCTCCGTCCGCGACATGCTCGGGCTGGTTCCCGGGCGCACGGTTCCTCTCGACGAAGTGGAATCCGAGCACTCCATCCTGCGCCGGTTCAGCACGCAGGCCATGTCGCTCGGTTCGCTCAGCCCGGAGGCCCACCGCACGCTGGCGCTGGCGATGAACCAGCTCGGCGCGCGCAGCAATACCGGCGAGGGCGGGGAAGATCCGGAAATCTACCGCCGCGAACCGGCCGCCGCCAACAAAATCAAGCAAGTTTCTTCCGGACGCTTTGGCGTAACCGCCGAATACCTGGTCAACGCCGAGGAACTGGAAATCAAGATGGCCCAGGGCTCCAAGCCCGGCGAGGGCGGGCAACTCCCCGCGCACAAGGTCACCGCCTACATCGCGCGCATCCGCCACGCCGTGCCCGGCACGCCGCTGATTTCGCCGCCGCCGCATCACGATATTTACAGCATTGAGGACCTGGCGCAGCTCATCTACGATCTGCGCGCCATCAATCCGCGCGCGCGCATCGGCGTCAAGCTGGTCTCCGGCACGGGCGTGGGCATCATCGCCGCGGGCGTGGCCAAGGCCGGCGCGAACGTCGTCACCATCAGCGGACACGACGGCGGCACGGGTTCCTCGCCGCTCAGCTCCATCAAGAACACCGGCCTGCCCTGGGAACTGGGCTTGCGCAGCGCGCACGAAGTTCTCACGCGCACGGGCATGCGCTCGCGCGTCACGCTGCGCGTCGACGGCGGCCTGAAGTTCGCCCGCGACGTTGTGCTCGCTTCGATTCTCGGCGCCGATGAATTCGGCTTCGGCACCGCCGCGCTGCTGGCCATCGGCTGCGTCATGGCCCGCCAGTGCCACCTGAACACCTGCCCGGTGGGCATCGCCACGCAGGACGAAACGCTGCGCGCGCGCTTTGCCGGCAAGCCGGAAATGGTGGCCGCGTACTTCCGCTCGGTCGCGCACGAAGTTCGCGAATGGCTCTCCCGCCTGGGTGTGCGCTCTCTCGATGAACTGGTCGGCGACGAAACCCGCCTGCGCGCGCGCTCGACCGAGGACGCCGGCTGGCTCAAGACTTTCCTGAATCCGCCGCCGCGCACCGCCAGTGGCCGCGTCGAATGCGCCCCACGGCAGGTTCCCGACGGTTACGACATCGTCTGGCACCCCGGCCGTGAAGGCGGAGGGCGCACCAGCGTCATCACCCTGCGCAACTCTCATCGCACCATCGGCGCGCGCTGGACCGGCGAATTCGTCAAGCGCACTGCCGCCGTTCCTCCCGCACCAGCCACGGGCGAAAAGCATCTGGCCGCGTTCCGCGGCGTGGTGGGGCAGAGCTTCGGCGCTTTCCTCGTTTCCGGCATCACCTTGCAGCTCACGGGCGAGGCCAACGACTATGTCGGCAAGGGATTGTGCGGTGGCACCATCGCCATCAGCGCCGGCGCTCGCGCTTCGCGGCGCGGCGACGTCCTCGCCGGCAATACGATTCTCTATGGTGCGACCTCCGGCCAGCTCTTCGTCGCCGGGCGCGTGGGCGAACGCTTCGCCGTGCGCAATAGCGGCGCTCTGGCCGTCATCGAAGGCGCTGGGCAGCATGCCTGCGAATACATGACCGCCGGCGTTGCGGTGATTCTCGGCTCGACCGGATTGAATTTCGGCGCGGGCATGACCGGCGGCCTGGCCTATCTCGCTTCCGACGCCGATCACGGCCTCAACCGCGATTTTGTTTCCATCCTCCCGCCGCAGAAGGAAGAAGAGGAGTGGCTGCGGATGGTTCTCCGCGAACACGTGCGCCTGACGGGCAGCCCGCGCGCCGCCAAGCTTCTTGCTCAAAAAGACGCGCTGCCTCTGTGGCGCGTTCAGCCCCATCAGCTTCCTTGTTCGCTCGAAACCACCTGGGAGCCGGTTCTCGCGCGCCTCCGTGGCGAGCCCATCGCTTCCGCGCCTTCCCTGGATGGCCCTTCTTCCGTCACGACGGCCGCCGTTGGCGTTTAAGCGGCGGAGGGAAGTTCGCCCTCGCCAACAAGAAAGACTTTTTCGCCCCGGAATCGGCTATAATTCTTCCGTACCTTCTTAGTTATGGACTTCGACCAGCTCACTACCTTCGTGCAGGTGGCCAAGCTCGGGAGCTTCTCCCGCGCAGGGCAGAAGGTGTTCCGTTCGCAGTCCGCGGTCAGCGCGCAGATCCGCCAGCTCGAACAGCACTATGGCGCCAAACTGCTCGACCGCACCGCCCGCTCCGTCCATCTCACGCCCGCCGGCGAAGCCCTTCTCGATTATGCCGTGCGCCTGCTGCGCCTGCGCGACGAATCGCTGCAGGCCGTGGCCGACCGCAGCTCTTCCGTGCAGGGGCCGCTGGTCTTTGGCGCCAATGAGGCCACCTGTCTCTACCTCTTGCCGGATATTTTCGCTGAATACCAGAAGCGCTATCCGCTGGCGCAGATCAGCATCTACCGCAATTTCAGCCACAAGATTCTGCAGCGCATCGAGGACGGCTCGATTGACGTGGGCATCGTCACGCTGCCTGTGCGCTCGCCCAACCTGCGCATCCATCACCTTTTTCGCGACCGGCTGATGCTGATGGTCAGCCCGCGCAACCCGCTGGCCAACCGCAGCAAAGTCACCCTGCGGGAAGTTGCCGAACAGCCGCTCATTTTTCCCAAGACCGGCTACACCCGCCAGGTCCTCGATAAGATGTTTCGCCCGTACCGCTCGCGCGCCCATGTGGCCATGGAACTTCCCAGCATCGGCATGATCAAAAAATTCGTCGCCGCCAATGCCGGCGTCTCCTTCATCAGCGATGCCTTCGCCCGCGACCAGGTCAAGGCCGGCGAGGTTAAGCTGATTGCGGTCGAGGGCGTGGAGTTGTACCGCGAGCTCGGCCTGGTCTACCGCCGAGACCGCAGCCTGCCGCGCACTGCCCAAGCCCTTATCGCGCTCATCCGCGAGCACCGTAAGGCCCACCCTTCGGCCAGTTCCACGCCGGGTGAAGCGCAAACTGGAAAAGCGCATTCCAAGCGGCCGTCCTGAGGCGGGATTGCAGGACAACTGAAACTGAAAATCCAGGCAATACATAGAGTTGAGATTCTTCGCGTCCCGGGGCGGGACGCTCAGAATGACAGACGTTTTTGTTTTGGCGGATTTGCTGCGGTTACTGCGCGTGGAAATCCAGGCTAGCGATGGTCCGCGAAATCACGTTCTCCTGAATCTGGATGAGGTCGGAATCCGCGAAGGTGATGCCCAGGATGGTGAAATACTCCTTGCCGCGCGCCACCACCACCAGCCGCCCCGACCAGTCGTGCTCGCTCTCCACCCCGCGGTAACGGATCTCCACCGCCGGCAATCCGCCCACCTGCGTTTTCTTTTTTTCCAGGTGCCGGTAGTTTTCGTATCCTTCGCGCAGCCGCTCTTCGATGGCGGCAGCCGCGGCGTCCAGCGGTTCCTTCGCGGTTTCCAGTCCGGCGATCAGCATCGTCGAGTGGTCTTCCGTGCCCATGGCCACCACGGCATTGGGCAGGGCCCGGCGCGCGTCCTCGATCAAATGCCATCCCGGAGCCTTGTAGAAGCGGAATCCGTGCGTGTGGTTGGTGTAGATGTTGCCTTGCACGTCTTCACGAACCTGCGGCGGTTGCGCAACCGGCGGCAAAGCCGGCGATGCCGCCGGCGAGTTTGCCGGGGACGATCCGGCCGAAGAAGCGCTGGCGGTGGCTGGCACCGGCGCGGCGGCGGGCGCGGTTGGCACGGACACACGCGTCGCCGGCGCGGACGACGAATCCGGCGTCATCGGTATGGTTTGCGCGGGCGGCGCGGAGGAAGCCGCCGTTTTTTCTTCCTTTTTTTCTACTTTCGCGGCGGGAGGAGGGGAATCCGCGGCCTTCTCGGTTTTGGTTTCCGCTTTCCCGGCCGGCGCGGGCTCTATTCTTGGCGTTTCGCGCTTCTCGGACTTGTCCGAGGCGTTTTCTTTCTCGGCGGCGGGCTTGCCCGTTGGTTTTTCTCCCGGTTTGGCCGCCGCTTTCGGTTTCGTCTTCGAAGGAAGGATGCTGGCAATCTTGCTCTTCTCGATGAGCACGAATCCAAAGTCGGTCTTGACCTTGAACATGTTCTCTTCGAAGCTGACGATTTCGCCGCTAATGGTCTTGCCGCTGCGCAGGCGGATCTCGTCCGCCGCGGCGGGCCAGGCCAGGCCCAGCAGTGCCGTAAGCAACGCGATACGCGCCGGGAGCCGTGCGGGGACACTCATGAAAAAAGTATGGCCCGCGCTGTGCGCTCCCGCAAGGTTTACGCGCGCGGAGGTGTCCGGCGCGCCACCTCCGCCAGCAGCGCGCGCACCCGCGCGGCCAGGCGCTCTAGTTCCGCCAGCGCCGCGCCCAGCCGCGCGCGGCTCTCCTCCGGCAATTGCCCGCGCAACTGCCCCAGCGCCAGGGCCTCCCCCAGCAGCCGCAACTGCGCGCGGTTGCGCGGATTCAGCCGCTCCCACAGACGCCGCTTCGCGCTGCGATTCCGCCCCAGCCATTCCTCGCCGGTGCTCTCCGGACGGCCCGCGGCTGGCTCCGCAAGCGTTTCTCTGTTCTCCGTGCTTTGCCGAATCATGATCGTTCCTGCCGTAACTGAATACTGACAACTGAAAACTCTCTGCCCCCTACCGCAGCGCCTCCAGCCTCTCGCAGCGAATCAGCCCGCCCGGCTCGACCCGCCCGCTCACCCGCAGCGCCCGCGTCTCAAACGCCAGCCCGCCGTAGCGTTCGTACACGCCGGGAAAAAGCACGGCCTCGAAGAGTCCGCGCTGGTCCTCCAGAGTGAGAAACATCATGTTGCGCCGGTTTTTCGTGCCCACCTGGCGGTAGGTCACCAGCCAGCCGCACAGTTCCGCGCGCTTGCCGCGCAATTCTTCCAGCGCATCGCTCCAGACCTCGCCGTTGCGCGGGAAAAAATCCAGCGGGTGCCCGCTGACGCACACCTCCAGAATCTCCCGTTCGTAGCGCAATTTATGTTCCGCGGTGTACTCCGCCGCGCGCATCTCCGGCGGGGCGAGTCCGTCCTCTTCCTGCGCCCCAGCAAAGAGACCCGGCGCGGCGGGGAGCAGTCCGCCGTTTTTGCGCAGCAGGTTCCAGCGCCACAGCATCTCCGGCCGGGTCATCGCGCACACTTCGTCCAGCGCGCCGCATTTCACCAGCGCCTCGAGTTCATCCCGCTCGAGCGGCACGCGCCGCAGAAACTCCTCGAGCGAACGGAACGCCCCGCCGGTCTCTCTCTCCCGCAGGATGGCCGCAATGGTCTCCCCGCGCAGCCCCCGCACCTGCATCAGCCCCACGCGCATCTCCGTTTTTTCTCCCGCGCGGGCCTCCGCCGTGTACTCCCGGCGCGAATGATTCACCGACGGCAGGCGCACCGTGATTCCCCAGCGCTTGGCCTCCTCGACGTACGCCGAAACGTGATAGAACCCGGCTCCCGCACTGCACATCGCCGCCAGAAACTCCGCCGGATGGTGCGCCTTAAGATAGGCCATGCGGTAGGAGAGGTCCGCGTACGCCGCCGCGTGCGCCTTGCAGAAACCGAAGCCGGCGAATTTTTCCACCATCTGCCAGGTCTCTTCGCGGGCCTTCCCGGCCAGGCCCATCCGTTCGGCGGCCTTCAGGAATTTCGCGCGCAGCCGTTCGCGCTCGCGCAGCCCGGAAAACTTTGCCGCCGAGCGCCGCACGATGTCCGCCTCCGCCAGCGACATGTTTCCTACCGCCTGCGCGATGCGCATTACCTGTTCCTGATAGATGCATACGCCCAGCGTGTCACCGAGAATTTCCTTTAGAGACGGATGCGCATACGCGACCGGTTCTTCTCCGCGCAGGCGCTTCAGGAACAGCTCCTTCGAGCCGTATTCCGAAGCTCCCGGACGAATCAGCGCCAGCGCCGCGGCGATTTCCTCGAGCGTGCGCGCGCGCATGGTGCGCAGCAGACCGCGCATTCCCGGCGACTCAATCTGGAAGACGCCCAGGGTGCGCCCCGCCGCCAGCATCGCGCACGTCGCGGGATCATTCTCCGGGATGGCCGCGAAATCGATTCTCTCGGCGCGCGTTTGTTCGATGTTGGCGAGCGCCAGCGACATGGTGGTCAGCCCGCGCTGTCCCAGCAGGTCCATCTTGATCAATCCCAGCGCCTCGACCGCGTTCATGTCGTATTGCGTCACCACGATGCCTTTTGCCGCGCGTTCGAGAGGCGCCAGTTGCGTGAGCGGCTGCGCGGCAATCACCGTGCCGCACGGGTGAATCCCCAGGTGCCGCGGCGTCTCGTCCAGCCGCTCGGCCACCTCCAGAATCGTGCGCCACGGCTCGTCGTTCACCGGCAGATGGCGGCATTGCGGCAGCGCGGCGATGGCCGCGCGAATCTCGCGCACCGGCCGGTGCGGCAGTTTTCCGGTGAACTGGCGCACCTCGCCCGGGGCCACGCCGAAGACCTTGGCCACCTCGCGAATGGCCAGCCGCGCCTGCATGGTGATGAAACTCCCGATCATGGCCACGTGCTCGGCGCCCCAGCGGCGGTAGACGTATTCGAGCAACTCGTCGCGCCGCGCCCCGCAAATATCCAGGTCGATGTCCGGGCAGTCGCCGCGCTGCTCGTTGAGGAAGCGCTCGAAATAAAGCCCCCAGCGCAGCGGGCAGACCGAGGAGATTTCCAGGCAATAGGTGACGATCGAGCTTGCCGCCGAGCCCCGCGCCACCGCCGGAATCCCGCGCGCGCGCGCTTCACGGGCGATGTCCCACACCAGCAGGAAATACGGCGCCAGCCCCAGCTTTTCGATCACTTCCAGCTCGTGTGTCAGCCGCGCCAGCACTTCCGGACGCAAGGGGTTGACCGCTTCGCGGTCAGGCGTGAAATCGTAGCGCCGCTGAGCCCCCGCAAAGCTCAGCTTCCACAAATACGAAAATGGCGTTTCCCCCTGCGGCACCGGAAACTCCGGAAAGATCGTTCGCCCCAGTTCCAGTTGCAGATTGGCGCGTTCGGCGATCTCCTCCGTCGCCCGCAGCGCCTGCGCTCCTCCCGGCTGCTCGGCAAAGAGCCGCTCCATCTCCGCCGCCGGCTTGAACCAGGCCTCGCCGCTGGTGATTTCCGGTGGTCCCACCGTTGTCAGCAGCCCGCCCGTGCGGATGGCGTTGACCACGCGGTGATGCAGATGCTCTTCCGCCCGCAAAAAATGCACGTTGTTCGTGGCCACCAGCGGTACGCCCAGCTCCCGCCCCAGCCGTTCCGCCGCCCGCAGCGCCCGCCCGTCGCCGGGCCCAAGCATGCGCACCTCGAGGTACAGAGCGTCGCCGTAGATCTCTTTCAGCAGGGCCTGTGGGCTGGCGGCAGGTGACTGGTGACTTGTGACTCGTGACTCGTGGAGGGAGGACTTTGTAGCGCCGGGCTTTAGCCTGGCATTTTCGGAGAGTGCAGGATGACTGCCAGCAATCGCAATCACCCCGGCGTTGTGCTGCGCTAGAACGTCCAGCGGAACAGCCGCCCCGCTCAACTGCCGCTGCGTCACCAGCCGGCACAAATTGCCGTATCCTTCGGCATTCGCCGCCAGCAACACCAGCGGCACGCACGCCGCATCCCGCATTTCGCATTTCGAATTTCGAGTTTCGGTTTTCGGAATTGGCAGCGCCGCCTCCAGCGCCGTCCCCACAACCGGCTTCACCCCCGCCTTGCGCGCCGCCTGATAAAACGGCACCGCCGCATACAGCCCGTCCGTGTCCGTCAGCGCCACCGCCGGCATCTTCTGCTCCGCCGCCGCGGCCACCAACTCCTCCGGCGAACCCACCCCGCGCAGGAACGAATAGTGGCTGTGACAATGGAGATGGGTGAACATGGGTTTCGTGACTCGTGACTCGTGTTTCGTGACTCGTGACCAGCGCAGAGACACTCGCGCCTTGTGAACTCTTCCACGAGTCACAAGTCACCAGTCACAAGTCACGTTCAAGGTAGGGAGGGGAAGTAAAATCCAGTTACAACTACCGGGACAAGCACGGCGTCGAAAGCACCAGCCCATCGGGCTTGGTGGCATAGTGCTCGCGCAGCTCGAGGCCCTTGCCGTAAAAGACCGCGTTCCAGCCGTAGCGCCCGCGCACGCTGTCCACGCCGCGGTTGAGCACCTGCCGCCGGTTGGCGTCCACGTCGAAGAGCAGTTGCTGGCGGCGGTCCGCTTCGAGGTTCGTCACGCTGACGCCCACCAGGCGCACGGCCACGCGCCGGGTAAACATCTCGCCGAAAAGCCGCTTGGCCGCGCCCAGCAGTTCGCGCTCGTCGTTGGTCGCCTGCGGAAGGCGCACGGTGCGCTGTTCGGTCAGGTGATCGGCGTAGCGCAGGCGCACGCCGATGGTGCGCGCCTGCCGCCGCCCGTCGCGCAGCGTCGAGCCGATGCGCTCGCTGAGGTATTCCATCAGCCCGCCCAGAAATTCCGTGTCAATCGTTCCGCCCTCGATGGTGGTTTCCCGCGAAATGGATTTCGCCGCGCCCGCCGCTCCGCGCGCAGCCTCGACCGCGCGCTCGTCCACTCCCCGCGCGCGCTCCCAGATCTGCCGCCCCACGGCCACGCCAAAAACCGCCTCCAGCGCCGCCATGGGTATCCGCCGCAGCTCGCCGATGGTGCGCACCCCGCGCTCGGCCAGCGTGGCCGCATGCGCGTGCCCGATCCCCGGCAGCTTTTCCGCCGGCAGCGGCGCCAGAAACTCCTCTTCGCCGCCCGGCGCCACAATGTGCAATCCGCGCGGCCGCTTGATGCGCGAAGCGATCCCCGCCACGGTTTTGCTCGTCGCCGCTCCCACGGAAACTCCCAGCCCGGTCTGCTCGAGCACCTCCGCCTGCATCCGCCGCAGTACTGCGGGGAAGTCCGGATAGAGCCGCTCCGTGCCGCGAAAATCCAGATAGAAATCGTCCAGTGCCGCCGTCTCCACCGCCGGCGTGTAGCTCTCCAAGATCCGCCGCACCCGCTCGGCGAACCGCGCGTAGTGCTCGTACTGCCCCGGCACCACCACCGCTTTCGGGCAGATACGCAGCGCCTCGCGGAAACTCATCGCCGTGCGCACCCCGCGCAGTTTGGCCTCGTAGCTCGCCGAAGCCACCACCCCGCGCCCCACCAGCACGGCCTTCCCCCGCAGCCGCGGGTTGAGCACCTGCTCGACCGAGGCGAAAAATGCGTCCACGTCCACGTGGACGATGCCGGGGAGAGGTGACTGGTGACTCGTGATTCGTGACTCGTGATTCGTGACTCGTGACTCGTGGCAGGACGCTAGCTCTATAGCCTCCCGCCGCGCTTCCGTTCCCTTAACAGGGATGATCGTTTCTTCGCATACGTGCATGGCAACCCCCGGCAGGGAAGCGCAGGCCGCCGCCAGCGTGCCCCCGGCGGTTTTCCAGCCCGTGCGCACGGGAATCAACGGGCGGCGGCCGGCTCGGCGGGTCTTATCGACCATGGAGCCGGCACGCCGCCCGCTCCCGTTTCCTCTACCAGCCCTCACTATAGCGAAGAAAAAGCGAAAGTCAATAGGTTTCCGTCATTTTGCTTCTCCACTATTCTTCAGTGGGCTTTCCTTCTTGTTCTTCGCGAGGGTAGAGCTATAATCGGCCCATGCCCCGCCACACAGAGGACATTCTCAAAGAAGCGCTGACGCTGCCCGCCGAAGCGCGGGCGGCCTTGGCCGATTCGTTGCTGGACAGCCTCGATACAGAAGTAGACGCGGATGCGGAAGCCGCTTGGCAGGCGGAGATCCACAGGCGTCTTGCGGAACTCGATTCGCAGGCGGTCTCGCTGGTCTCCTGGAGCGAAGTGCGCTCCCGTCTGAAGTCCGCGCTTTCCCATGAGCGGTAAAGCCGTCGATTCCACCCGGAAGCCTCTGATGAAGCCGAAGCTGCGGTGATTTGGTACCACGAGCGAAGCGCGCGTGCAGCGGAAGCGTTTGTGGCGGAACTGGAAAGAGCCATTGCTGCCATTGCCACGGCTCCCCAGCGATGGCCCCGCTCCGAGGAAGGAGTCCGGCGTTTCCCGCTCCTGCGCTTTCCCTTCTGGGTGATTTACCGCGAAACGTCAGACTCCATTCGAATTGTAGCGGTGGCCCATGCGCGCCGGCGGCCCGGTTATTGGCGTGCGCGGAATTTCTGAAGAACGCAAAATGTGTTCCGTGGGGCAGGAAAACCTCCGCATCCTTGCGGAAAAAGCTAGAACACCCGGCCCAGCCGGAAAAACCACTTCTGGTGCCCGGTATCGCCGTAGCTTCCCCCGATAAAAATTGGGCCGAAGACGGTTTCCGCCAGAAACCCGGCGGACATATCGTCGGGCAGGCGCGGCAGGGGCGCTCCCGTGCTGGTCGCCCCGTTCACTTTGCCGATTTCGTACTGCACCGTGAAATAGAGCTTGCGGGCCACGAAGCGCGGCAGCGTGATCAGGCTGCGCATATAGCCCGCCTGAAAAAGAAAATACTGATTCCCGCGCATCTCGTTGAGCCCGTACGCCCCCAGCCGTTCGGGACCGCCGAGAAAAAACTGCGGCAGGCCGGTCTGTTCGTAGCCGAACGTCGTACCTCCCGAGGACAGCAGGAAAAACGAAGTCTTCTTCGTCGCCGGCGCGAAAAGGCCGGTGCGCAGTTCGAGAGAAGGGAAGTTGCCCGCCGAGCCGGGCGCCTTCTTATACCAGTGAAAATTCATGTCCGCACGCACGCCCCGCCGCGGGATCACCGGGCTGTCCGTCCAGTCCGTGCGGAAGCGCACCCGCGCTCCCCGCCAGTCCTCGTTCACGGCCGGCAGCAGCGGCGTGCCGCTGCGCAGTTTGTCGCTGTAGTACCCGCCTTCATAGCCGACGCGCAGTTCGTTGAAGCGGTTGAACGCATATCCCAGGTCCGCCGCGGTCTCCGCCCGGTTCACGCGATATTCCGCCTGCGGGTCGTTCTGCGCGTAGATTTTCAGCGCGGCGTTGCTGCCCCCGGCGTTCAGCGAGAGAAACCAGCGGCTCCCCGCCGTGAGCGGGTGATAATATTCCGTGTACAGCCCATACTGCGAACCCAGCAGAAAATCCGTGCGCCATTCCGAGCGGTACCCGCCCAATCCCTGAAAGGTCAGCCGCGTTCCCAGCGTGAAGCTCACATCGCCGGCCTGCGACCCGGACAGTTCCAGCCCCGGCTGCAGCGTGGGCGGCGCGTAGTTCTTCTCCTCCATGTCGATGAGCAGGCCCGGCCGGCCGTTGCGCTCGGTCAAGCGGTATCCCGCGCGGTCGAAGCGCCCCAGGCCCGTCAACTGCGTGAGGTCGGCGGCGATCTTTTTTTCATCCAGCGGCCTCCCGATGTGTTTGCGCAGCGAATGTTCAATGGCCCGCGCGGCTTCCGCGCTGGTTCCCTGCACCTCGATGAACTGCGGCGCCGGTACGCTGCGCACCTTGCGCGCTTCCCGCTGCTTCACGTACTCGTCCCACGCCGCATCGTCCAGCGCGTACGGCGCGAGCAGCGGCGCTTTGGCCTCCGCCGCTTGCACTCCCAGCCCGATGATCTCCCCGATCTTTTCGTAGACCGTCGAGATCCGCTCGCCCAGGTCCACGCGGATCACCAAATCCGCGCTGGCCAGTCCGTGCCGCTCGTTTTCATCCACCATGATGTCCGCGGAGCGGTCCATCACCTGCACCAGCGACTGCAATTTCTTCGCGTCCGGATCTTTGGTGTCCAGGTGCACGGCAATCACGATGTCCGCGCCCATCTTGCGCGCCACATCCGCCGGCAGGTTGTCCACCAGCCCGCCGTCCACGTAAATCCTGTCTCCCGAAAGCACCGGATTGAGCACGCCCGGCAGCGCCGACGTGGCCCGCAGCGCCTCGCCCAGCGGCAGCGGGTCGTCGTCCGGAAAGACCACTTTCTTTCCGCTGGCCAGTTCCGTGGCCACGCACCGGAAGGGAGTCGGCAGCGTGTCGTAGTTGGTCACCCGCGAATAGGCGATCGTCTCCCGCGCGATCACCAGCCCGCCGTTGTGCCCGCTGTTCAGCGCCGGCGGCAGGCTGGCTCCGTGACGCAATCCCAGCACCATCGCGTTGGGATACGCGCGCTGGTCTTCTTTCCTCCGAAAAGATAAATCGCCATAGGCCATCTGCGTTTCGAAGACCTGATCCCAGTCCGTGCTGGACACCAGTTCGCGCAGCTCCTCCGGACTTTTCCCCGCCGCGTAGAAGCCCCCCACGAGTCCGCCCATGCTCGTTCCCGCGATGTAGTCCACCGGAATGTGGTGCTTCTCGAACCACTCCAGCACCCCGATGTGCGCCATTCCCAGCGCCCCGCCGCCCTCCAGCGCCAAACCGATCTTCGGTCGCGCCTTCGGCTTGAGCGTCTCCGCCGCCGCAGGGGCAGGAGGCACCGCGCCCGCCGCGGGGTTGGGCGCGGGGTTGGGCGCCGGTTCCTGGCCGCGCGCGGCTCCGCCCAGGGCCAGCCCCAGGAGCACAACTACGGCGCATGTTTTGGTCTTGAGCGTCAATTGCATGCCTTTCCTTGCAGTGTAGCGCGAAGTGTCTCTATCTCGGATGCTTCTTCTCCCGTTTTGTTTGTTCTTGACACGGGGCCGCCCCGCTGTTTTATCGTGGATGCGCCCCCTCGGGAGAGTTTGCGCTCCGCGCTTCGCTGCCCGATGCCGCTCATGAGTCGGAAAGGAGAATCGTCATGAAAACGCTTCGTTCCGCGGGTCTTGCTGTCCTTCCCCTTCTTTTCGCTGTTTCCTTCCTTGCCGCTGCTCCCGCCCCCGCCCCCTCCGCATTCGACCAGTTGAAGTCGCTGATTGGAACCTGGGAAGGCGTCACCCCCGACGGCAAGTCCGTGCGCGTTACCTACGAAGCCGCTTCCGGCGGCACCGCGCTGCTCGAACGCCTCAAGCCCGCCGATGAACCAGAAATGGTCACCGTCTATTCCCCCGACGGCGATCGCTTGGCCGTTACCCACTATTGCAGCGCCGGCAATCAGCCGCACATGCGCACCGAAGCGCTCGCCGGAAACGAGAAGACGTTCAAGTTTTCCTTCGTCAGCGCCACCAATCTGGCCTCGCCCGATGCCGGCCACATGCGCGGACTCGTCCTCACCATCGTGGACCACGATCATTTCACCCAGGAATGGACCTATCTCGAAAAGGGAAAAGCCGCCACCGAAGTCTTTCGTTACACGCGGAAAAACTAGCGCGGCGGTAACCCAAAAACACAAAACTCGAAATCCGAAACTCGCGGCGCCGTCCACCCTCAACGGCCCTTGCGAATTTCAAATTTCGAGTTTCGTCTTTCGAATTTCTTTCTTAGCGCAGCTGCGGCCTCTTCACGCCTCTCGCCAGCCCCAGCGCTTCCATCGTGCAGATGAAGTACCAGCCCACGTCCGGCTGCCACCAGCGCAGCCCCAGACGCGCCGACCCCGCATAGGTGTGGTGGTTCCTATGCCAGTTCTCGCCCCAGGCGCCCACTTGCAGCGGGCCCAGCCACCACACATTCATGCTCGAATCGCCCTCTTGATGACCCAGATGCGTCAGGCTGTTCACGAAGCACTGCATGTGCAGCGAATAGACCATGCGGATCGCGCCGATCCAGAAAAATCCCATCCAGCCCTGTCCCAGCAGCGGCCCGATCACCAGCGCCAGGAGAATCACCGGCGTCTCCAGATAGTCCCACGCCTTGTAGATTCCGCGGTCCAGCTCCGGGCACCACCTCTTCTTGTCCGCCGGCGCCGATTGATACAGCCAGCGCAGGTGCGCCCACCAGAACCCGCCCTGCTTGGGGCTGGAAATGTCGTCCGGCGTGTCCGTGCTGGAGTGATGGTGCCGGTGATAGGCTACCCAGCTCACCGGATGCCCCGACCCGTTCAGGACCGCGAAGAAAATCAGGAACTGCTCGATCAGGGGATTCAGCTTGAGCGTTTTGTGCGAGAGCACGCGATGGTACGCCACCGTCGTCCCCAGACTTCCCAGCGCCAGGATGACCAGCGAAATTCCCAAAACCTTCAAGCTCGGCAGCGGAAAGAGAATTAATCCGATGATGGCCAAAACATGAATGAGGACGAGATAGGAAAGAGCTCTTGCGCCTCCCGGAGCGGGCTTCCAGAAGGGCTGTTCCCACGGCCGCTTCACCTGCGTTGTGCTGTCTGTCATGTTCACCCCTGGGTGCAATTTGGTCCTGCCTGGAGTTCTGCTGTTTCCGGAAGGCTGGGCGGTGAGGCTTTGCCGAGGATGATCACAATCGGGAAGGCGCTGCCTGCGTGCGGGCGCTCTGGCGATCTCGCAATTCAATCCTTGCCCGTCCGTCAGCCTGGGGAGAGAGTACCGCTCATCACAAAAAAACGGTGACCCACTCACCACTTTCAGTCTACCGTCTTTGCCATCCCCAGGCTACCGAATCCTCGAACTCCTATTTACGCTTGCGCACAGCCCGTGCGCTACGCTTCCTCGCCCGCCGCGATGGCCGCGCTCGCTTCCGAATTGGCCTCGTACTCCGGCGGCTCCGCCGGCCTGGCCTTGCGGTTGGCCAGCCCGAGCCCGCCCAGCACCATCGCCCCGCCCAGCACCAGCGTTCTCGTCAGCGGCTCGTGCAGCAGCGCCGCCGCCATCAGCGCCGTCATCGGCGCCTGCGCCAGCAGCGTCACGGATGTCGCCGTCGCCGGCAAATGCCCCATCGCGTAGGTCAGCCCCAGGTAGCCGCCCACCTGCGACACCAATCCCAGCCCCACCAGCGCCGCCAGCGTCCGCCCGTTCGGAATCCCCAGCGGCACCCGCATGGCCACATTCACCATCAGCAGAAACACGGTGCTTGCCCAGCTCGCCACGGACAGAAACTTCAGCGTGCTCGTCGTCGACCGCACCTGCTCGGTCACCATCAGGTACCCCGCGAAAAACGCCGCCGCGGCCAGCGCCATGGCGTCCCCCGTCCCCATGCTGGCCAGCCGGTCCTTGTCTCCCCACAAAATCACCAGCGAGCCGCTCAGCGCCATCGCCAGCCCGATCCAGAACGCCGCCGCGGGCTTCCTGCGGAACACCAGCCAGCTCAGCAGTCCCACGAACACCGGCGCGTTGTTCCCAAACAGCGTGGCGTTGGCCGCCGAGGTCCGCAAAATCGACGTGTTATAGAACGCCAGATCAATCCCGAAGAACAGTCCCCCCAGCGCGATGATTCCCATCATCGCCCGCGTTAGCGGCTTGGCCGGCCCTCCCCGGTATTTCTCCGGCAGCAGCCACGCCGGCATCAGCACCACCGACGCGATCAGCATCCGGTAAAATGCCGAAGCCGGCCCCGGCATATCCGTCCAGCGCACCAGAATCGCCGACCACGCGATGCACATCATCCCCGCCGCCAGCGCCACGTACGCCAGCGTGCCGCTCTTGCTATTCTCCGATTTGTTCCGTGCGTTCATTCTTCTCCCAGTATCGCACACGCCCCGCTCGCCTGGCGCCGCTCTGCTTCCCTCGTTCCCGGCCAATCTGGCTCTTCCGCGCCTCTCTCGACGAATTCCGCCTCCGCTCCCTCCGTCTGTACTAGAATTCATCTTCGTCTTTTTACGGAAAATAAACAGAAAGGGCCCTCCACCCCATGTCCGCCGCATCCTCACCCGCCACTCTTGAATCCCTCCGCCCCCTCGACGGCGTCCGCGTCGTCAATCTCTCCCTCAACCTGCCCGGCCCCGTCGCCGCCGCGCGCCTCCTGCGCATGGGCGCTCACGTCACCCAGATCGTCCCGCCCTCCGGCGACCCCCTGGAACTCTACAACCCCGCCTTTTACCGCTCCCTTCATGCCGGCCAGGAACTCCTTCGCCTCGATCTCAAAATTCCCGACGACCGCGCCCAATTCGACGCCCTCCTCTCTTCTTCCGACCTTCTCCTCACCGCCTTCCGTCCCGCCGCTCTCGACCGCCTCTCTCTCGGCTGGGCCGCTCTCCATGCCCGCCACCCGCGCCTCTGCCAGGTCGCTCTGGTTGGTGATGCATCCGGTGCGGAGAACGTCCCCGGCCACGACCTCACCTATCAGGCCGAACGAGGCCTCGTCGCTCCGCCCGCCATGCCCCTCACTCTCGTCGCCGATATGGCCGGGGCCGAGCGCATGGTCACCACTGCCCTCGCCCTTCTCCTCGCCCGCGCCCGCTCCCAGCAGGGCAGTTGCGCGCAAGTCGCCCTGACCGCCGCCGCCGAAGACATGGCTCTCCCGCTCTATCAGAAAATGACCACTCCCGACGGCTTCCTCGGCGGCGGCTCTCCCTTCTACAACCTCTACCGCGCTCAGGACGGCTGGGTCGCGCTCGCCGCTCTCGAGCCGCACTTCCAGAAGCGTCTCCTCGCCGAATTGCAATTGGAAAATGTGGAAAAAACCGCCAGACGCGATGCGCTCGCCGCTATTTTCGCCGCACGCTCCGCCGCCGACTGGCAGCTCTGGGCCGCCCAGCGCGATCTTCCCCTCGTCGCCGTCCGCGTGGCCGCATAGATCCCCCCGCGCCTGACCCTCTCCGGACCGCCGCTCCCGCCCGGTGCTCTTTTCGCGCCGGTCCTCCGCGCGCCCCTTGTACCAATTCCTTGCCGGCGCTAGGTTTGCTTCAGAGCCGCTGCTCGGGCCGTGCGTTGCGCCGCTAGGAAAGGGAACTTGTCCATCAACGAACGTCCTCAGCCCGCGCCCTCCGCCAAATCTCCGGCAACATGGGCCACGAAGATATTTCGTTTTATCCGCTGGAGCACCTATGCAGGGGCCCTGCTCACCCTGATTCTCATCCTCCACAAATCACCCCCGCCGCCGGTGGAGTCCTCCTCGCAGGCTGCGGCCCGCGCCGAAGAAAAAATCCGCGCGCTCAATGAGTCTCTTGGCTCAGGCTCCCCCGCCACTCTCTCCCTCGATGAATCCGAACTCAATTCCTTTCTCGCCACCCACCTCGATCTTTCCGCCGCCCCGCCCCCCGCCGCCACGCCTGCCGAGCCCACCGAGGCTCAGGTGCGCTCTTCCGTGCGCGACGTCAAAGTGCAGCTCGTCGAAGACCGCATCCGCGCCTACGTCGTCTTCAATCTTTATGGCAAGGACCTCACCCTCGAACTCGAAGGCCGTCTGCGCTCCTCCGCCGGCTATCTTCAGTTCGACGCCACTTCCGGCCGCCTCGGAGCGCTGCCCATCCCGCAGTCCTCGCTCGAATCGGCCGTTCACCGCATGATGGATTCCCCGGGAAACCGCGAAAAGCTCAAGCTTCCCCCCGAGCTTGAGGACCTGCGCATCGAGGCAGGGCAATTGCTGTTCGTCTACAAATAGCCGGCCCGCGCCGGATCTATTCCAGCGTCTGGGTGACGCGCAGGAAGCGGCGGCCATCCCGGGCCACGAATTCCAGGGTCTGGTCGTCAAGGAACTTCAAGCTGCCGATAAACAGATTGTCATAAAGCTTGCCTTCCAAGCCGTCGCAGACCACCATGTCCCGGTCTTTTTGCGCGCCCTCGACTTCATAGGCGAAATGATCTTTTCCCGGGCTAAACCGCAGGCTGGCAATATTTAGGGCGTCGTATTCCACTCCGGCTCGGCCGTCCAGCACCACCCGCCGCAGCGCCCGGCGCGTCTGTCCGGCCTTGAACTGGCTTCCTCCGCGCACGATCTGGTACGCCAGATGTTTTCCGTCGCTGCTCAGCAGGATGCTTTCGACGTAGCTCACTTCCCGTTTCCCGGGGAAACTCGCTCCCGGCTGCTGGTTGCGCACTTCCACGAAAAAATCGCCCCGCTTCCCGATGTAGGCGATATCCCGGGCTTCTTCCGTGATGGCGATGGGGCTCACGATGTCCTCGAAGCCGGGTCCGGCCACTCCGTCCACGTAGACCGCCACATCTCCCGTCCCGCGCCGTCCCGCGTAGATCAGTTTGCCGTCCGATGAGTACTGCGGGTCGGATACGCCGTGAAAATCCGGAGAGAGGTTGCTCACCCCGGTGCGAATCTGTTCCTGCACTCCGAACATTCCCTTCCAGCCCCCGCCGAATCCTTTTCCTTCGTAACGTTCCTTGATTTGCCCGTCCACCACGATCACTCCCTTCGTGGACTGTTTCTTGAATCCCCAGTTGGCGTCCGTGCCCCCATAGACGAAGTGCTTGCCGTCCGCGCTGTAGTCCAGGAGACTGAGCACATCCAGGCCCGGACCCGGCGCGCCATCCACGACCCACGTCCAGTCCTTCCCCAGCCGCGCGGCCACCGCGACGTGTTCTCCGCCGCGATGAAACCCCCAGCTTTCGAAATCGTTCATTTCCGGCCCCAGCTCTTTCCCGTCCAGCGCCAGCACCCATTTCCCTTTGCGCTTCCCCAGGAAGGCGTAATGCTCGCCATCTTTGCTGAATTGCACGAACGAAATATCTTCAAATTCCGGCCCCACCTCTTCTCCATCGACGATGGGCCTGCATCTCTTTCCCTGGCACGCCCCGGCCGCGAAATGCAGCCCGCTGGGGCTGAGCACCGGCGCGGTCAGCCGCCCGTACTCCTGCGAGCGTTCCTGCCCATCCAGGACCAGCACCCACTTGGATCTGCGTTTGGCGACGAAGGCCACATGCTGCTGGCTCTCGCTGAAGCGCAGATATTTCACCTCGTCGTATACACCGCCGCTCTGCTTGCCGTCGATCCGCACGCTCTGTTTTCCGCCGTTCTTTTCCACCCAGGCCAGGTGATCTCCGGAACTCCGCGCGATCCCCACTTCGCTTCCCGCCGAGACTTCGCCCATCACCTCCTCGCGAATCCGCGAGGCAGGAAACGCGCCGCGCGTCATCGGGGCAGGGGGCGCCGCGGGAACTGTCTGCGGAACGGCCGCAGCCGGCGGCGGCGCTGGCTGGGACGGAGCCGCCGGGGGCGCCGGCGGAGCGGGCGGCTTCTCCGGCTCCTGGGCAGAGAGGCACGTGGCCAGCAGGGCCGCTGCTCCCATGGTCCGGATGGCGGGATTCAAGAAGCTTGTAACGAGGAATTTGCGCATGGGACTGCTCCCTGGAAAGCCCGCTCTTGATTGCTCAGGGATGAACACAGCCAGTTTCGAAGGAATGGTCATTCGTGACGAGCAGGCAGTCCTCTAATGGCCAATTTATTTGTTCTTGCAAGAGGGGAGCCATCCGCGAAGGCCGCTGCTCCTCGCAGGCCATTTAAATTCAACAGGTTGGTCCATCCGGTGAGGGGGTGAGAGGGAATTCGCCCATTTCCCGCGGCAATTCACAAGGCCTCTGCGTCAAACGGCTCACGGCGCCGAAAGTCTTGCTCTCGGCCGCTGTGCATGCGCGGTCTCTCGCGCACATCCTCATTCCTTTTCCGGATTCCCCTCCGCCTTGGCGAACTCCCGCGCCAGCTCCGCATGCTCCAGCACCACCGCCGCGTCCCTCTGCATAGCCGCGTAATATTTCCTCTGGAGAGTATCGCCCGTCTCCGTCGGCGTGAACATCTTTGCCGCCATCGCCACAAACCCCTTGGCCTCCGCTTCCCCAAGAAAAACTTCGCCGTCCAGCAGTTCGTCAATGCGCACTACGAACTCCGAGATCCCGTGCAGCCAGGCAAACTGCTCGTGGTCCACCACCAGGCGGAACAACTCCCCCGCGTTCACCCGCCCGTGCTCCTTTTCGTAATCCCGCCGCTCCATCTCCAGCAGCGCCTTGTGCACACGCAGCAGCGCCTGCCGCAGCGCGATCAACGGTTCTCGCCCCGCGCCGCCCCCTTTTCCCTCTCCCAGTGCCATCCTGCCCACCTCGCTCTCCTCTATTTTCCGCCACCCCGCTCCCCGATTTCCACTCCCCCCGCCCCTCCTTCTCCGCGTGACGCCGCGCCCTTTTTCAGGCAAAATAGAGACTTCCGGAGCACATGCCCACTCCTGGGGAGTGGGTTTTTTCATTTGCCAGCGGAGGAAAGGTTTTTTCTTAGGGGAACAGGCCATGATTATCTCGATGAAGCTGCACGCCACCCGCGCGGAGATTGACGAAGTTCGCCGCCAGGTCGAGCACTTCGGCTACAAAGTCCATTCCATCGAAGGCGAAGAGCGCGTGGTCATTGGCGTCGTGGGCGTCGGCGATGTCACCGCCTGTTTCGAATCCGTCGAGGCCATGCCCCAGGTCGAAAACGTCGTGCGCATCTCCGCCCCCTACAAATTCGTCAGCAGGGAATTCCGCAAGGACCGCACCGTCATCCGCGTCAACGGCGCCGAAATCGGCGGCGCGGAATTCGCGGTCATGGCCGGGCCCTGCTCCGTCGAATCCGAAGACCAGATCATGCGCGCCGCCGAAGGCGTGGCCCGCGCCGGCGCCAAATTCCTGCGCGGCGGCGCCTTCAAGCCGCGTACCTCCCCCTACGATTTCCAGGGAATGGAGGAAGCCGGCTTGAAACTCCTGCAGAAAGCCAAGAAAGCCACCGGCCTGGCCATCGTCACCGAAATCATGGGCGACCGCGAAGTGGAACTCGTCGCCCAGTACGCCGACATCATGCAAGTCGGCGCGCGCAACATGCAAAACTTCGTCCTGCTCAAGGCCCTGGGCAAGTGCGGCCGCCCCGTGCTCCTCAAGCGCGGCATGAGCAGCACCGTGAAAGAACTCCTCATGTCCGCCGAATACATCGTGGCCCACGGCAATTCCGAAGTCATCCTCTGCGAACGCGGCATCCGCACCTTCGAAACCGTCACTCGCAATACCTGCGACATCGCCGCCATTCCCGCCCTGCAGGAGCTCACTCACCTGCCCATCATTCTCGACCCCAGCCACGCCACCGGCCGGCGCAGCCTCGTTCCCGCGCTTTCCCGCGCCGGCGTGGCCATCGGCGCCGACGGCCTCATCGTCGAAGTCCACCCCGCCCCGGAAAAAGCTGTCAGCGACGGCGCGCAATCTCTCGATATCCCACAATTCCAGCAGATGATGCAGGACCTGCAACCCTACATCCAACTTTGGAACGACTCCCGCAAAAAGCAACTGACCGCCGCCGCGGCCCGCTGATTCTTTTGCGCTCGGAACTTCCGGCGGCTTTCCAGCGCCGCCTCACCGTTTTGTTGCAAGCTGCGGCATCACAGTAAATTTGCCCCATTCCGGGCGAGAGAAGCCGGGTATCCCTGATCTCCATGCACCCTACCGCCGCGGCGCCGCCGCCATCACCGCAAAAACCGTTCTACGCAATTTTGTGGGTCCAGGTCGTGGTGGCCATTGTTCTGGCCGTCGCCCTCGGCTATTTCAGCCCTGCCAAAGCCATGGCCATGAAGCCCCTCGGCGACGCCTTCATCCGCCTCATCACCATGGTCATCACTCTGGTCATCTTCTGCACCGTCGTCTCCGGCATCGCCGGCATGCAGGACATGAAGAAAGTCGGCCGCGTCGGCGGCAAGGCCCTGCTCTATTTCGAAGTCGTCTCCACTCTGGCCCTCTTCATCGGTCTGCTTGTCGGCAATCTCGTGCGCCCCGGCGCGGGCTTCAATGCCAATCCCGCCACGCTCGACGCCGGCGCCGTCTCCGCCTACGCCGGCCAGGCCAAAGCCCAGACCGTCACCGAATTCCTCATGCACATCATTCCCACCACCGTGGTCAATGCCTTCGCCACCGGCGACATCCTCGAAGTCCTTCTCGTCTCCATCCTCTTCGGCCTCGCTCTATCCGCCATCGGCCCGCGCTGCAAGCCCCTTCTCTCTGTCTTCGACGCCCTGGCCCATGCCGTTTTCGGCGTGGTCAATCTCCTCATGAAGTTCGCCCCCATCGGCGCTTTTGGCGCCATCGCCTTCACCGTCGGCAAATACGGCCTCGCTTCCATCGGTCCTCTGCTCAAGGTCATTGCTACCTTCTACATCACCTCTATCCTCTTCGTTCTCATCGTCCTCGGCGCCATTGCACGCGCCGCCGGCTTCCGCATTCTCAAATTCCTCGCCTATATCAAGGAGGAAATCCTCATCGTCATCGGCGTCAACGCCTCCGAACCCGCTCTCCCCTCGCTCATGGCCAAGCTGGAAAGCCTGGGCTGCTCCAAGTCCCTCGTCGGTCTCGTCGTCCCCGCCGGCTATACCTTCAACACCGACGGCAGCAGCCTGTACATGACCCTCGCGGCTCTCTTCGTCGCCCAGGCCACCAACACTCCCCTCACCCTGCTGCAGCAGTTGACCATTCTCGCCGTCGCCACGCTCACGTCCAAAGGCGCCAGCGGCGTTCAGGGCGCTTCCTTCATCGCCCTCGTTGCCACCCTCACCGTCGTCCCTACCATTCCCGTTGCCGGCATGGCTCTCCTTCTGGGCATTGACCGCTTCATGAGCACCGCCCGCGGGCTGGTCAATGTCATCGGC
The DNA here is from genome assembly GCA_020072805.1 of Terriglobia bacterium. Taxonomy (GTDB): domain Bacteria; phylum Acidobacteriota; class Terriglobia; order Acidiferrales; family UBA7541; genus Acidiferrum. Next base: position 24,453 of record JAIQGC010000011.1, read on the forward strand.
AACGGCGTCGCCACCCTCGTCGTGGCGCGCTGGGAAGGCGAATTCGACCGCAAATCCCTGCAACGCATCCTGGGCTGACAAGAAAAATCGTTCAGCGCTCCAGCGTATTTTTCGTTCCTACGTTCCCTGTTGTCCAATTCAGCACAGTGCGCCCCGGGCCGGCGTCCAATTGCCCGCCACCGTGAGATGCTCAAAAGACGCGACACAGGGCGATTCGATGAATGCAAACTTTTTCCGTCGCCGCGGCTTTTCCCGCGGCTACACAGCCGGACTGGTTCTGCTGGCTTTTCTCGCGCTGGCTTATGCCTGGGTGAGCGCCCAGGCTCAAGGCACGGGTCCTGCGCTGCGGATCGACTTCGCGGGAAGCCGGCCCAAGCCTGCCGCCCCGGCCCACGCCGTCTCTGCCGGCGTGACCGGTCTGCCCTTGCGTCTGGACTTCGCCGGAAGCCGGGCTGTCCCTGTTCTTTCCCGTCTTACAACTGCGCCCGCGGGTTCTGTGGGAGCCCCCTTGCGCCTGGATTTTGCGGGTTCCCGGCCCAAGCCGCCAGCTCCCAGAAATTGAGGAAAACTAAAATGAAAAAAGCGATCATGCTTTTCGCAATGCTCCTGATGGTGGCCGGCTGGCTGACCCTCCAGGCTCAGCAGTCCAGGCCTGTCACCTCCGTTCAGTTGCCCGCCTCGGTCAAGCCCTTGCCTCCGGGGGCCAAACCTGGCCCCGCGCCCAGCTCTGGGCCCAGCGCTCCGCCCGTGGACAATTCCCGGCCGGAGCCTTCCGCCCTCTATGGCTACGTCACCGTGATTGATCCCGCGACCAACCAGCGCTACATCGCCGATCCCAATGCCACAGCCAGCCAGCGCGGCGGCGGCCTTTCCTTTCCCATGCACGTTGTCTTTCGCCGAACGGCGGATGCCAGCCAGACATTCACGCGGGACTGGTCATCTGGAGCTTCTTACTACCGGAATCCTCCCGTGGCCGTCTGGTTCTGCATTCCCCTGATGCAGGATTCCATGGCGGGCGACTATCCGGTGGTCAACTATCGCGATGCCAAGCTGCATTACGATCCCGCGAAGTGGCGTTTTCTGCGCCTCGATATGGGGCCGGTGGGCTGGCAGGAGATGTCCGATACCGGCTCGACAACCAATGTTTCCGTTCCCGTGCGGCCCGTGGCCCAGTTCGCGGATCTGCCCGATTTCAACGCGTCCCTCTCCGGCCCGGCACGGTAGCATCCCGCAGCCTCGCGCGGGCGCCTCCCAGGCTTCTTGTGCAAGCGGACTCGCTGCGCTCCAGTCCGGTGGAGCAGGAGCGGGTCTTTTTCTCCCTCTTCCCCCGTGCAGTTATCTCCGAATCTCGGCTCTTCAGCCGCGGCCCTCCTTCGGTCCATTCAGCGCGAATCTCTGAATCCAATAGCTTCAAATAAGCACAAACCCCTGTTCTGCATATTGAACATTCATTCCACATTCTGTAACAATGGCATTGGAGGTTTTCTTTCGTGCCTGCTGCCAACCCCAACCCCAGCCCCGCCACCGCCGTCGAACGCGCCCTCAATATGCTCGAAGCCGCCGCCCAGCGCCGCGACGGCCTCACCAATTCCGAAATCAGCCGCCGCCTCAATATCCCCAAGAGCTCCGCCAGCTATATCCTCCGCGCTCTCGAACGCCGCGGCTATCTTCGCCGCGACGCCGCATCCGGCCGTTACCGCCTCGGCCTGAAAGTCCTCAGCCTCGGCCGCGAGGCCCAGGCCAATTACGATATCGCCGGCATCGCCCTCCCCTTCATGCGCTCTCTCGTGGACCGCGTGCATCTCACCTGCCATCTCGCCGTCCTCGACCAGGGCGAAGCCGTCTACATCGAAAAGCTCGACGCCCCCGGCTTCTTCAAGGTGGATACCTGGGTCGGCCGCCGCATGTGCGTGCACTCCACCAGCGTGGGCAAGGCCCTGCTCTCCGCTCTTCCTCCGCAGGCCACCGAAGTCATCCTGCGCGAGAGCGGCCTCAAGAAGCGCACGCCGAAAACCATCGTCTCCCCCTCCCGCCTCCTCGCCGAACTCGATTCCGTCCGTTCCCGCGGCTATGCCGTGGATGACGAGGAAAATAATCTTGGCGCGCGCTGCATGGCCGCGCCCATTTTCGACGCCCGCGGGGGCGTCACCGCCGCCCTCGGCGTCAGCGGCACCATCACCCAGGTCAGCCGGGCCGAAATGCCGCGCATCGCCGAAGCCCTCAAGGAAACTGCCCGGCGCATCTCCCGCATGGTTTTGCGCGAAGCCAGTCCCGCCGCCCCCGAGCGCAGGCCCGGTTAGCTTCTCGCGGCAATGCACGGAGCGGCGCTGCTCCGCGAGCGGGCCTCTGCTAACATGGAAGGGCAGCCTGCGGCTCGGGGGCGCTCTTCAAACGCTTTTGGAAAAGCCCGCGGTCCTTCGCGCGCGCCAGGAGAATGAATCGTAAGTGCTGATCATTGCCCATCGGGGAGCTTCGGGCTACGCGCCGGAAAACACTCTGGCGGCCTATCAGCGCGCCCTGCAGGATGGCGCCGGCTTCATCGAGACCGACCTGCACCTCACCCGCGATGCCCAGTTTGTCGCCATCCACGACGACACCCTCGAACGCACCACCAACGGCAGCGGCCGCGTCCAGGACTGGACTCTTGCCGACCTGCGCAAGCTCGACGCCGGCTCCTGGTTCAGCCCCGAATTCGCCGGCGAGCGCATTCCCACCCTCGAGGAAATTTTCGAATTTTCCCGCAGGCACGACATGGTTTTTTATCTGGAACTGAAGCAGAAAGGCTCCATCGGCATCGAGCATGCCCTGGTCAGCGCCCTGCGCGACTCCGGCGAAATCCGCCGCGTCGTGGTCATCTCCTTCGACCCCCGCGTTCTCGAAACCATGGTCCGCAGCGAACCCATGCTCATGACCGGCCTCCTCTATGAAGGCACCCTGGAAAATCCCTTCGCCCGCGCCGTGTCCTCCGGCGTCCGCCAGATTGCCGCCCGCGAGGACCTCATCACTACCGCCTTCCTCGATCAGGCCCGCAAGCACGATATCCAGGTCGTCGGCTGGACCGTGAACGACCCCGCCCGGATCCATTCCCTGCTGGAAATGGGCGTGGCCGGCATCATTAGCGATTTTCCCGACCGCCTCCTCGTCGAAACCCGCGACGCCGCCTCCAGGAAAAAAGCTGGCCGCTGACGCGCTGCTGAAAAATCCCACGACTGTCATTCCGAAGAGCCGCAGGCGACGAGGAATCTGCTATTCTTCTGATTTTTCAGTAATCAGCACACCCCTCTTCGCATCACCGAAATTGAAAGGGTGAGAATGTCCCCTGCGTTTGCTACCATGTCCCAGCGCCCGAGGCCAAGCCCCACTTCACCACCCGCGCCACGAATCAGCTCCATCAATGTCAAAAAGTTTTCTCCCCCGGAATCGCACCATCCGATCCCGGACACTCTCAACTCATGAGCCACTCTCCACATGCCCGATCCATGCCGCCTCGCCACCCCCGGCAGCGTGGCCGCCTCCTTCAACCCCGACGGCTTCCCCTGCGGCTGGGGCGTCGGTGCCTACGCCCCCAAAGAAAACTCCCAAGCCACCATCGAATTCTCCAGCCAATCCACCTTCGAATCCTCCTGCCGCCTCGCCACACCCCGCCCTCATTGACCTGCCGGATACCCGGTATCTCGCTCTTGTCCCTTTGCCGGGTGCACAACTTTTCCCCTTTAAAAGCCAAGAGGCTCCGAGCGACAATCGAAGGCAGCGCCTTTGCAAGTACCGTAAGGCGCCCTGCATTTCATTAGTCGCCGCAGACGAGGTTATATTTGAGACCTTCACGAGAGCCGCCGCAACACGGATATCTAGTTCGCCTTATGTCCCCGATGGGAACATATCCAGAGGAGACATTTCTAGGGAGCAATGTGGCCCTCGGTATTGCACCAGACATCTGCTTTAGCATAGTTCGATTGCAGGACGAATGGGAGAACGCTGGTTTTTCGGAAGTCGACGCGCTGCTCCCTATCGAGGTCCCCTTGTTCGCCGCGCTTATGCTTGCAGTCGACGATGGAAAGAGATACATACTCCCGTACCCCACGCATCAAAGTATCTGTCTGCGTGCGGTATCAGGCCACCAACTCGACGCGGCAGCAGTCGACGAAAGTCGGCAATGGATCCGCGCCTATATCAAAAGGCACAAGCTTGAAGGAGGCCTCGTGGACGCGATCCACAGGCCTCCGATCGGCGGCGGGGTGGAATACGATCTCATTCCAAGTAGTGACAGGGATACTCACAGAAACAAGATTCTCGGACTATTGCAGTCAGCGGACCAAGTTACGCTACGCGGCCTCTCGTCGCTAATCAAAGCAAATATGGCCTGGGAACATCGCGAGCTCAACGAAGCCGCCTGTGTATTCCTCTGGATTTCGCTCGATGCAATACACAGCCTCATCCTCCAAAGGCTCCGGAAAGAAGGCAAAGTCAATCCAACATCCCAAGATGTTTCCAACTACGTTGCAGCGCGCTATGGAGTCGAATTCGAGGAGTCTCTCTTTGAATACGACTACGAGAATCGAATTCGGGTATTGCACCCGGACAATAGGTTTGGTGCAGAGGCGAGGCCACAGTTGGAAGCTGATGATTTTTACGAACTCCGGCATTTGGTCATCGAGCTTTTCCATTTTCTTATAACTGACACTCCGACCAATCCCGGACCCGGTCCCTATGAATTCAAGGGTCACGTATTTCACCAACGCCCGCTTTGAGGAGGAGTTAAGCCCCCTATGAGGAGCTAACCACACGTCAGGTAAAATGGACTGCGCACCGGAATTATGGAGAGAAGGTATGACCCGTATCCACACCGAGAGCCATCCTCGTCTAAACTGAACCGCCGTGATCGCAGACTAGAGCTATAAGGGCTATCGCAATTTGCCCGTTCGCACAAACTGGATATTGATTGCTACGAGTTCGTCATCGAACCAGCCTATGAGGCGCCCAATGAACTTTTCGGACAAATAGAAGAGATCCTTTGGTTCTTTGGGATAGATTTGCGCGATAAGAATACCTTCAGCGCTTGCCACTTCGATGTATCCCTTCTTTACCTGGCTGTGCCTCAGACGTGACTTAGCCTTATTTGCCCAATACCACGTCGCGGCCTCATGGGTGACCTTGTCACGAAGAAGTTTATAGGCATCAACACCTTGTCCAGGAACAACCTGTATCGAGATCATATGAATTACTCCTCCGAGCACTCCCTTAAATTTACAAGCAAGGGCCCATTGGTGAGTCCGGGCGAGGCGAATTTATTTCCAGGTGAGGGGTTAACTAGTCTTATCATTTGGAGATGAGCTTATCACAACTATCTTCGCAGTCATCTTAATAATCGTCCCCGGACTTTAGCCGTTCAATAGTAGCCCAGCCAATTGAGCAAGTACGGTTGAGGTGCCCCAGGTGCCGTTGTTGCACCTGGGGGTTTTGATTTCGCTCTTCTCATCAACGCACGAAACTAAACGTAGTTAGTGGTTCTACCTACCTCCTCCTCTTCTCCATCTTCGCCTTCAGCTTCTCAATCCTCTTCCGCACCTTCCCCGTATCCCCCGCATGGGAAAAAATCTCCAAGTAACTCTCATACGACTCAATCGCCGCCCGATAAAATTTCTTTTCTCCTGCGCCTCCCTCAGCAGCCGGCAGGTCAGCACGAAAGTCAGTGACTCTAACATTTGACACGACCTCGCCGCCGGGCTAGGTTTATAAATATGCCCACGCCCACGCTCCAGGAGCAATTTGGCCAGATCGACATCTATCTTTTCGACCAGCTCCTGAAAGGCCGCATCTCACCCGGAATGCGAATCCTGGACGCCGGATGCGGTTCCGGTCGAAACCTCGTCTACTTCCTGCGGGAAGGCTACGAAGTTTACGCCGCGGACGCGGACGCGCAGTCCGTGGATAGCGTCCGCTCCCTCGCCCGGATGTTCGCGCCCGCGCTTCCGGCGTCGAATTTTCGAGTCGAAGCCGTCGAACAGATGTCTTTCGACGATGCCTGCGCGGATGTGGTCGTCAGCAACACCGTCCTCCATCTTGCCCGCGACGACGCGCACTTCGAGTCCATGCTGCTGGGATCCTGGCGCGTTCTTAAGCCCGGCGGGCTCTTCTTCTGCCGCCTCGCATCCACGATCGGCATGGAAAGCCAGTTCAAACGTATCCAGGGACGCCGCTTCCGATCGCCGGATGGCGCGGAGCGGTATCTGGTGGACGAAGCGCTGCTTGGCTCGATCGCCGAACGGTTAGGCGGCGAACTGGCCGACCCGTTGAAGACCACCGTTGTCCAAAATCAACGTTCGATGAGCACATGGGTAGTGCGGAAAAAACTGCTGTGAGAGAAATAGGTGGCCCAGGCTGAATGATTGGGCAACTTTGGGGGGTGCCCCGGGTGCCGTTGTTGCACCTGGGGGGTTCTGGATTTGTTTGTCACCCACACCCGATACTAAACGCAGCCAATCTCCTACCTCCTTCGTTTTTCCAACTCCCCCTTCAGCTTCTCAATCCTCTTCCGCACCTTCCCCGCATCCCCCGCATGCGGAAAAATTTCCAGATAACTCTCATACGACTCGATCGCCGCCCGGTAAAATTTCCTCTTCTCCTGCGCCTCCCCCAGCAGCTTGTAGGGCAGCGCATACGTCGGCCGCGCGTCAATCGCATCCTTGAACCGGTCAATCGCCGCGTCGTACTGATGAATGCGCATGTAATGCTGCCCCACCTCGACGTCCTTCTCCGCGCGCAGCGGATCGTATTTCGGCTGCACCGGAACCTTGGCCTCCCCCGGTGTGATCCGCGTCTCGCCCTCCTCCAGCGGCCTCTTCGACGATGACTCTCCCGGCTCGGTCATAGGCGCTTGCTTCTGCGCCGGTTTCTCCTCCGGCTTCTGCGCCCGCGCTTGCGTCCCGCCCAGCGCAATCGCCAGGCTCGCCGCCGCCCACATCAACCAGTCCATCCCTCGAATTGCTCTCATTTGCTACTCCCTCACTCCTATCGGATTCGCTTTAGTATGATAGAAGATGCCCGGCGCGAGAAGTCTGGCGCGAAATACTCGCCCCCGCCCGGCCCATCTCCATGGACCTTTCCCAACAAGCCGCCAGCCTCCCCGAAAGCCCCGGCGTCTACATTTTCAAGGACGCCGCCGGCGCCGTCCTCTACGTCGGCAAAGCCAACTCCCTGCGCAACCGCGTGCGCTCCTATTTCCTGGAATCCCGCTGGACCGACGCCAAAACCGGCACGCTGGTCCGCGAAATCGCCGTCCTCGAATCCATCGTCGTCGGCAACGAGCGCGAAGCCCTGGCTCTCGAAAACAATCTCATCAAGCAATACCGCCCCAAATTCAACGTCCTCCTCCGCGACGACAAGACTTACCCCTACATCAAATTTACCGCCACCGAAAAATTTCCCCGCGTCTATTTCACGAGAAAAGTCCGCAAGGACGGCGTCGCCTATTTCGGCCCCTATTTTCCCTCCAGCCTGGCCCGCCGCGTTCTCCATTTCGTCCACAAAAGTTTTCAAATCCCCTCCTGCACCGTGGACCTCACCCGCCCGCACCCCCGCCCCTGCCTGCAATTCCACATCAGGCGCTGCCTCGGCCCCTGCGTCCCCGGCCTGGTCACCGACGCGGCCTACGCCGAAGCCGCCGAAAGCGCCCGCCTCTTCCTCGCCGGCCGCCGCGACGAATTGATAAAAAATCTGGAATCCAGCATGGCCGCCGCCTCCGCCGAACAGCGTTTCGAACAAGCCGCCTCCATCCGCGACCTCCTGCGCACCCTCGAAGAGATCGAAGAGCGCCAGCGCATCGCTTCCGCCCAGGGCGATGACACCGACGTCCTCGCCTTCTACGCCGAGCCTCCCCTCGTCGCCGCCAATCTCTTCCATCTGCGCGGCGGCCGCGTCGTGGACCGCCGCGAATTCTATTGGGAAGATCTTGCCGAATTCGACCCCGCCGAATTCGTTCCCTCACTCCTCAAGCAGCTCTATCTCGAAGCCGAACATCTTCCTCGCGCCATCCACGTCCCCGCCGATTTCGAAGACCGCGCCCTGCTCGAAGACGCCCTGAGCGACCGCGCCGGCCGCAAACTGGGAATTTCCTTCCCTCAGCGCGGCCCCAAGCGCGCCTTCTTCGACCTCGTGCAAAAAAACGCCGAGCATTCCTTCGCCCAGCGCTTCCGCGTGCTCAAGCCCACTTCCCGCGCCATCTCCGAAGCTCTCCAGAACGCGCTCAACATCTCCGAACTCCCCGAGCGCATCGAGTGCTTCGACATTTCCCACATCCAGGGCACCGACACGGTCGCCTCCATGGTCGTCTGGGAAAAAGGCCGCATGAAAAAATCCGACTACCGCAAATTCATTATTCAAGGCGCCGCGAGCGAAGGTTCTTCCCGCAACGACGACTTCGCCGCCATCAACGAAGCCGTCACCCGCCGCTACCGCCGCCTGATCGAGGAGAAGAAAAAATTCCCCGGCCTCATCCTCATTGACGGCGGCATCGGCCAGCTGCACGCCGCCGCGCAGGCACTGGAAACCTTGCAAGTGCTTAATCAGCCGCTCGCCAGCATCGCCAAGAAAGAAGAAACCCTCTACGTCCTCGGCCAGGAAAACGAGCCAATCAGCCTCGACCGCCACTCGCCCGTCCTCCATCTCGTCCAACAGGTGCGCGACGAATGCCATCGCTTCGCCGTCACCTTCCATCGCCAGCGCCGCGCCAAGCGCCAGACGCACACCGCGCTCAGCGAAATTCCCGGCGTTGGCCCGCGCACCGCCCAGCTCCTCCTGCGCGAGTTCGGCAGCGTCGCCAACCTCCGCCGCGCCGATCTCGACCAACTTTCGAAACTGGTCCCCCGCGCCCGCGCCGCAAGAATCCTCGCCCATTTGCAGGATCTTTCGGATCCTCATAACCGCTCCAGTTAACTCCCGCGGTTAGCCCTCCTTGTGCCCGTCTTTCCCTTGTGCTAGCTTGATTCTCGGAGGCTCCCATGGCAGACAATGTTGGTTCGAAAGTCACTTATTTTCTCGTAGGTCTCGGCGTTGGAGCTTTGGTGGGAATCTTGTTTGCTCCCAAGTCCGGGGAAGAGACGCGCGAATATCTGGCCAAGCGCGCCGACGAAGGCAAGGATTTTGCGCAGCGCAAAGCCAAGGAATTGCGCGAGCGCGCCGAGGACCTGATCGAACGCAGCAAGGAAGCGGTCGGGCGGCAAAAAGAATCGCTCAGCGCCGCGGTGGATGCAGGGCGGGAAGCGTACCAGCGCGAAAAAGGAAAGTCGTCCTAGAAGAAAGCAGGACGCGAACGGCGCAGTACGCGGTAAGCAGGTCCGGCAGGGAGCGGGCCTGGCGGGGTGCAAATGCAGAACTGGCTAGCTGTATTCATCGTGGCGACTGCCGTCGCCGTTCTTCTCCAAACCGTCATTCTGGCGGCTCTGTATTTTCAATTGCGCCAGCGCCTCGATCAGACCCATCGCCTGTTCACGGATCTGCATAACCGCGTGGGCCCCATCCTGACCCGCGTGCAGATTCTGCTGGAAGACACCCAGCCGCGCATTTCCGAAATGGTGGCGGACGCCGCGCACACCGTCTATCTGGCGCGCACCCAGGCGCAGAAAGTGGACCGCATCTTCACGGAAGCGACCGACCGTCTGCGCGGGCAGCTGCATCACGCCGACCGCATTTTGACGGGGACGCTGGAAGCGGTCGAGGACGCTGGTTCGCAATTCAACCGCAACTTTTTGAAGCCCATGCAGAAAGTGACCGCGGTGGTGCAGGGAATCAAGGTGGGGCTGGATTTTTTCCGCTCGAAGCGCAGCGGAGCGCCTGCCGCGGAGCCGGCCGCCTCGGACCCGGAAGATCTGTTTATCTAAGCAAGTTTTGTCTAGGCACGTTCTCTTTGCCGGCGCTGCGCGGAGAGTTATTTGTCGCGCGCAATCCAGCCGCCGCCCAGCACGATTTCTCCTGAATAAAATACGGCCGCCTGCCCCGGCGTGATGGCGCGTTGCGGCGCGTCGAAGGTGATGCGCGCGCGCGTGGCGCCGAGCGCTTCCACGGTGGCTGGGGCGGCTTCGTGCTTGTGGCGGATTTTCACTTCCGCGTGCACGGGGGAATGCGGAGTTGCGCAGGCGATCCAGTTGACGCGCTCGACTTCGCAAACGGTCTGGCGCAGGGCGGCGTCTTCTCCTACGGTAACGCGGTTGGCGGCGGGGTCGATGGAAATGACGTAGAGCGGTTCGCCGGTGGATACGCCCAGGCCTTTGCGCTGGCCCACGGTGAACTGATGCAGGCCGGCGTGGCGGGCGAGGACTTCGCCGTTCTGGCGGGCGATTTCGCCATCCGCGGCGGGGAGCGGAGAGCCTTGATCGCGCTGGTAGGCTTCGATGAATTGCGCGTAATTGCCGTTGGGCACGAAGCAGAGTTCCATGCTTTCGGGCTTGTCGGCGACGGCCAGTCCGGCGGAGCGGGCCAGTTCTCGGGCTTCTTCCTTGGTGAGATCGCCGAGGGGGAAATCGGTGCGGGCGAGCTGTTCCTGCGTGAGGCCAAAGAGGAAGTAGGTTTGATCTTTGGATTCGTCGCGGGCGCGCAGAAGTTCGTAACGCCCTGTTTCGCGATTGTAGCGCACACGGGCGTAGTGGCCGGTGGCCAGGCGCTCGGCGCCGGCCTGGCGGGCCATGAGCAGCAGCGGCTCGAACTTTACGTCGGTGTTGCAGTTGGCGCAGGCGATGGGCGTGCGGCCTGAAAGATATTCGGCGACGAAGGGGCGGACGACGCGCTCCTCGAACTGAGCTTCGAAGTTGACGACGTAGTGGGAAAAGCCGAGATGCTGGGCCACGCGCTTGGCGTCGTAGACGTCGTCGAGCGAGCAGCAGCGGCCGTGCGCGGGCGTTTCGCCCATGAGTTCGGGCAGGCGGCGCTGATTCCAGAGCTGCATGGTCAGGCCGACCACTTCGCGGCCCTGGCGCAGGAGCAGCGCGGCCACGGCGGAGCTGTCCACACCGCCACTCATGGCCACGGCGATGAGGCCGCCCTCTTTGGTGGCGGGCCGCGGCGTCAGTTCGTTTTGTGATGCAACGTTCATATCGCTAATTCTATTTTACCGGCTTTCTCCGGCCTTGCGATAGGTGGGGGAGAGTTCGCGGAGTTGGGCGACGGCTGCGGGGATGACTTCCAAAGCAAACTCGATATCCGCTTCGGTGGTGTGGCGGCCGAGGCTGAAGCGCAGGCTGGCGCGGGCTTCTTCGGGAGGAAGGCCGATGGCGGTGAGGACGTGGGAAGGCTCGACCGCGCCGGAAGAGCAGGCGGCGCCGGTGGAGCAGGCCAGGCCTTTCAGGTCGAGGGCGATGACCAAAGCTTCGCCTTCGAGGCCGGGAAAAAGGATGTTGGCGGTGTTGGGCGTGCGCGGCGCGGCGGCGGCGTTGACGCGGGCTTGCGGGACGCGCTCGATGAGGCCGCGCTCGAGGCGGTTGCGCAGGGTTTCCGTTCGGCTGGCGGTTTCTGCGAGCGACTGGCGGGCGATGTCCGCGGCTTTGCCGAGGCCGGCGATGCCGGGAACATTTTCCGTGCCGGGACGGAAGCCGCGCTGGTGATGGCCGCCGTAGAGAAGCTGGCGCAGCCGGGTGCCACTGCGGATGTAGAGAGCGCCGACGCCCTTGGGGGCGTAAAACTTGTGGCCGGAGAGGGAGAGCAGGTCCACGCCGAGTTGCTCGACATGGACGGGGATTTTTCCGACGCTCTGCACGGCGTCGGTGTGGAAATAGACGTCGGCTTGCGCGGCGATTTTGCCGATTTCTTCGAGCGGCTGGATCGTGCCAAGTTCGTTGTTGGCGTGCATGACGGTGATGAGAACGGTTTCGGGGCGCAGCGCGCGGCGCACGGCTTCGGGGTCCACGAGGCCGGCGGAGTCGACCGGGAGATAGGTGACGGCGACGCCGGATTTTTCCAGGGCTTGGCAGGTGTTGAGGACGGCTTCGTGCTCGATGGCGGTGGTGATGACGTGCGCCACACCACTTGCCGCGCCGACGATCCCAAAGATGGCGTGATTGTCCGATTCGGTGCCGCCGCTGGTGAAGACGATCTCCTGGGGGCGCGCGCCGAGCAGCGCGGCGACGGAATCGCGGGCGGATTCGACCGCGGCGCGGGCCTTCTGGCCGAAGCTGTGGATGGAGGCGGCGTTGCCGTAGTCGGAGGAGAGGAAGGGCAGCATGGCGTCGAGCACCGCGGGGTCGACCGGGGTGGTGGCGTTGTGATCCATGTAGACGCGGTTCATGGGCGTGGATTCAGGATAGCAGGGGCGGAGGGGAAGAGGCGAGGATGGAAAGCGCGAAAGAGGGAATCCAGCGCAGGCTCAGGCTGGGGCGGGATGGACCGGCTGGCGGATGGGAGGTGGCGGCGTCGCGGGCCGGTTGAGCGGGACTGTTCACGACAAACACTCCAAAGGAGAGCACATGAGTAACGTCTCTTCGATAGATCACCGAATGGTTCTCGGCTGAGTTGTGGCAAGCGCTTGAAAACTCGCATCCTTTTGCTAATCGGATAGAACAGGCGGATTCGGATTCACTAAGTACCATTACTCAGGAAGGTGACCAATCTCACTGAGGAAGGACTTTGCGTTGTGATAATAGTTAATTTGTGGGCAGACATGTCCTCCGGGCGATATGCCGGCATTGCGTGAAACGCCGATATATCCATTGACGTTCCTCGAACGCCCCCCGAGGACATTTACCGCTTGGAACCGCACTTCCAAGACACGCAAGCGGCCCACGAGCGGAACAATATCTTGATCATCCGCCAATTGTATTTTTTGCCCGGCCCTTGAACTAGAGATGGTTTCAAAAGGAGCAAGATGATGAAGAATGTCTTCTCATTGATGGTTATGGTTACGCTGTTTTGCTTGCCTGCGTATGCGCAAAAGGATGAAAACAAGCGTATTACGAATGCCGGCACGGTGATGACAGAGATTCTCAATATTCCAGACGATATTCCGGAGGATCTTCTGGACAAGGCGGAATGCGTCATCGTTCTGCCTTCGGTGAAGAAATTTGCAATCGGATTCGGGGGCAGTTACGGCCGCGGCGTGATGACTTGCCGGAGTGGCAAGGAGTTCAACGGACCTTGGGGTGCGCCTTCCATGATGGCGCTCGAAGGAGGAAGTTTCGGTTTGCAATTGGGAGGCCAAGCGACAGACTTTGTCTTGTTGGTGATGAATCCGCGCGGGGCCGCTTCTATTCTCAGCAGCCAGGTCAAGCTCGGCGGCGACGTGACTGCTGCAGCCGGACCGAAGGGCCGCAGCGCTGCAGCCTCCACGGACGTCACCATGCGCGCAGAAATTCTGTCATATTCGCGTGCGCGAGGATTGTTCGCCGGGATCTCTCTGGAAGGCTCCACTCTCCGCCCCGATAACGATGGCAACGAGAGGCTCTACGGAAAGGGAACGACCGCGAAGGATATCGTAATCAATGGTAAGGTTCGCCCGCCCGCCTCGGCCGATTCACTGCTCGCCACTCTGAACAAGAAGTCTCCGAAAAACAAGTCCGATAAGTAGGGCTCAGTAGCGCAACACCGTGGAGCAATCCAGGCGGGGCTGCCTGTGAAGTGAAGGAGGTAAATCGCTCATGCCTTTACTTCAAATCGTGATCGTTCTGATTGTGGTGGGTATTCTGCTTTGGCTGGTCAACCGCTTCGTACCAATGCAGGGAACGATTAACTCCATCCAGAATGTAGTCGTGGTGATTGTTGTGGTGTTGTGGCTTCTACAAGTGTTTGGATTTTTTCGCTGGCTCCCAAGCATGCACTTTGGGACGTAAGCGAAACGAAATGAACAAAAGCGCGAAAATCGGCAGGTAATCTGCCGGAGACAACCATTTGAAACTATAAGCGCGCCCGGCTCACCGGACGAGGGGTGCATGAAATCATCGTAATGGAGGCAACACTCATGAAACCAGTTGGACTAATCAGTTCAGGAGTTCTGCTCCTGCTTCTCGGAACTCTTGCTCCCACGTTCGCATATCAGGAGCAACATGAACAAGAGGCGAGGCCTCCGAAACATGAGAAGCAGGCTAAGCCTGAAAAGCAGCAGCAGAATAAGGGCCAGCATAAGGGGCGGCGGAAACAGGAGCAGCGGGCCAGGGGCCAGCAAGAGCGGCAACGGCAACAACAGCGCCAGCAACAGGCCAGACGGCCTCCACAGCAACAGCAACATGGACAGCGAGGCGAACATCGGGGCGTCTGGCAGCAGCATCGCGCACGTCGCTGGGAGGCCGAGCACCGCACCTGGCAGCAACGGGGCGGGTACAACGGCTATCGTATTCCAGAGGACCGTTACCGTGGGTACTTCGGTCCGAATCACTGGTTCCGCATGTACAGGTATCCCGTGGAGATGTATGGCGGATATCCCCGCTTCCAGTACGGCGGTTTTTGGTTCGGTCTTGTGGACCCGTGGCCTGAATACTGGGCGGACAACTGGTACGAAAACGATGAGGTGTATATCGTGTACTTCGAGGACGGCTATTACCTGTACAACCGAAGACATCCCCGGGATCGGATCGCAATCACTGTCTACGTGCACTAACGGATCAGCGAGTGCGATGACATCGAAGCTGCCCAGCGGCAGCGGCTTTGCCAGTGGCGGTTTGAGCCAAGTAGCGTTAGCTATTTCTGCGGCTTGTGTTTTTCGTTTAGCTCCCTCAATTCCGTTTTTTGGGCACTCTTGAATAACCTCGTTGCCTTGCGACTGCATCATCTGCCGCTCTTGCGAGAAGCACGGGGTGCGGAAGAGCCAAACTATCTCTCATTGAATCATGATCCTGCGCACTCTTCTCAATCTTCTTTGGCAACGATCTTGGAATATCTTGGGGTCGTTCTCCGTGCTACAGTTTGTGTTTCTGGGTGGCGGCGTGCAGGGGACAATGCCGGGATAAATTCCGCCCGGTCTCTACAAAAGCAGGGGAACGTATTACGGGAAGTTGGGGAGGATGACGTGGCGTATCGGGATTTGCGGGAATTTGTGAAGAGGCTGGAGAAGGAAGGGGAGTTGAAGAGGATCGGGGTGGAGGTGGACCCGGTGCTGGAGATTACGGAGGTGACCGACCGAGTGACGCGGGCGGGAGGGCCGGCGCTGCTGTTTGAGAAGCCGCGGGGGTCGAAGGTTCCCTTGCTGATCAATGCGTTTGGGAGCGAGCGACGGATGAACCTCGCGTTTGGGGTGGATTCGCTGGAAGAGATTGCCGAGCGGATACGCGGGTTTTTGGATGTGCAGTCGCCGCAGGGATTTTTCGATAAGTTGAAGATGCTGCCGAAACTAGCGGAGTTGGGGTCATTTTTCCCGAAGAGCGTGAAGACGGGGCCGTGCAAGGAGGTCATCAAGCACGGGAAGGACGTGAATCTGGATGAGTTTCCGATTTTAAAGTGCTGGCCGCAGGATGGAGGGCGGTTTATCACGTTTCCGCTGGTGTTTACGAAGAATCCGGAGAATGGGAAGAGGAATGTGGGGATGTACCGGATGCAGGTGTTTGACCAGCGCACGACGGGGATGCACTGGCAGACGCAAAAACATGGGGCGGAGCATTACCGGCGGGCGCGGGCGGCGAATCCACAAGGGCGAATTCCGGTTGTGGTGGCGATTGGGGCGGACCCCGCGACGGCCCTGGCGGGGATGCTGCCGGTTCCGCCGGATATGGATGAAATGATGTTTGCGGGGTTCTTGCGGCGGGAACCGGTGGAGATGGTGGCGTGCGAGACGTGCGACCTGGAAGTTCCGGCGAACGCGGAGATTGTGCTGGAAGGGTATGTGGGGCTCGATGAGCTGCGGGTGGAAGGACCGTTTGGCGACCATACGGGGTTTTACTCGCTGGAGGGGGATTTTCCTGTGTTTCACGTGGAATGCGTGACGCATCGCAAGGACGCGATATACCTGACGACGATAGTAGGTCCGCCGCCGCAGGAGGACTACTGGATGGGGCATGCGGTGGAGCGGATTTTCCTGCCGGTGATGAAGATGCAGTACCCGGAGATCGTGGATATGGCCATGCCGGCGGAAGGGGTATTCCACAATCTGATGATTGTGGCGATCAAGAAGGCCTATCCGGGGCAGGCGCGCAAGATCATGAACGCGATCTGGTCGCTGGGGCAAGCCATGTTCACGAAGGTGATTGTGGTGGTGGACCATGACGTGAACGTGCATGACGCGCGGGAAGTGACCTGGAAGGCGCTGTGCGCGCTGGACCCGCAGCGGGATATCGAGTTTGTGATGGGGCCGGTGGATACGCTGGACCATGCGGCGCGGATGCAGGACTACGGATCGAAGATGGGGATTGACGCGACGAGGAAATGGGCGACGGAGGGATTCGCGCGGCCGTGGCCGGATGAGATCAAGATGGATGCGGTGATTAAGGCGAGAATTGACGCGATTTGGGGAAAGCTTGCCCTCAAATAGTAACTGTCCCGGAGGCCAGTGGAAAAACGGGGCATAACCACAATGTATAGTGGTACCAGGACTATTTAAACGCTATATTTGCAGGACGCTGCCCGGAAACTGCCCGGAACTACCGACAATACCCGCTATTCCTAGGACAACTACCCCCACGATTCCCTTGACGGCTGCTTCCTGCGGATGTGATAAGGGAGTCACGGCCTGCACCCGTCGGGGGAACGCAGCAGTGACGGGGGCGCGTCAGCGGAACGAGTTCCGCGATATTGGGGCGAAGAGCAAGAGCGCCAAGGGGTGGCGTTCCCTGTGAATGAATCGCGAGAAGTGATGAACGTGAGGCAGGCGTCGCAGTATCTGGGGGTTTCTCCGGACACGCTGTATCGCTACATTACCGAGGGAGATATTCCCGCGTTCAAGCTGGGCAACCGCTGGAAGCTGAGAAAGACGATTTTGGACCGCTGGATGGAACGGAAGATGAGCCAGTCGCACGCGAGGCGCAGGTAGTCGGGCAGGATTGAAACGAGGGAAGAGGCCGCGATATGTTCGGCAAAAAGAGCAAGCAGTTAGTGGGATTGGATATCGGGTCCACGTCGATCAAGGCGGTGGAGCTGAAATCCACCAAAGCCGGCTACGAGCTGGTGAGCTTCGGCATGGAAGCGCTGGCGCCGGACACGGTGGTGGACGGAGCCATCATGGACGCGCCGCAGGTGGCCAATACCATCAGCAAGATTTTCGACACGCAGAAAATCAAGACGAAGAACGTGTCCACGTCGGTTTCGGGGCATTCGGTGATCGTGAAGCGGGTGCCGCTGCCGCTGATGAGCGAGGAAGAGCTCTACGACCGGATCCCGGCGGAAGCGGCGCAGCACATCCCGTTCGACATCGCGGACGTGAACCTGAGCTACCAGCTGCTGGAGTCGATGGATTCGCAGATGGACGTGCTGCTGGTGGCGGTGAAGAAGGACAAGATTCTGAATCACACCAACGTGCTGGCGCAGGCGGGGAAGACGCCGGTGGTGGTGGATATCGACGCTTTTGCCCTGCAGAACTGTTTTGAAGTGAATTACGAACCGGACGCGGGGCAGACGGTGGCGCTGCTGAACATGGGCGCGAGCGTGATGAACATCAACATCGTGCGCGGGGGGATCCCACTGTTCACGCGCGACGTATCGGTGGGCGGAAACCAGTACACAGATGCGCTGCAGAAGGAATTGGATTTGAGCTTTGACGACGCAGAGCGGCTGAAGCGGGGCGATCAGATCGCCAGCGTGACGGACGAGCAGAAGCACCAGATTCTGCGCAGCGTATCGGATATTTTGACGCTGGAAATTCAGAAGACGTTCGATTTCTTCCGGGCCACGGCGAGCGGGGAAAATATCCAGCGGATTCTGGTGGCCGGGGGCACGGCGCGGGTGCCGGGACTGATCGACCTGTTGCGGGAAGAATTTGCGATGTCGGTGGAGGAGCTGAATCCATTCCGGAAGGTGCTCGTAAATCCGGCGAAACATTCGGATGACCAAATCCGGGAGCTGTCTCCGCGGCTGGCGATTGCCGTGGGGCTGGCGCTGAGGAGTTTTGACTAGCCATGATTCGCATAAACTTACTGGGGCAAGCGCGGCCGAAAGCCGGCCGCAAGGCGGTGGACCTGGGCGCGGCGCTGCCGGCGGCGCTGATGGGCGCGGGGGTGCTTTTCGGGGGCGCCGTGCTGGCGTTTTATTACACGACGCTGCAGAAGGATTTGAACAAGGCCCAGGATGACGTCAAGAGACTGAAGGCGGAAAAGACAAATCTGGAGCGGATTAAACAGGAAGTGGAAAGTTTCGAGGCGCAGCAGAAGGTCTTACAGCAGCGGGTATCGATCATCGAGCAACTGCAGCGGGACCGCACGGGCGGGCAGGAATTAATGGACGCGGTGGCCAATACGGTGTCGCGGACCGAGAATTTGTGGCTGACGACCATGACCAAGAAGGGCAAGTCGCTGACGGTGAACGGGGTGGCGGCGTCGCTGAATTCGGTGGCGAATTTCATCACGCAACTGAAGAGGTCGGGATATTTCGAGAAGATCGAGATCAAGCATTCGACGCAGGATGATAAGGCCACCGGGATCGAGACGTTCGTCTTCGAACTGAGCGCGGATATTGCACCGCCGGCGCCCGCGGCGACGGCCAAGCCGGCGAATGCGCCGCAGGCTGCGCCGGCGAAAAAAGCCGCCAGTCCGGCGAAGAAAGGATAGGGGGGCGCCGTGGCGAATCCGTTTCGGGACATGTCGGTGTTCATGCAGGCGCTGGTGGCGGTAGCCATCGCGGTGGTGATTGTTTTGCTGGGTCTGTACGTGCCGTTCTCGCCGGTCTATACGGCGCGCGAGGATCTGGACCGGGCGGTGGCGGAGCGCACCACGCTGACCACGGAAGTGTCGCAGTTGCAAGTGTACCGGCAGCGCTACAGCGAATTGAAACAGCAGATGGATGCGCTGGCGAAGCAACTGGAGACGCTGCGAACGATCGTGCCGGAAGATAAGGAAGCGGACGAATTTATCCGGCTGTTGCAGGGAGCGGCGGCGGCGGCCACGGTGCAAGTGCGGCGAATCACGTCGCTGCCGGTGGTGGCCAGACAGATTCACTACGAAATGCCGTTTGAAATCCAGGTGGATGGCAGCTACTTCAATGTGCTGGATTTCTTCACGAGGCTGAGCCGTCTTTCGAGAATCATCAACGTGGGAGACTTGTCGTTTACGGACGCGGAGAAGAAGGGGAAGTACACCTTTCGTCCGGGAACGACGGTGCAGGGAACGATGACGGTGACGACATTTTTCGCAAAACCAACCGAGGCGGCGCCGGCGGGCGGGACGCTCCCCAAGCCACCGGCGGGAAAGCCGTAAGAGGGGTCAGGCGAACAATTATGATGCGTGCAGCGCAGAGATTGATGGTGGGGATGGTGGTCATGCTGGCGGGGAGTTGTGTGTATGGGCAAGAGAGCCCCTCCACGCAAAAGCCCGCGGCAACGGTGCCGGCAACGACGCCAGCAGCTCCGACGGCGGCGGCAACGGTTAAGAAGGACGAGACCAAGAAAGCGGATGCAAAGAAGATTGTAAAGAAGAAAGCCGGGGCGAAGAAGGCCGCGGCCGGAACGAAGCCTGCGCAGGGCGCGGGACAGACGGGAAGCGCGGCCGGGAAGGCCGCAACGCCGGCAAGCAAACCCGCAGCGCCGGCAACAAAACAGATTGTGCCGGCGAGCAAGCCAGCGGCCCCGGCGAGCAAGCCGGTGGTTCCCGCGGGTAAGACGGCGGCGCCCAGCGCGCCGGCCGCAAAAGCGATTGTGCCGGCCGGGAAGGCGGCGGAGAAGGCCCAGGCCGGGAAGCCGAAAGCTCCGGCGAAGGGAAAGACGCCGGAGAAGGCTGCGGCGAAACCAGCGGCAGCGCAGGCAAAGCCCGCGATGGATATCGGGAAGACGCCGGCGCCGTCAGGGGCCAAGCCGGAAGCCGGCGGAGCGCCAGCGAAGGAGGAACCGGCGGAAGGGAAAGTGATCCGGCGGGATCCATTCCGGGCGCTGATAGGGACGGATAAGACGGGAACAGGGATATCGAATCTGCCGCCGGGGATAGCAGGGTTGCAGGTGAACGGGCTGCGGCTGGATGGGGTGGTGAGGGCGCCGAACGGAATGATCGCGGTGGTATCGAACGATCAGGCGCGGACGTATTTCCTGCGCGAAGGGGATCAGTTGTACGACGGCCGAGTGGAAAAAATCATGATGGACAGCGTTTCGTTCCACGAAGTCAGCAAAGATGCGTTTGGAAGGGCAGTGGAACGTCAGGTGATTAAGAGGATTTACTCCAGACCAGGAGAAAAGCAATGAAGACGAATGGGGCAGCCGGAAGGCTGGGCTGCAGTTTGCTGGTGATATTCGTGCTGATGGCGGGCGGGTGGAGCGCCAGGGCGCAGGAGCACGGGGGCCCGGCGAGGGGCGGTGCGGTGATCTCGAGCGTGGCGATCACGCAAGCGGGGGAGCGCGCCAGCGTGCGCGTGGAAGGCGAAGGCCTGCAGGAAGCGCGGGCCATGCGCATGGAGAATCCCAACCGGCTGGTGCTGGATTTTGCCGGGACGAGGATGGCGGTGGAGAAGACGGAGATTCCTGGGGTGTCGGCTCCCGTGCTGGGAGTGCGCCTGGGGCAGTACAAGCCCACGGTAGCGCGGGTGGTGATCGACCTGACGACCCATGCGGAGTACGAAGTGACCCGCGATGGCGGCGGGGTGGTGATCCTGATCAAGGGCGGAGCGGCTCTTCCCGCGGCAAAAGAGGACGTGGCCGCAGCGCAAACCGGGGATAGCGGGACACAGAAGATTCCAATGCACTTCGGGGTGGCCGCACCGAGGATACGGGCAAGTGCCGCGAGAAGGAATGGGAAAGCGGGACGCTTTGGGGCGCCCAGCCTGAAATATGCGCTGCCCAAAGAACTGACGCAGCCGCTGCAAGCACTGGCGATTCCTGCCGGAAAGCCGGCGCGACCGGCGCAGGAACCACAGCCGCAACCGCAGCAGCCGGCACCGGTGGTGCCCGCAGCGCCTGCGGCACAGCAGGCGGCGGCGCCGAGTGCGCCCGCGGGAACGCAGCAGGCCGCGACGGGACCGATCACCATGGCCTCGATCACGCAGGGCGGAAAATACACGGGCGAGCCGATCTCGGTGAATTTGAAGGACGTGGACCTGAAGGACTTCTTCCGGCTGATTCATGAAATCAGCGGATTGAACGTGATTCTGGACCCCGCGGTGAAGGGGACGCTGACCATCGTTCTGGACGAAGTGCCGTGGGATCAGGCGCTCGATCTGGTGCTGCTGAACAACGGCCTGGACAAACAAGTGAGCGGAAACGTGCTGCGGATCGCCACCCGGGAAACCTTCACGAAGGAAGCGAAAGTCCAGCAGGAAATGCAGAAGGCCCAGCAGGAAGTGGTGGAGCCGGTGACGGTGACACGGGTGCTGAGCTATGCGAAGGCCAAGGATATGGAGCCGACGCTGAAGAAGTTCCTGAGCGCGCGGGGAGACATTTTTTCCGACGCGCGGTCGAACCAGCTGATTATCCGGGATATCCCGTCGACGATCCCGGTGGTGGATAATTTGCTGCGGCAACTGGACCGGAAATCGCAGCAGGTGGAGATCGAGGCGCGAGTGGTATCGGCTTCGCGGTCGTTCGCGCGGGATTTGGGCGTGCAACTGGCGTTCGCGGGAACCACGACGAATGGGCGCAACGTATTCGGCGGAAACCAGGCGGTGGGGTCGAGCACATTGATTTCCCCGGCGGGCGTTCCACCGCCACCGCTGACGGTTGGCGGGAGTAGTTCGGGAGGAGGCGTCATGCCGCTGGTCTACAACCTGGCGGCGGGAGCCGCGACGAGCGGGATGGTGTTCGGGCACCGTTCGCCGAACGCGGCCGTGGATCTGTTCATCAGCGCGGCGGAGGCGAAGGGCGTGGGGAAACTGCTCTCCAAGCCGAAGATCATCACGCAGAACAACGAAAAGGCCACGGTGAAGCAAGGTACGAAAATCCCCGTGCAGACCATGGTGAACAACACCGTTGCCATTCAGCTGATTGACGCGGTGCTGAAACTGGAAGTGACGCCGCAGATCACCGCGGACGGCACGGTGTACATGGAAGTGATGGTGGAAAACACGCAGATAGACAACGGAATTGCGCGAGTTCAGGGCGTTCCGGCGTTGGACACGCAATCGGCGGAAACCAAGATTACCGTTCCGGACGGGCAGACCGTGGTGCTGGGCGGAATCATCGTTTCGCAGCAGCGCGTGGACATCAACCAGGTGCCCTTGCTGGGCAGCATGCCGGTCATCGGGCATCTGTTCCGACGTCAGTCGGTGAGCAACTCGTCGCAGGAGCTGTTCTTCTTCCTGACCCCGCGGGTCATCCCCGGGTAAGAAACGGTTCGAACCGAGGGAAATTGATGGAGGAGATTTCGGTCTCCTCCATTTCCTTTATGAGGGATTCTTTTTCAATTCGAGGCAGGGAGCTGCGCAAACTGCTGCAACGGGCGGGGCTGGACGCCTGGGTGGTGGCCGAGCCGGCGAACTGGTACTACCTTACGGGATTCACCGGGGAAGCGGGAATGCTGGTGGTGTCGGAGGGGGAGAGCGCGCTGGTGACGGATGGGCGCTTTACGAGCCAGGCGCGGGAGGAATGCCACGGGCTGAGGGTGGTGGAACAGAAGGGGGCGTTGGGCGAGGCTGTGGGGAAGTATTTACAGTCCAAAAGACTCAAGCGGATTGGCTACGACCCCGGGCGGATGAGCGTGGAACAACTGGGGAGGCTGCGCAAGGGCGCCGGGAAGAATAAGGAGTGGAAGGGCCGGAAGGGGCTGGTCGAGGGGCTGAGGATGGTGAAGGAGCCCGGAGAACTGGCGCAGATGCGCAAAGCGGCGGCGCTGGCCGACGCGGTCCTGAGCGGGGTGCTCAAGCTACTGAAGCCCGGGGTGAGGGAATTGGAGATCGCGGCGGAAATTGAGTACCAGATGCGCCGAAAAGGGGCCAACGGGGCGGCATTTGAGAGCATTGTGGCCTTTGGGGAGAGGTCGGCGCTGCCTCATGCCGGGCCCACGGAGCGGAAGTTACGGAAAAATGAATTGGTCGTCCTGGACCTGGGTGCTATACTCGGCCATTATTGCAGCGACATCACCCGGACGGTCTATTTAGGGCGCGCCCCGGGGCGCATCCGCGGATGGTATCAGGCGGTTCTGGAGGCCCAGGAAGCGGCCATAGGGGCAATCGGGGCCGGGGTGGAATGCGGGAAAGTGGATGAAGCCGCGCGGAAAGTACTGGCGGGGCATGGATTGGAAGAGAGATTCATCCATAGCACGGGGCATGGGCTGGGATTGGAAGTACACGAGGAGCCCAGACTGGCTCGGGGCCAGAGGAGCAGGCTGGCGGCCGGGAATGTAGTCACCGTGGAACCAGGGGTTTATGTGCCGGGGGTAGGGGGCATACGCATCGAGGATGATGTGGCGGTGCATGAGGGCGGAATAGAAGTGCTCACCCGCAGCAAGCGGGAATTCACCGAGATCTAAAAGGGTATGAAACCGAAAAAGGGAAAAAAAGGAACAGGCGCGTTCTTCGAAGGGCCGGATGTGCGGCAAGTCGAGGAAGTGCTGCGGGTGATGAAGGAGAATAACCTCGAGGAGTTTGAGTATTCGCGAGGGGACGTAAAGATCCGGCTGAAGAAGGCCGGGAGCGGGGCGGCGGGGATGGTTCGGCATGGGGCGCCGGAAATCATCGTGGCCAGCGCCCCGGCGGAGGAAGCCGCCAGCGCGGCGCCGCGGGGAGGCGGTGCGGCGGCCGGGGAAGGGCGGGCGACGGAGGATCTGCACATCGTGAAGTCGCCGATCGTAGGGACGTTTTATGCTTCGCCGAGCCCGGGAGCGGAACCGTTCGTGAAGGTGGGATCGCACGTGGAGAATGGGCAGACGCTGTGCATCGTGGAAGCGATGAAGCTGATGAATGAGATCGAATCGGATGCCAGCGGGGAAGTGATGCGGGTATTCGCGGAAAACGGGCAGCCGGTGGAATACGGCCAGCCCTTGTTCGGGATCCGGCCCAGCCGGAAGAAGTAGCCATCAAGAGATCATGTTCCAGAAAATTCTTGTAGCCAACCGCGGGGAAATCGCCCTGCGGGTGATTTGCGCCTGTAAAGAACTGGGGATATCGACGGTCGCGGTGTATTCGGACGCGGACCGCAACGCGCTGCACGTGCGTTTCGCGGACGAGGCGGTATGCATCGGGCCGGCGCGCAGCAGCGAAAGCTATCTGAACATTCCGCAGGTGATCAGCGCGGCGGAGATCACCAACGTGGACGCCATCCATCCGGGATACGGGTTCCTTTCGGAAAACGCCAACTTCGCCAAGGTGTGCCAGGCCTCGAAAATCACGTTCATCGGGCCGCGGCCGGAGATTCTGGAGTTGATGGGGGAAAAGGACCGGGCGCGGCGGGAAATGAAGTCGGCGGGAGTGCCGACGGTGCCGGGCAGCGACGGAGTGATCGAGGACGAAGCGCAACTGGTGAAGGAAGCGGAGAAAATCGGCTATCCGCTGATCCTGAAGGCTTCGGCGGGAGGCGGCGGGCGGGGGATGCGCGTGGTGCGCAATCTGGAAGAGCTGGTGCCGGCCTACCAGACGGCGCGGAACGAAGCGCAGCAGGCCTTTGGAACGCCGGACGTGTATGCGGAGAAGTTTCTGGAGAGGCCGCGGCACATCGAGTTTCAGGTGCTGGGAGACGAACACGGCAAGGTGATCCATCTGGGCGAGCGGGAATGCAGCATCCAGAGGAGGCACCAGAAGCTGGTGGAGGAGTCGCCCTCGCCGGCGATCGACGCGCGGAAGCGGGAAGAGCTGGGCGCGGTGGTGGTGAAGGCGCTGGAGAAGGTGGGCTACACCAACGCCGGGACGGTGGAGTTTTTGATGGACGAAGACGGGTCCATCTATTTCATCGAGATGAATACGCGGATTCAGGTGGAGCACCCGGTGACCGAGCGGGTGACGGGAGTGGACCTGATCAAGGCGCAGATCAAGATTTCGGCGGGCGAGACGCTGGAAGCGGCCGCGGGGCAGGTGCATTTCAACGGGCACGCGATCGAATGCCGCATCAATGCGGAGGACCCGGAAACGTTCGTGCCCTGCGCGGGGCGGATCACGGCCTACCAGCCGCCGGGAGGAACGGGCGTGCGGGTGGATTCGGCGGCGTATACGGGAGCATACATTCCGCCGTACTACGATTCGCTGATCGCCAAGCTGATCACCCACGGGCGGGACCGCGCGGAGGCCATTGCGCGGATGAGGCGCGCGCTGGAGATGTTCGTGATCGAGGGGATCAAGACGTCGATTCCGCTGCAGAGGAGAATTCTGGCGGACCCGGAGTTCGCCGCGGGGCGGCTGGATACACACTTCCTGGAACGGATGTTTGCCGCCGGGGGGAAATAGTTCACGATGCGACTTGTGCTGCCGCGGCTCTATGTCATACTCGACGCCGCGCTGACGGGCGCAAGGGTGGCGGAAGACGCCCGGATGCTCACGGAGGAGGGAGTCAGGTTGATCCAATACCGGAGCAAGACGGGTTCCGCGCGTGAACAGCTTGCCGTTTGCCGCCAACTGGCGGAGATTTTTCAATCCCAGAAAACAACTTTCATCGTGAACGACCGTGCGGACGTGGCCGTGCTGTGCGGGGCCGGAGGTGTGCATGTGGGACAGGACGATTTGAGCGTGGAGGACGCGCGGAGCGTGGCGGGGGATACGTTGTGGGTGGGAGTGTCCACGCACAATCTGGAGCAGGTGCGGCAGGCGGCGAAGACTACGTCGGATTACGTGGCGGTGGGGCCGGTGTATGCGACGGGGACGAAGGAGAATCCCGATCCGGTGGTGGGCACGGAATTGATCCGGCAGGCGCGGCGGGAGACGGAGAAGCCGCTGGTGGCCATCGGCGGGATTACGCTCGAGCGGGCCGGAGAAGTGATGGAAGCCGGGGCGGACGCGGTGGTGGTGATTTCAGACATTTGGAAGGCTCCCGATGCACGGGAGCGGGTGCGGCAATACCAGAAACTGCTGAGCCGGAACTGAGCGGGCGGCAGCGCGAGGGAAACGATGGCGGAGAACGCGAGAGGCACGGTGCAGGCAGCGGCGGGGCCGGACGGCGGGTTCGTCCGGGCCATCGGGCTGTTTGACGGGACGATGATCGTGGTGGGGTCGATGATCGGGTCGGGAATCTTCATCGTGTCGGCGGATATTGCGCGGCAGACCGGGTCGGCGGGGGGCCTGCTGCTGACGTGGATCATTACAGGACTGCTGACGGTGGCGGCGGCGCTGTCGTATGGGGAACTGGCGGCGCTGTATCCGCATGCGGGCGGGCAGTACGTGTATTTGCGGGAGGCGTTTTCGCCGCTGCTGGGATTTTTATACGGGTGGACGCTGTTCCTGGTGATTCAGACGGGAACGATCGCGGCGGTGGCCGTGGGATTCGCGCGGTACCTGGGAGCGCTGGTGCCGGGGATTTCGCCGAATACGTGGATTGTGCCGCCGGTGGCGATCACGGCGAAGTATGCGGTGAGCCTTTCGGTGCAGCAGTTGGTGGCGATTGCCATGGTGCTGACGATCACGTTTTTGAATACGCTGGGGGTGCGGCTGGGGAAGCTGATCCAGAATATTTTTACGAGCGCGAAGACGCTGTCGCTGATCGGGCTGATTCTGCTGGGCGTGTTCGTGGGGCGAAACGCGGCGGCCATGAGCGATAACTTCCGGCACTTGTGGGCGGTGCGAGGAGCGGTGGGAATCGAGCCGGGGGCGGATTTTCTGCGCGGGTGGGGGTTGCCGTCGGTGACGGCGGCGAGCGGGTTCTTCGGGCTGTTCGTGGCGTTTTCGGTGGCCCAAGTGGGCTCGCTGTTTTCGGCGGATGCCTGGAACAACATCGGGTTCACGGCGGCGGAAGTGAAGAATCCCAAGCGGGACGTGGCGCTTTCGATGGCGTTCGGGACGCTAATCGTGATTACGCTGTATGTGCTGGCCAACGTGGCCTACCTGATGGTGTTGCCGCTGGGGGGGATTCAGGGAGCGCCGGAGGACCGCGTGGCGACGGCAGCGCTGAGCGCGATCTTCGGCGGGACGGGCGCGGCGATCATGGCGGTGGCCATCGTGATTTCGACGTTCGGGTGCAACAACGGGCTGATCCTGGCGGGGGCGCGGGTGTACTACACGATGGCCCGGGACGGGCTGTTCTTCCGGGCCACGGGGAAGCTGAACGGCAAGCGCGTGCCGGGGAATGCGCTGGTCTATCAGGGGATCTGGACCAGCATTTTGATTTTGCTGCGGACGCGGCACGTGAGCGGGGCGGGCGTGGTGAGCTACGGGAATCTGTACAACGACCTGCTGGATTATCTGGTGTTCGCCGTGCTGCTGTTTTATGTGGTGACGATTGCGGGGCTGTTCGTGCTGCGCAGGAAGAGGCCGGAGGCGGAACGTCCATACAAAGCATTTGGCTATCCGGTGGTACCGATGATGTATATTGTGGCGGCTGCGGGGATCATGTTCGCACTGCTGCTCTACCGGACGCAGACGGCGTGGCCGGGGCTGGTGATTGTGATGATGGGCGTGCCGGTGTACTGGCTGTGGTCCCGGAAGAGCGCGGCGGATCCGGCATAAAGCATGAGGACCGATAGGGATGAGCGGCGCTCGGGCGGATGGGGCGCTGTAAAATCAGAACACAAGCGGTAAGGAGGGAAAGCGGATGGGCAATCCACTCTTTGCAACGAAGTCGATGGACCGGCTGCTGAGCGAGGCCGGAGAAACGGGCGAGCACAGCCTGAAGAGGACGCTGGGACCGTTCCAACTGACGGCTCTGGGAGTTGGGGCGATCATCGGGGCGGGAATTTTCGTGCTGTCGGGATTGGGAGCGCACTACGC
Organism: Terriglobia bacterium; assembly: GCA_020072805.1. Taxonomy (GTDB): domain Bacteria; phylum Acidobacteriota; class Terriglobia; order Acidiferrales; family UBA7541; genus Acidiferrum. The sequence continues at coordinate 52,323 of JAIQGC010000011.1, forward strand.
GGGCCCGGGGCTGATGCTGTCGTTCGTAATTTCGGGGCTGGGCTGCGCGTTCGCGGGGCTGTGCTACGCGGAATTCGCCGCGATGATTCCGCTGGCGGGAAGCGCGTACACGTATGCGTACGCCACGCTGGGGGAGCTGTTTGCGTGGATTATCGGGTGGGACCTGACGCTGGAATACGCCATGGGAGCGAGCACGGTGTCGTCGGGCTGGTCGAACCACTTTATCGAGCTGCTGAACATTTTCCATATCAAGATGCCGCTGTGGCTGGCCTATGACCACTGGACGGGGTTGCGCACGGCGGAAAATATCGTGGCGCGGCAGATGGCGCACACGGCGGACCCGTCGCTGGTGCCGGGGACGCAGGCGTACCTGGCCAAGGTGGGAGGGATTTTAGCGGCGCATTCTCCGGAGCTGGCGCAGCGGGCGCATGATCTGCTGGCCGCGCCATCGATATTCGGGGTGGAGATCGGGTTTAACCTGCCGGCCTTCGTGATTGCGCTGGTGATCACGGCGATTCTGGTGATCGGCATCCGGGAAAGCGCGCGGTTCAACGCCACCATCGTAGTGATCAAGGTGTCCGTGGTGCTGTTCGTGATTGCCCTGGGGGCCAAGTACATCAACGGAGTGAACTGGGGAAGCGACTGGCATTCGTTCGCGCCCTACGGGTTCAGCGGGATCGGGGCGGGCGCGGCGTACATTTTCTTCGCCTACATCGGGTTTGACGCGGTATCCACGACGGCGCAGGAGGCCAAGAATCCGCAGCGGGACCTGCCCATCGGGATTATCGCTTCGCTGATAATCTGCACGGTGCTGTACATCTCGGTGGCGGCGGTGCTGACGGGGATGATGCCGTGGCAGGAAGTGAATATCGAGGCGCCGATTGCGCACGCATTCATGGACCGCGGGCTGACCACGGCGTCGCATATCATCACCCTGGGAGCGCTGGCGGGACTGACCAGCGTGATGCTGGTGATGCTGCTGGGGCAGACGCGGGTGCTGTACTCGATGGCCAACGACGGGCTGCTGCCCAAGAAGTTCTTCGCGGAGATCCATCCGAAGTGGCGGACGCCGTGGAAGAACACGATGCTGGTGGGGCTGCTGGCGGCCATCGTGGGCAGCGTGACGCCGATTGACGATATCGGGAAAATGGTGAATATCGGGACGCTGCTGGCGTTCGTGATCGTGTGCGTGGCGGTGATGGTGCTGCGCAGCACGAATCCGGGGCAGGCGCGGCCGTTCCGCACGCCGTGGGTCCCGCTGGTGCCCATCCTGGGCATCGCCTTCAAC
>JAIQGC010000154.1 GCA_020072805.1 Terriglobia bacterium
GGGCCTCGGCCACTTCCCGGCCCTTTGCTTCAATAAGGTCCAGGAGCTCTTCCGGTGTTCGGGTGTCTTCGTCGGTCTTAGCATAGGGGTTGACGGCTTTCAAGTCAAAGTTCCTGGCCTCGATCTCCTCCCGGGTAATGGTCCAGCTTCGGTCGCTGTCGGCCCTCTCCGGCAGCAGCCGGCACAAATCATCAAACATATCCAGGGTGAAGGGGGTTCTTTCCCCCACCTTAATATCGAAGAGGTCGTAATACCAAATCTACTCGGTGGGTTGCTCCTTGATGAATAACAACTCGCCATCACCTCTCCTGTTAATGCAGCCAGGCCGGGTTTTGTCTATAGCGACATTTAAAACCAGAGCCTTTGTCGAATAACCTTGCCAACAATTTGATGCAAATTAAATTATGAGGGGTCGCATATGAATTTTTTCGGTATCCCACCCCCAACCGGCAAGTAGATAGCGGTCCCCTATTTGAGTATCAGCAAATTCCTGCACCATGTTCTGTAATTCATCGAGGGTAGATTCAATAGAATTACCCTGAAAAACCATAACCCGCAATTGTGCCCTCGCCTGTATTAGTTTTGTGAAATCTTCAACCACCTTTTCCCTCATATTCTTTGCCCCAAATCCCCATTCAATTTCCATAGCCAAGGGTATGGAGACTAAGTTCCCTTTATCATTCAAAGAGCGCCAGTGATGATCGTAAAGCCATTCTTTTCCATCTGCGATTTCGCAACGGCTTGCGAATACAAGAAATCCATGCTTATGCCCCAGTTGCGTCAAGTATCGGTTTATACCCACCGTCCATTCCGAGTCCTTGTGCCAACCCTCTTGACGTGCAGTTTCACCAAGTTGCGAGAAAAACTTATGTACTTGTCGCTCAATATCCTCTATCTGCGTTTCTTTCGTTTTCATTTGGATTACTCTCCCTCTTCATCAAGTGGCTCAGAGACATAAACCCGTTTCAAAGGCAGCAGCCCCTTGTAGCGGGAATCGAACAGGTCATACAGGACAAAGAACACGTAACTTCAGGGAATCAAGTGCTTCACGATTTCGCCAAATAGTGTGTTTATCAACGGTTAGAAAAGCATCGGAATTCGCCATCTTGGATTGGAGAAGCAGGAGGCGGTCCAAAGGGTCTCTTTGAAAATCCGGAATTTCCATGAGGCGGGATTCTAATTCTTGCAGCTCCGGCGATAGTTTGAAGCGATGACGGACTGTGCCGCCCCGATGAGCACGGTTACCAATTTCGTCTAACAAAATGAGCCAGTGATCTAAAACATCTAAGACCCAACGAAGCCGAATCTCTCGGTCAGGAAAGTCTTGAATATTAGCCACCTCGGCTATGGTGAGCGGGGAAACAAGAAATTGAAATGTGGCTCTCTCATTAACCTGAAAAATGGCCCGCAGCGCTACTAAATCTGGATTCAAGGCATCTTCCCCAACACCATCTGGAAAAACCCCTTCCCATATGTATTCTGATTCATTAAACAAGAGATTCAGTATACAAGTGTCAAGGAGAAGTCGACTCGGGAGAGAAAGGAAATGCTCATAGGCATTGCCCATTAAAAATCTCCTTCAAAAAGCCGATCGAGAATACCATGAAGTAGGGCGTCGAGTTCCGGATAGTTAATTCTTGGGGTTTATTAATGTATCGCCTATCAATTAGATGCGGTTAATTTTGAAGTATTATAATACACTCCCTTGCTGCTGCTCTCCCAAATATCCCCATTTGTTGAGCGCTATTCCCACGGTATCTGACTATCCAAGTTTTTAACCATTCATATCCGGCTTTTATGGCTAAATGAGCCAGGATTTCATCAACTTCAACCATCTCACCCCTATAGCGAACATTGCCAACTACAAAAGCTAACTTAGCGCCACTGACCAACACACTCTTAATGGAAATAAGGGTATGGTAAATATCCTGAAAATAGCCCATTAGCATGGGAGGAACTCGCCTATCAATCTTTTTTTCTTTCAGCTTATTTATTAAATTCATTAAAGATGCTGGAAGAACCGATGTATCGTATTCTTTATATTTACTGGCCTCGACATGGGAGCGAAAACTTTGATGCCGCAGTTCCTTAACTTCGCTATCATTCAAAAATGCAAAAGATAACTCTACATTAAAAATTCGGGAATAGTCATGGCGATTGGGATAGGGGGGAGAAGTTATTACTGCTGAGTATTTTTCATTGAGGTCTAAATTTCGGGCATCCCCGATGAGGACTCTATAGTCCGGGGTAAGTGGTGGAAAAGTCGTCAATCTCATGTCGGAAATCATAGAGGATACACGGGCCTCGAACCGAGGGAAAATGTCATTAGCGTCTATCTTCCTATGCTGCCACCGCAACCATCCCCCATCTCGAACTGCCAAGCTAAAACCGCTTAATATGGCAAGCAGCCCCAATAAGAAAAAATCCCTTACATTCTCATCGGTTTCTGCCAATATAGCGGCTTTCAGAGCCATCAATCCCTGATAAACCTCAGGAGTAAAACACTTTCTCAGAAAGGCATCGCCCTCTTGAACCGGCGGGTAAGGGTTTTGCATGAATCTGGCGATAATTATTTTTTGGGCTTTCAGCAGCTCGTCAGGGTCGTAATCCATCAGTTTTGTGCGGCTCACAAAAGCAGCAAAGGGAGAAAGGTCCACCCCAGTGGCAGGGATTCCTCTTTGTTTGGCGGCCAATAGTGTCGTCCCGGCGCCAACAAAAGGGTCTAAGATATGATCTTCAGTCCCCAAACCCCACTCGTCTATCAGCTCCCATACAAGATCTCGACCAAAACTATGAGGAAAAACAAACCAACGATGGATTGGAGCCCCCACCAAGGATTGGGGGGTAACCCACTGGCGATATTGCAGACGCTCCTCATACTTGTCCGGCAAGCCCGGCTTTTTCTGAGGTATGAGCACAAGTTGCCTTGCCACCTTAACGCCCTTGTTTAAAAGCGGGTCGAGGGAATTTAATTTTCACCGGCTGCCGATAGATAGGGTGGCTCATGATTAAGCTCCCTGGCTCCAACCTGGTCAGATGCATCTTAATATCTTTATCCAAAAAGCGGTAGCCGCTCTCTCCCAGTTCCGCCGAATCCGTGCGGCCCAGGACCTTGGTAGCCGAATTTCCTGTCACTCGGGGGTGA
>JAIQGC010000012.1 GCA_020072805.1 Terriglobia bacterium
CCATACTCACTGGTGACCAGGTGGACGGAGTTGTCCATGGCCCGGGCCCGGTAGAGCACAGCGTCCGTCAGGCCGCGCTCCAGCGGGAACTTCCCCAGGGTGGGGTGGACAATGACGTCGGCGCCAGAGAGGGCGAGGATGCGGGGGCACTCTTCGAACATCAGGTCGTAGCAGATGGCCACGCCCACCCGGGCGCAGTCCAACTGGAAGACGGGGTAGGTGGTGCCCCGGGTCAGGGTCCACTTCTCGAAGGAGGGGAGGTGGGTCTTCCGGTAGGTGCCCACGATCTCCCCCTGGCGGTCGATGACGACGGCGACGTTGTAGTAGCGGGTGGTGCCGCCCTCGGCCAGCTTCTGGTACATCCCGGCGATGACGTTCATGTGGTGCTTCCTGGCGATGTCGCTGAGGCGCTGGGTGACGGGTCCGGGGATGGTCTGGATGAGGGAGAGGTAAAGGTTCTCGCCCGTCTTGGGAGTGGGCGTCTTGATGTATAGGCCGTAGGAGGCGAGGCCCTGGATATCCTCGGGGGTGAGGGCGATGTCGGCCCCGCGTCGGCCCGCTTCCTCCAGGAGGGCGTAGACGTTCTCCAGGTTCTCCACCACCAGGGGCTCGACCTTGGTGACGTCGAAGTCCTTGTCGAAGGGGTCGACCTTCTTGGCCGAGCGCGGCTGAAGGGTGGCGATGGTGATGGGGTGGGAAGCGGGTGCCGGCGAAGCGGGTGAAGCGGGCTCCTCCGCCTGGCTCAGGCCCGGGGAAACCAGCAGGAGGAGCAGCAGTACCGGAAGCCAGAGCAGCGCCATGGTCATGTCCTTTCCGCAAGAGAAGGCGCGCGCACAGCACCAGGCCTCGCTACCGCTTTTCCCCGGTGGGGCGCACGGGGAGCAAGGCGGGCGAGGTGTAGACGTTGGCGAGCACGTCACCCAGGGCCCGACCGATGTCCTGGAGTTCGCTCGCCGTCATGGCATTCTCTCTGGCGCCCAACGCCAGGGAGAACGTCGCGCCCTTGATGTTGAAGTTCCGATAGCAGTACTCCAGGAACCCCGTACCGGGGAAGAGGTGACCTCGCATCCAGGTCACCTCGGGGCGCGTCAGCTGGAGGTGGTCGGCGACGCCGTCGAACTCCACCTGCTCCGCGGGCAGGTAGAGTTCCTGCCGAAACTCGTGACGAGTGGACATCCAGCCCAGGGAGTAGAAGCGAAAGGCGAGGTCCACCGGGTGCCCGGCTGCGACCCAGTCACGTAGCGCCCCCTTGAGCCCGGCCACTTCCGGGTAGTCCTTTTCGTACGTATTGGGAAGGAAGATCTGGGTCTCCGGCCCGGTGGGGTAGAGGAACCAGCCGCCAGCCACTGCGTCCGGGGCCAGGATGGGAACGACGTGGAGGATGAGGCTTTGCCGAAAGAGTTCCGAAGCGCTCCCTTGCCCTAATGCGAGGCGGGCAATCCCGTCAGCGGCCCAACTGGCCGGGGCCTCCCAGCCACTCTCCCGGGCGACGACCCAGACCGAGTGACGGAAGCCTTCTTCCGGCTTCTCCAGGTCCCTGCCGATGGTGAGCCAGTGGACGGGTCGGCCACCCGCGGTCGTGGCCAGGGTGCGGACGCGCAGGTACGGGCTTTGGGCAAACTCGCTGAGCAGACCCTGGAGCGTGTCGTTAGTGTAGGGGATGCAGTAGGCCACCCAGGCTTCCTCCGCTTCAAAGCGCACCTGGAAGGTGAAGGTCTTCGCCTGGGTGTCCACCCGCCCCGGCTCGGCGAGGAGCCACTGGGTGCGGTCATAGGAGTAGGCGGGACGGTTCCGACCGTCGTAGTAGTGGGCGGTGATGGCCGACAGGTCGCGGGTCATCGGCACCAGGAAGGTTCCCATCGACGCACACACCGGGAAACCTTATCCTTCCGGCAAATTCACTTCCGAGCAGATGGGCACGGCAACTTTCGAGGAAGCAATGGCGTGCTTCGCCGCGCACAAGGATTTGACGGGCATCGGCTTTCGTTTCAAGAAGTCGGATCCCTATACCGGCGTGGACCTCGATAATTGCCGCGACCCGGAAACGGAAGACCTGCTCGACTGGGCCAAGGAAATAGTTCAGCAGTTCGGAACTTACACGGAAGTTTCGCCGTCAGGGATGGGGGTGAAACTGATTGCGCGAGGCAAAATCCAGAAGGCGGTATCGCAGACGGACGGCGTGGAGATGTACGACCATGGAAGATTCTTCGCGCTCACCGGGCGCGGCGTGAACGGTTCGGCGATTGCGAATGCGCAGGAGCCGCTCGACTACTGGTTTGCCATGCTGACGAAGGGAGAGGATGGGACGGAAAAAGAAAAGACAGGCAAGCATGTCGACGCAAGGCCGGGCGGTGCCAGGATTCCCAGTGGTCAGCATGACGTTTTCCTGACTCGTATTGCCGGAAAGGTCCGTCGTGATGGCCTAGAAGAAGCGGCCCTTGAAAACGCACTGATCGAGGTCTGCGAGAAGCGCTGCGAAGACTTCGGCAGTGACTATCGGGAGATGTGCAAGAAGATCGCTCGCAGCATTTCTAAATACGAGCCTGCGCCGGAGGAAATTTCGGTCGAAGCGGCAGCGGAAATATCCACCACTGGCCGAAATATTCTGCTTACTCAGAACCTGAATGACACGGGCAATTCTGAGCGCTTACTGGCCGTTCACGGCGAAAACCTGCTCTACGTGTCGCCGTGGAAGGATTGGCTAGGCTGGGATTGGAACCGCTGGCTAAAGGACGAGAAAGACAAGATTCGCGCGCTCACTCGATACGCAATGAAACAATTTGGCAAGGAGGCTTTCGATGCAGGCAACAGAACGCTGATTGATTTTGCGAAATACAGCTTGAACACCAAGGCGATCTCGAACGCAATCAACGAAGCACGCGATCAGCGCGCCCTGCTTCCTACGGAGTTAGATCACAACCGTGACCTCTTGAACTTCCAGAACGGGACCTTGAATCTAAGGACCGGGGAGCTGCGTCCCCATGATCGCGCCGATCACATCACGAAACTTATTCACTGCCCGCATAACCGTGACGCGCACTGCCCCACTATCACGAAGTTCCTAATGGAGGCTGTCGGTGAAGAACAGTACAGTTTACTCCTGCGCGCACTCGGATACACCCTGACTGGACACGTTAGCGAGAAATGCATCTTCGTGTGCTGGGGGCCGACGAACACGGGCAAGACTACACTCTTGAACCTGTTGAGCGAATTTTTCTTCAAGGAATATTCCACCCTGATCATGGCCGACAGCCTGATGCAAAGCATCCGTCAGGATTCCAACACCCTTAGCGATCTTGCCGACCTTTGCGGTGCGCGCTTCGCGCAAACGAGCGAGACGCGCGAAAATCAGCGGCTGGATGAGGCCACGTTGAAACGAATCACTCCGGGTCAAGGACTAATTCGGGCGGTCAGGAAGTATGAGTTGCCGTTCACGTTTTCACCGACGCACAAAATATGGGTCGACACCAATCACGCGATCGTGGCAACGGCAACGGGCGATGACGTTTGGGGACGCATCATCCCGTTTGAATTTGGCCCGCGCATTCCAGACGAAAAGATCGACCGCACTCTGCCTGCAAGATTACGCGCCGAGATGGAAGGCTTTTTCGCACTCGTCTGCGAAGAGGCCAAGGCCTGGTACGAACAAGGTCTTGGCGCACTACCAGAAAAGATCATTGATACGCGCAAGAACTGGAAGAACAATGCCGACCGGGTGCGGCGATTCATCACAGAGTGCTGTGAACTGGACAAAGATCAGCTCATCAAGAACCGGGAGATTGCGCCGCGACTACTCTACCAAGGTTACAACCTGTGGGACCGAGAAGGCGGAGAACGACCCATGACAGAGACTATGTTTTTCCTGAAGCTTAAGGAAATCATGGGCGAATTCGAGATCACTAAAGACGGTCGGGTTTATAAAGGAATTGATCTCAGCCAGGTAGCACACGCCCATGTTTTTGCGATGTCGGGGACTCGAAAATGAACGTGCGTTTGAGCAGTGGTTCTACAGGGTCTACAGGGTTTGTAGTCGATTCCGAGAAGTTCTCCAAGGGGACTTCCTAAGGGAGGTTCTTAGAAATGAGTGTAAACCCTGTAAACCCCGTACGAGAGCGAGCTAAGTTGTTGAAAATACGCGAGGGCAATATTCACAGCGAGCGCAATAGCACGTGTCTTTCAGCGTTTGGCGAGGTACAGACGCGACTAGGTCGCTCTACACGTCGGGAATGGTGGCCGTACGAGCGTCTGAGAGGAGATCGAGCCTGACTAAAACATCATTCCGTACCTGGCTGAGCGCGCAGGTAGGCCGCGCGGATACTGCCGGGGACTTTGCGCGGGATGTGGCAGCGGACGTGGACGCTCCAGCAGGTGGCTATGAGGCGTGGCTACGATACTTGCGGGGCCAGAGCGCGCCAGACCCCGCGATCGATGCATTCAACACAGCGTGGCTTGAGTGGGTGGGGAGCATAGAGAAAGAAGAGGCCGCAAATGATTTGTCAGCCTGATGCGATTGTGGGGGATACCACGTCGAAATCGTCATCGCCTTCACCCAGGAAAACGGCGGGGCAGTGTCCTATGTGTTTCGCGCAACTTGGTTTAAAACAGAATTTTGTTTTTCGGAGAATGTGAATGAAAAAATCTAAGACGGACCCACTGCTGACCCCACCCCGACATCTGTCTGAGTACATGCGTACGTGGGTCGCACTCATCTGCGATAAGTATGAAATCGCCGAACAGCACTTCACAGTCCTCGTGCTCGCCGCAGAAGCTTGGGATCGCTGTGAGGCCGCCCGCAAGGTGCTTTCGAAACGGGGGGTTTCGTATCGCGACAGGTTCGGCGCGCCACGGGCTCGGCCTGAGTGCGCTATCGAAAGAGATTCACGCATTGCGTTTGTGAGATGCCTTCGCGAACTTGCGCTGGAAAATGAAATGCCCGTCGACAAACCGTCGCCGAGAGCTGCACCGGTTCTTCCAAAGAAAGGATAAAACCCATGACTGTAAAAAATCGCATTTCGCTAAAGGCTAGCAAACGGTCGAGACTCACGCCCGGACTCTTGTTCTGCTTCGTGACCGACGCCGATTTAATGGGCGAACTAGGGACCGGACTCAGCGACGAAGAAATCGCCGCGAAGCTCGGCGAGCTTTGGAAAGTCTTTGGCGACGAAGCGCTGAAGATTTTCATCGTGGAGCATCCGGGCGAAAGACCTTCGACGTGGTGGCGCTGCTCTTCGCCGGAACCACGCCCGGAAATCGATTGGCGCGGGGGGTCACCCGGCGGAGATCCATACGCCGCCGACCGCGCGTTGAAGCGCGCGCAGGAGATCGACATTCTATTTCGGCACCAATTGCTGACAGCCGCTGAACGGCGCTTGCTCGCCGAAGAAGACCCGGCGCACATGGGCTTTCTTGGCGGGGAGAAGGAATAAATGCCGCCCTCTGCGCTGCGGCCCGCCAAGAAGAAGAAAGAAAGACACCCCTATCCGTGCCCTTACAAAAAGTGCAACAGCAACGACACGGATGTTCTGCACACATACCCGCGTTGGAGACGCTCTCAGTACACGAAGCGACGTCATCTCTGCAACGCGTGCGGCCGGCGATTCAACACGCTTCAGCTCGAAGAAGGCTCGTGGCGCGCACTCGTGGAACTGACACGCCCCGGTAACTCTGCTACTGGTAGCAGAGTCGATGGACTCGCAGAACGAAAGTAAGAGAAAGTGAGTATGCGATGAAGAAATTCCTTCGAGTAAGAATGCAGGTGAGCATAGCGAGCGCGGCGTTCAGCTTCCAGCCGGGCGAAGTTACCGATGTCGAAGAAGACTTGGCGCAGAAGTGGGTCGCGGTCGGTCATGCTGTTCGAGTTTCGCCGCAGACGCCGCTCTCGCTGCGGGATTTCGATTACCGCGATCTTGACGCCGAAGAAGCTCTGACTCGTCGCTGCGTTCACTGCGACCGGCGCGCGCAATTCGTTCTGCGGAACAAACCCTTTTGCCCGGCTTGCTACCAGGCGGAACTGGAGACCTAAGATGAGAATCAGAGTGCGGTATTTGGATGAAGGACAGGCCGAGATAACCGTCATTGAGGCAGGCAGCGCAGACGAGCGGAGCTTCTTCGACAAGTTCATGCTCGATTACGCTGCGTCGAAGCTCAGAGATGGTGCGAGCCACCGCAACACGCCCGAGATGTGCGCCGAAGTGCGCAGCTTGCCTGAGCTGTGCGTCGAAGCGCGCAACTCACCGGTCCTGCCCGCCGCGAGCGTGCGCAAGTCACTGCCCGCGACCGCCGACGAGCGCAGGGCGCGGATCACTGCATACGAACGGGAAGCCGAAGCTCCCCGCGAAGAGAACTTCCGCGCCTTCCTGCTCTACGGAAAGGACGGCCTCGACGAGCGCGCGCAGGGCGAGGGAACGGGCGGTACTGGCGGCTACATCGTGCCGCAGTCGTTCGCCAGGCAATTCCTCGCGAGCCTCAAGGCGCACGACGGGTTGTTTGACGCCGCGACGGTCGTCGTGACGGACAGCGGCGCGGAGTTTCCGATGCCCGTCGACGACGACACCGGGAACGTCGCAGCCGTAGTGGCAGAGTCTGGCGCGAGCACGCCGCAGGACGCCAGTTTCGATGTGGTGGCGTTCGGGAAGTCCCCACAGTGGCGGTCGAAAATAGTGCGGGCGAGCATGGAGGTCGTGGGCGACGCGGGGTTCAACTTCCAGGCGCTGCTCGCTGGCTGTTTTGCTCGCAGATTCGCGCGCGGCATCGGCGCGGCGTTCATCGCCACTTTGCTCGGCGCGGCGACGCTCGGGAAAACTGCGACCTCGGCGACGGTGATTACTGCCGACGAACTTCTCGACCTGGTGGCGAGCGTGGACAGCGCCTACGCGCAGAACGGCGGCTGGCTCATGACCTTTGCGACGTTCACGACGTTGCGAAAACTGAAGGGAAGCACGTCTGGCGATTTTCTCCTGCCCATCGGAAGAAACGCCGAAGGCAGGCCAACGCTTTTCGACATGCCGGTCTTCTTGAGCCCGTCGATGCCTGCGATGACGACGACTCTGAAGCCGATCCTGTTCGGCGATCTCAGCCGGTTCCTGCGCCGCGAGGTCCGCAACTCGTTGGTCACGAGGACCTATGTCGAGCGCTTTGCCGAGTACGGGCAAGTTGGTTATGAGGGTTTCTGGCGCGTCGATGGCGCGCTCGCGAAGGCGTCATCCGCGCCCGTGCCGGTCAAGTATCTGCAGATGGCCTAACGGGTTCCCGGCTCGCGCGCCTTCATCCGCGCGGGCGGCGGGTCGAGACGGCACGGGGCGCGCGGCCACCTTTACCACACCCTGCCGCCGCCGAAGGGAGGCACCACCGTGACCCTGCGCGTTGTCCACATCGTGACCGGTGATGGCGTCGAGCACGTGTTCGCGTTCCTCGTCGAGGATGCCGCGGCTCTCGCCGCGAAAGAGTCCGCGGAGCGCGAGACGGTTTTCGCGTTTCAAGTCGGCAGTTGCGCTGCGCCGCCGGAAGATCGTCCTGTGTGATGGACTTCTCGCAGTGGCTTATCGAAAAGAAACTGCGAAGTCGAGGTCCGGTCGGCGATCTCGCGCGCGACGTTGCCGCCGATGAGGACGTGCCGGACGTTGCGAACACGCACGAGGCATGGCGCGCGCACCTGCAAGCTGCGCCAGAGAACGTCTTGGAAGTCTTCGAGGCGGCATGGCAGGCGTATGAAGCAGCAGTGAAGCGGAAAGCCTGTCAGTAGTCAGGCAGCCCGAGAGGGCTGCCCCTCCCTTATACTCATACGCTAGACAGCTCATATACTTATGTGCTAGAATGCTTACTGGAGGTGTTCTATGAGCAGCAAGAGACAGTTGGTTCCGGTGAGCGAGCGTGCAATCGTTCAGCGTTTGAATCGCGCGATGGGCAAGGAAGGTTTGCGACTGAAGAAGGCGCGGAGCACGCAGACGGAGACGAGCGTCGGCGAGTGGTACGTCATCGACATCACTCGAAACTTCGTGGCGCAGCAGGATGTTGATCTTGCCAAGCTGGCGAAGAAATGGAAAGTGCTTGCGGCATGGGAAACGGTCGGTGACTTATGAAAAAGCAGCCGAAGATCCAGACGGTGAAGGTTACTGTGATTAAAGAGCAGCCCAAGGCGCGGACGATCATTGTCCACGTCCGTAAAACTCTCTAGAAGTGTTCGTTTCGCGCGTTAGCGCGCTCGACGCGCGACGATCTCAGCGCGTCTTGAGTCAAAAGAGCATGTTTGCTGCACTCGGCAGGACTTACTTCTTTGCCTTGTGGCACTCAATCAGGAACACGATATTCGAGGCCACCAGATGCAGCGCGTACGCGGCGAAGTGCAGCGGGATTTCTACCGGCGTCACACCTTGCCCATGGCGGCTCGTGCGATTGGCAAGGGTCGGAAGCCCGGATTCCATTGCGGAACGCAGTCCGCCAAAGTGGGTCTCCAATTCAGGGGGCACAAGCCCGTTCGTGAACAGAATGTCCATCAGCGGTTTGGCAGTATCCTTCGGCCCATATGACCACTTCCGCATGGTGCAGATCGACTTCATCGTGCTCTCAAATGCCTTCAAGGCTTCCGCGATAGCTTGCTTGTTGTCGCCCTTACGATGATGGTCGAACGCGCGCATGAACTCATCAGCTGGGCCGCTGAACCCTGTCTCGTTCAACAGGGCAAGCGCGGGCTTCACTGCCTCCGCATGTAGAAACTGCGAGTCAACGCGGATGATGTCACCGCTGATGTACTGGTATCCAATTCCATGCTCACGAAAGCGAACGTTTAGATCCTCGATTGCCTCATTAGCACTCAGTTTGATGCACGCTTCCTGTTGCTGATACGGATTAAAGTCGCGGGCAAATCGGTCGATTACTTTAAAAGACAGCTCGATGATGTCAAGCGTCCCATCTGTATCCGCGGTCATTAGGTATTGAATGCAGCGTTCCTCCGGGTCGCTGTCGGACTGACCGATCGCCCACAACCCCTTCTCCTCGGCCATTGTTTTCTGAATCAACTCCCACAACTCAGATGCCGGAGACGCCTCTCCGTGGGTATAGTAGCCGGTAGGGCGGAACCAACGACCAAGAGCGGCGCGCCAAATGTGAGCAACTTGAATCTTGAATGGCTGAGGGATCGCGTCGTATTGATACACATCGGGTTTGCCCTGCGACTCCTGCCGCTTCTTGCGCTTCGAGAAGAGATCAAAGATTGCCATTGAAAGTTATACTCGCCTCCAGTGTAACAGCAATACACCGCGCGTCGGCCCGCACACTGTGGATAAGCAGGTGGTCACACCAGTGGCTACCTCGCTGGAAGTAGCTACCGAGCTTAAACCAGCCTTAAACCGAAACCCGGCGCGTCGCCCTCGGACTCTTAAAAACTGCTGTTTTATTGGGTATTTGGTGGGCAGTGCAGGGCTCGAACCTGCGACCTCCTGCTTGTAAGGCAGGCGCTCTAACCAACTGAGCTAACCGCCCTTCCCGTACTTTATCTACACTACCGTAAGCCTCATCAGCGGTCAACGCGGCCCTCCGCCCCTGTTTCCGCCGTCCTTTCCTTGCACTTTCCCGCCTCCCCCAGTACACTCTTGTTTTGCCGTTGCGCACAGGATGGAACCCGGATGCTGCTCTCTCGTGATTTCGTCGCCTACATCTCCACCGAAGCCGTCAAGCGCCTGGTGGAATCGGAAATGATTGAAATCAAGGACAGCAAAGCCACCGAAGCCGTGGCCCTGCGCGTCCGTCACGCCATGCAGGAGGAGCTCTCCATCGAGGATCGCCTCAACGACGAAGTCCGCGAGATTCTCATGCAGCACCAGGAAGAAATGCGCCGCACTGGCGTCTCATATCAGGAAATGTTCAAGAAGGCCAAGCAGCAGCTCGCTCGCGACCGCAAGCTGATTTTGCGCTGAGGGAGCAGGGAAGTCGTTTCGCTGGACCGGTTTTACCTTTGCAGTTTTCAGGAGCTCAGGAAGAGGAATGCGACTCAGCCGCGAAAAAATCATCCGCCTCTCGCACCAGATTACCGACGTCCTGGTCGCCAGCCCGGATGTGGATTTCATCGAAGACCGCGAAACCATTCGCAACCAGGTCATCAGCATCCTCCAGGCCCTCATGCGCGAAGAGGAAAAAGTCGACGCCGAGGTCCGCAAGAAGATTACCTCGCAGAAAAAGGAAATCCTCGAAGGCAGCGAGGAGTGGGACGTCCTCTTCCGCAAATACTACGCCGAGGAAATGCGCCGCATCGGCGTTCCCCACCTCGCCGAAGAGCCCCGCCGCAGCTGATTTTTTTCTCTCTTGCCGGATGCCAACCCCGATTTCTCACATGACTCACGCGATAGGGGCGGAGCTTGCTCCGTCCGCTGCGGCTTTAGCACGATTGCCCCTTCAGCCGCAAACGTCGCAGCATAGTTCGATCTCCCGCTGGAAAATTACCCTAACTTCTGTAGCCGCCCTCTTCAGAGGGCGGGCCTTCCTTCCCCGTCCGCGCAGACCTGCCCTTCCTCGCAACAAGATCGGGCCAAGACCGTTCCGTCGTTTTCGCCAAAAGCACGCGGCCAACTTTGCAAACCACCGGAAAACAGGAAAGGCGCCCACCGGGCGCCTTTCCTGTCGCTCTTTCAATTTATTTGCGCCGCGCATTTCCTACGGCGAATCCGGCCGCCGCTTCAGTGTGGGCCGGTCGTCGTCGCTCGCCGGGTCGCTGCCGGTCCCGTTCGCCGGCTGCGTCTTCTTGTCCTTCTGCTTCTCCGTCTTGGTGCGCAGCGTCGGCTTGCTCGGGTCGTTGTCCTTGGCCTTGCGCGCGTAGGTCAGTCCCCGCAGCCGCGCCTTCACCTGATCGAACTCCGATGTGGTGACGATGTATTCGGCCCGCGCCGGCAGGATTCGCGCGATTTCCTTCTGCGTATTGGCGATGCGTTCCGGCGTCGGCGGATGGCTCGAAAATACTTTGGGAATCGTTCCCGGACGCCGCCGTTCATCGGCCTGGATCCGCTCGAAAAAAGTCACGTAGGAATTCGGGTCGTAACCGGTCTTGTACATGTACTGCAGTCCCAGAAAATCCGCTTCCCGCTCCGCATCCCGCGAAAACTTCAGATACGTGATGGGCAGCATGAAGTTCATGCCCTGATAGATTCCATAGCCGGCCCACCCGCCCGGCCCCAGAAGAATCAGCGGAATCGTCGCCAATTGGATAATCTGACCCTTGGTGTCCTGCTTGGTTCCGTGCCGCGCCGTGACGTGCGAAATCTCGTGCGCCATCACCCCGGCCAGTTCCGACTCCTCCTGCGCCCGCAGGATCAATCCGCTGTTCACGTAGAAAAATCCGCCCGGCAGCGCGAACGCGTTCACTTCGTCGGAGTCAATCACCTTGATGGTGAAGGGAACTCGCGCATCCGAATTCCTCACCAGGTTTTGACCCACCCGGTTCACGTACTCGGTCACAATCGGATCGTCCACCAGCTTGGCCGTGCGCTCCACCTGCTGCGCCAGTTGTTTTCCCAGGCTGATTTCTCGCTCCAGGGAATAAAAATTCATTCCCTTGCCGACGTCCCGGTTCCCGATCGCGTCCACGTCTTCTTTTGAATTCTTGGGATTCACCTGCGACTGCTGCGTCACTGGCTGCTGCGCCGGCGCAGCTGCCTGCGCGGGCGCCGGATTCGCTCCCTGCGCTCCCGCTGTCCCGCTCGCTTGTCCCGCTGCTGTTGCGTTAGGCTGTCCGGCCGCTGGCTGTGCCGGAGCCTGCGTCCCATTCTGCTTCGTGCCGTCCTGCGCTGCCGGGGCATCCGCCGGCTTTGCCGTATCCGCAGTCTTCGGCGCATCGGGCGCCTTGGCCGCAGGCTGCTCCTGCTTCGGCGGCTGTGCCGCTAGCGCGGGCTCCTGCGCTTGCGCGCCTTGTGCCACTCCACAAACCGGCCACACCACCAGCGCCGCCAGCGCCCAACCCGCTATGTTTCGCTGGATTAAACTCATAGGCCTACCCCCGCAGTGTCCATCCCATCCAGTATACATCCGGTTCTTAGGCGCACCGCCCCCTCGAACCCTTCCGTTCCTATGATGTACACCCGCTCCGGAAGGTTTCCTCCGTTTTCCTGACTCTAACCATTAGTCCCGCCGGGTTGCGGCTCCCCTCCGTACCCGTTAGAATGAATCACTGCTCATTGCAGGGGCGTAGCTCAGTGGTAGAGCAGCGGCCTTTTAAGCCGAAGGTCGTGGGTTCAATCCCCACCGCCCCTACCAGCAACTTGTTTTCTTAGAACAACTTAGTTTACGGGCACAGTCGTTGAATTGTTGATATCAACAATTGGAATCAACAGTTCAGGCCGGGCAATCTTCTGCGCCAGCGCGGCGACTGCGTTTCTTTGGCTATCCCCAACAACATGACCATAGCGGCCTAGCGTGATTCTTGCGTCCGAGTGCCGCATCTGCGCTTGGACAACGGTGAGAGGTGCCCCGCTATCGATTAGCTCAGACGCGACGCCGTGGCGTATTGCGTGGAAGCCACAGCGAGGAATCTTCAGCGTATCGAGGATTGGGTGCAGTTTTTTCTCCCGAAGTTTATTCGCAGAATACGGTTTGCCATTCCGATTGCAGAACAGCAACCCGGTTTCATTCTGCCGCCATTTGCTGACCAGGAAGTCCTTCAGCCGAGATTCGAGCGCCGCAGGCATGGGCAAGTCTGCAATGCTTGCTCTACTTTTCGTAGTTTGCAGAATGCCCATGTAGACCGAGCGTCGAATTTGAATCACTCGTTTCCGGAAGTCCAGGTCAGACACCAACAATCCAAGCGCCTCCCCGATCCTCAGCCCGGTCATCGATAGCACCGTGAGCAAGGTGGCAAACGGTTCGTCCGCCGCCTCGATCACTTGTTGCATCTGATCTGCACTGAGGAATGGAGACTCCTTTGAGATAGCCACTCGGGGAAGCGCCAAATCCGACATCGACACTTCGGGGGCAGAATATCCCCAGGAGCGTGCAGTCCGCAAAACGGATGAGAGAGTCAAAAGGATGTTCTCAATCGTCTTGCGCGTACGTTCCCCAACCGAAAGGTCTGTAGCAAAGGATTGAAGGGTCTTCGTGCCTAATTCGGTGAGTCGCTTTTGTCCAAGCCGAGGCAGAATGTGGTGCCGTATATGAGATTCAGCGGCCCGCATAGTGCTCGGTTTCAGACTTCCGGCGATGTGCTTTCGCCACTCTTTGATGACTTCGTCCACGGTCCGACCCACTTTAGGAGTGGCTGGGACAAAGGCGTTGACACCGTCGAGGTACGGCTGGAATGCAGCCAATGCAGCGCGGTGCGACATCTGTGCGATGTCACCGAGAGTTATGCCGCGTTGCATTCGTTTTATCATCCCATCCGACTGGCGAACATCCTGGCGGAACAAGCCAACCCACTTTTCACCGCGTTTGACAAGACAACCTCTTTGGAACCGTCTTTGTGGCACAGTACGTCTCCCTGTGCTCATCGCTGACGGCGTTGCTGACGCGAACTGTAGCACACCGTCCGTTGGCAGGGAACCAACGGTCTGGTGCTGTTCGTGAGCGGTTTCCCGCGCCTCAGCAACCTGGAAAGAAACACGGCAGGACATGCTAAAGCGCCCCATCTTTCCAGATCGGGAGCGCTGCCCTCAATAGGGCGATTGGGCATGCATCTCCGAGGGCTTTTTGGAAAGGCGGGGACTCAAAATAGCTGAGCATTTCGACCCCGAAGGGCTTCAAATCCTCGACAGCCTCAAAGCGTTCGTTCGTCGGATGCTCTGCCGCCTCATGGAGCGCGCCCAGGCCGATATAACGCAGCTTTAGTTCAGTTCGGGGCTCATCGCGGCCTCCAAAGCAGTCATATTGGGGGTCATATTGTTTATTTCTATAACGTTTCGGCAAGCGAGCGTGGGGGACGCAGCCGCTAACGTTTGGGAGGGCGGCGATGAGGAGATGGGACCGGTTACTGGACTCGTATATCGAAGAATACCGCGCGAGGGGAGTCAGTCCACAGTCGGTGGCGTACACCGAGGCACGGCTGAACCGGTGGGGACGATGGCTCAAAGGGCGTCGCCCACGCATTGGGATCGAGCGCATTGATGCCGAGATGATCACGCGCTACATGGCGAACTGCTCGAGTTTTCGCGCCAAGGCGACAGTGTACGCGACGCTGAGCACGATGCGGGGCTTCGGTGACTACCTGGTGCGCTTGGGTCTGTGGAAGATCAACCCGTTGCGCTGGATGAAAGGCCCGAAGGTCACACCCTACAGTCGCCTACCGAAACGCATCGATCACGCCCACATGGAAGCGATGTGGCGCGAAGCGGCGAATCGCCACGGCGGATACACTTCCCATTTGTGGGTAACGGTGCTGGCGATGCTGTACGGCACCGGTCTTCGCCGCGGCGAGCTAGAGCGGCTGAACCTCGATGCGTTTGATCGCACGGAAGGAACCTTGCGCATCGATGGTCGCAAGACGGGACAGGAGCGCTGTGTGCCGTTACCTGAGATGGTGCTGCGGTGTCTCGAAGCGTATCTGCCACTTCGCCACAACCAGCTGGAAGAAGCAGGATTATGTGGCGAGTGCGCCCTGTTGGTGAGCCGCAGTGGCAAGCGTCTCATGGGGGGTGCGATCAGCAATGGTATCCACGCTATCTCGCGCCGCGCGCAAGTGCCGATCCATAGTCTGCATCAGTTTCGGCATAGCTGTGCGTCAGATCTGCTGGAGTCTGGCGTGCACCTGGCCCAGGTGCAACGCATCCTGGGACATTGCGGTATAGGGACCACCGTGCGTTATGTGCACATCGCCGATCCGCAGCGTCGTGCCGCGATGACCCTCCATCCCATCAACGATTGGTTGCCCCAACAGAAGGTGATCGCATGAAGAAAACGAATACAGCCACGATGGATCCGTTAATCGAGGGATACTTCAGTTACCTGGATAAAGTTGGACGCAAGACGCCACGCACAGTTGTGGACGTGCGTTGCACGCTGCGCCGTGCGATTGCTCGGCTTGAACGAGTGCGTCCCGGCGTTGAGCTGTGGCACCTCAAATTGGAAGATTATTTACATTGGCTTGAGGCCGAGCGGCAGTGTGGTTGCACCGAAAGCAGCCTGGCGAAGTATCTCAGCCACGTGCGAGGACTGCTTGAATACGCCTGGCGTAGTGGCCGCGCCGAGCGCAACGTGCTCGATGGATTTAGTTTGCAGCATACGGTCCGGCGTACGGTGCCGAAGTCGCTCAACTTGGACGAAGCCGAGCGACTGGTGCAAGCCACAACCGCACCCGGGCCTGCCGCACGGCGTGACCGACTGATCATTTTGCTCCTTTATGGTTGTGGGCTGCGTACCAACGAGTTGTGCACGCTCGATGTTGCGCAGGTCAATCGTGAGCGCCGTGAACTTGTGGTCCTAAGGGCGAAGGGCGATCGACCGCGCGCGATTCCGATCCCTGAAGCACTCTATACAGAGCTGCTCGCCTATCTGCTGGAGCACGGAAAACGCGGACCACTATTTCGAACCAGCACTCGTAAACGACGCCTGCGGGCCGGCGATGTGTGCGAGGTTGTGACAGCTGCCGCGACGCGCGCTGGTCTACGCGCCGGCGTCACGCCCCGCACGCTCCGGCACAGTTTCGCGACTCACTTGATGGACCGTGGCGTCGATCTCGCCATTATTGCCTCACTGATGGGGCATCGCAGTCCGCAGGAGACCGGTGTCTACCTACATGTCTTGCCCGAGCGGCCACAAGCCGCTGTTCGTACCTTGCCGATCGGAGGCCGCTCATGAAATGGTCATTCTGGATCGAACTCTACATTCGGACCCACTGCGTTGCACGTGGTTTACGTCCGCTCACACTCGCCGCCTATGAGGACGCACTGAAACAGTTCCATGAATGGGTGCGCGTCACGCGGGCGGATATCGCACCGGATCGGGTTACTGCGCGCGATGTGCTCGCCTATCTGCAGTATTTGCGCGATGTGCGTGGTAACGGGGCTTCTGCCGTGAACCGTGCCGTTGTTGTTCTGCGGCGGTTCTATTGCGCGATGGTGGCCATGGGATATCTCGATCACACTGCTAACCCGCTTATCGGCTTCCCGTCGATCAAGGCAGCGCCGCGCAAGCTACCTGTCGCGCTCTCTTCAGAGCAGGTCAGTCGATTGCTGGCTGAGCCCGAAGTCGACACGGTGATCGGTCTACGGGATCGGGCGTTGCTCGCATTGCTTTACGGTACCGGTATCCGCGCTTCCGAGTGTGCTTCGCTTCGCAATGGTCAAGTAGATTTGGCCCAACTGACGATCACTGTCCAAGGCAAAGGCGGCCACGAGCGCGTCATCCCACTGAACCCGCAACTCGCTGAGGTGTTGCATATCTATGAGCAAGCCCGCGGTCCCGCGGTCCCCACCGCGCCATTTTTCCGATCACGCTTCGGGCGCCTATTGTCCCGCGGCAGCGTCTACGAACGCGTACGCACGTGGGGGCAGCGCAGCCGCGTCGGTTTTCCGCTCTCACCGCACCGGATGCGGCACACATTTGCAACCCACTTGGCGCGCGCCGGGGTTGGCCTAGTGACGATCCGCGATCTGCTCGGTCATCGGCTGATCACGAGCACGCAGATCTATTTGCATGTCACCGCGGACGATCTTCGCGCGGCTGCTGCGCGTCACCCGATCAGCTCACTGCTCAACACCGTCAAGCATCTGATTGCTGGTGGACCACTGCCATTCCAGAAGCCGCACGCAATTTTTGGAAGCGGATAGCTAGCTATCCGCTTCCAAAACCGTTCACAACAAGCCTTCTCAAGCACACCAAGAGTTTGGTGATGGATCGCTCTGTCCAGGCGTCTGCTTGTACACAAAAGACAGCTTTAGTTCTTGGCGCTTGAGCACTCTGAGAGTAGTATCGGTGCCGGTGCACACCTTGCGCGGGGGGCTGACAGAGCTTGTCGAACTCGTACAACGAGCGAGGACTGCGCCATGAGTGAGCCTCAGACTCGAACTAAATACACCTACGATTCCGCGAATCGCCCCAGCACCGCAATCGATGGCTCCAATGGCATCACGTATGCCGCCGGCTTTCAGACCTCGCCCGGCACAACCTGCATCGCAAATGTCGCGTGTTATACCCCCCAGGGCACTTTCTATGCTCTCTCCATCGGCCAAACTTCAACCTTCACTGGTTTGAATTTGACGCACATGTATAACAGTCGCCTCCAGCCGCTCGAATTTAAAGCCTCTTCTACAGGCGGAAATGCCATTGACATCACTTACAGCTTCGTCGACCCCGCAAACAGCCGCAACGCAGGCCACGTCTTTTCGATCACTAACAATCTCGATTCCACGCGCTCCCAGACTTTCAGCTACGACCAGCTCAATCGCATCACGGCCGCGCAGACGACTTCCACCTACGCGAGCAGTCCTCTTCATTGCTGGGGAGAAACCTACGGTGTCGACGCCTGGGGCAACTTGCAGTCCATCGCCGCCACCACCAACACCAATTACACCGGCTGTTCACAGGAAAGCGGCTTCAGCCGCGCCGCCGACGGCTACAACCACCTCGTTGGCTTTTCTTACGACCTCTCCGGCAATACCACCAGCGACTCCGTCTATTCCTACAATTGGAACGCCGAAAGCCAGCTCAAATCCACCAATAGCGTGAACTATCTCTACGACGGCAATGGCCGCCGCGTCTCCAAATCCAACGGCAAGCTCTACTGGTACGGCGCAGGCAGCGAAATCCTCGCCGAAACCGACGCCGCTGGCAACACCACCGCCGAATACGTCTTCTTCGGCGGCAAGCGGATCGCCATGCTCCCTGCCGGGAGCAATCCGATCTACTACGTCGAAGACCTCCTCGGCACTTCCCGCGTCACCACCACCAACACCGGCGTCGTCTGTTATGACACCGACTTTTATCCTTACGGAGGAGAGCGCTTCTACACCAACACCTGCCCGCAGAACAATTACAAGTTCGAAGGCAAGGAGCGTGATCTAGAAAGCGGGAACGACGAATTCGGTGCCCGCTACTACTCCAACCGCTTCGGTCGCTGGCTCAGCGCCGATTGGTCCGCCGTCCCCGCTCCGGTCCCCTACGCCAATTTCACAAATCCACAGACCCTGAACCTCTACGCCATGGTCTCCGACGATCCCGAATCCTTCGCCGACCTGGATGGGCACTGCGATTGGTGCGATCGTGCTTGGAACAATTTTAGTAACTCGATGGTGGCCACCGCAAATGCCTATAAACTAGCGGCGACGACAACTTTCGATGTTGTGAAGAACGCTGTAAACGAGACGGGCAAAGGCGTCGGTCAGGTCGTAGGAGGGATCGCCTCTGGAGACGACAAACTAGTTTCAGAGGGTGTGAACACACTTGGAGCAACCATCGTTCCTTTGGTTGCAACAGAAGGATTAGGCGAAGCCGCCGAGGCAGGCGAAGCCGCTGGGTCGACTCGCGCGGCGGGATCGGTAGGGACTTCTGCGGTAAAGGAAGGCATTTATGAGGGGGCAGACGCGACCGCGCCAGGCAGAACCTACGTGGGACAATCTGGTAACGTTCCAGAACGGCTCGCCCAACATGAAGCATCCGGCAAGTTTCCTGGCGGCACCAAGGTGTCCACCACTGAAGTCAAAGGGGGAAAAACCGCCCGCGAAATCGCTGAGCAAAAGCGACTCAACGAACTGGGCGGAGTCAGGTCGAATCCTGGCTCAACCACGTCAAACCAACGGAATCCCATTGGGAAAAAGCGCAAGAAATTAATGCATAACTGAGGACAGACGTGCGAATGTCAGAGGCAGAAATTCAAACCATGATAGCGGGGCACGAATCTAGAAACGAAGCGCTCCGGCAAACCCTCCTTAGTAAAGGAATTGACCTCCGTGAACCGCGAAAGATCGAATGTCATTTTTGGGCCTTTAACCGCGAAGATGCGACTAGCTTGGCAACAGCTTTGACTGCGAGTGGGTTTTGCATCCTAGTGCAGCGTCCAGCAGCGTCTCCCCAGAACCCAACCCTTTGGAACGTAGAAGCTGCGATCCAACAATCAATAGAGCTTACGATGCGCCGCGAGTTCACAGATGAGCTTGTCCGAATCGCGGTTTCCTGCTCTGCTCAATACGACGGTTGGGGGACTAGCATATAGGTGGGTGGGGCGGGTAGCCTAAGCGTAAAGTGCGGAGACGAATTGGGGTGGATGCCCCATGTGCTGGTTTTGCACGTGAGGTTTTTGAAGTTGTTCGTTACCGTACGTGCGCGATTCGGCTCCGAAACAGCTGGGAGCACCGCTTGATCTCAGAGTGGTGAGGGGCCGAAGCTCTGAATCTCTCCCGGTGAATCACGTCTCGGCGGTTCGTTCCACCGTAAGCGTCAGAGCAACGACATGGTTGGCAGGGTGGGCGGGAGAGGGAATCAACAGAATCAACAATTGCCGTTAGGAGCGGTCGCAACGCCATCAAACGATGAGACTTAGAATTTGGGGTGCCTCTTCAATCCCCACCGCCCCTACCAAAATTCTCGTATTATCATTCACTTATGCCTGTTAAGAAGGTAGGCTGAACGCCCAACACTTCTACAATGATTTAGAAAACGTCCGAATCTGCTTTTTGAAGACTTAAATCTAATCCTCGCAAGGGAGTTAGGCATGAGCACTCCTCCGCTCGACCCGCACAACTTCAATCAAATCGCCCGCTACAACGCCCTGATGGACGTCGTCCGCAATCGCATGACCAACCGCGCCTTTGCTCCCTTCACCGTCCCCCGCGATCATTTCGAACTCATTCTCGAAGCCGCTCGCCACGCCCCTTCCGGCGCCAACGCCCAGCCCTGGCACTACATCGTCGTCACCGACCCCGCCGCCAAGGAAACCATCGGCCAGTGCTTTGTTGACGAGCAGCAGCGCCGCGCCAAACTGCGCATGGGCTTTCCCACGCCCAACTATAACGGCGTCAAGACCGCCCCCGGCCTTATCGTCGTCCTCGCCGATTTCCGGTTCGTCCGCGCCTTCCCCGTGCTCAACGACGGCTCCGAACTCGACCGCCTCTACCACCAGAACGCCGAACGCATCCTCCTCCAGTCCGTCGCCGCCTCCACCATGTCCGCGCACCTCGCCGCCGTCGCCCTCGGCTATGCCGTCTGGTGGATCACCGCCATCGGCCAGGACGACATCCAGCGCCAGATCAAGCCCCTCCTCGGCGTCCCCGACGAACTCGCCATCATCGACGTCATGTGTTTCGGCCCGCCCGCCAAGCCTTCCTATAAACGCTGGAAAAAACCGCTGAATCAAATCATGAGCTGGGATCGCTTTAACCCGGACTGTCGCATGTCCGTCGAGCAGCTCGACGACTGGATCAAAACCATGCGCCACAAAGTCATGTATCGTGACGAATCTAAAATCGATTGAAGGCTGAACCCCCGCATGCAGAACGGCCCTCGCTTGAGGTAAACTTTAATGGCGCCATGAGGAGATCCGTTTGGAGATGACGATTCCTGCCAGAGTTCCCAGCCGATGAATCCTCTGCTGACGGGAATCATCCTCTTTTTTGCGGGCATGGTTGGCGGCGCACTCAACGCCGTCGCCGGCGGCGGCGGCTTTATCGCTTTCCCCGCGCTGCTCTTCACCGGCGTTCCCCCCGTCCCCGCCAACGCCACCAATACCATCGCCCTATGGCTTGGCGTTAACGCCAGCGCCCGCGCCTATCGCAGGCACCTGAACATTTCCCGCCGCCTCCTGCTCCCCTTGCTCGTGGTCAGCGTCGTCGGCGGACTGCTCGGCGCCTTCGTCCTCATCCGCACCCCCGCGCACACCTTCCTGCGCACCATTCCCTGGATGATGCTGGGCGCCACTCTCCTCTTCATCTTCGGCAGGCACCTCACCCGCCTCCTGGCCATTTCCGTTTCGGGCGAGCCCTCCTGGGGCGCCATCGCGGGGGCCGCGGCATTCGAATTTCTCGTCGCCGTCTACGGCGGTTATTTCGGCGGCGGCATGGGCATTCTCACCCTGGCCATGCTCGCCGCTCTGGGCATGACCGACATCAACGCCATGAACGCTCTCAAAGCCATTCTCGGTGCCGTCATCAACGGCATGGCCACGCTCACTTTCCTCTTCGCCGGGGTCATTTACTGGCCCCAGGGCATCGTCATGACCGCCGGCGCCATCGTCGGCGGCTACGCCAGCGCGCATTACGCCCAGCAATTGCCCCAGTCCTGGGTCCGCCTGGTTGTCATCCTCACCGCCCTCTTCATGACCGTCTACTTCTTCTTCCGCTCCTACCTCTAGCCGCTCAATCTGGCCGCAGGGTTGAACTCCTTCTTGGAATCCAGCCCCGAAAGACACATAATAGGCGAGTTTTTAGGCGGGGGATCGCAAGACTGATGCAATGCCCACATTGTAAAGCGGATAATCCGCCCAACTCCGTTCGCTGCTCGAGTTGCGGCACGATCTATCCTCCATCCGATGTCACCATCACGGGCACAAACGTCGGCGTCTCCGAGGCCTGGACCGCCCCCGTCGGCACCACCCTCGTCAACCAGCTCGCCGACCGAGGCCCCATCCCATCCGGCACCGTCCTCGCCGGCCGCTACGAAATTCTCCAGCTTCTCGGCCAGGGCGGCATGGGCGCCGTCTATAAAGCCCGCGACAACGAACTTGACCGTCTCGTCGCCGTCAAACTCATCCGCCCCGAATACTCCAGCCATCCCGAGATTCTCCGCCGCTTCAAGCAGGAGCTGATCCTGGCCCGCGCCGTCACCCACCGCAACGTCGTGCGCATCTTCGATCTCGGCCAGGCTGATGGCTTCAAATTCATCACCATGGAGTACGTCGAAGGCCGCGACCTCCGCTCCGCCCTGCTCGAAAAAGGAAAATTTCCCCCCGCCGAAGCCGTTGCCGTCATGCTCCAGGTCTGCCAGGCTCTCGATTCCGCCCACACCGAAGGCGTCGTCCACCGCGACCTAAAACCGCAAAACATCATGCTTGACGCACAAAATCGCGTCTATGTCATGGATTTCGGCATCGCCCGATCCAGCGAACTCTCCGGCATGACCCAGACCGGCATGCTCATGGGCACTCCCGAGTACATGTCCCCGGAGCAAGCCCGCGGCCAGCATGTGGATGCTCGCTCCGACCTCTTCGCCCTCGGCATCATCTTCTACGAACTCCTCACGGGTAAGTCTCCCTATCAGGCCGACACCACCATGGCCACGCTCTGGAAGCGCACCCAGGAACGCTCCCGCCCTCCCATCGAACTCGATTCCTCCATTCCCAAGCCCCTCAGCGATGCCGTCCAGAAATGCCTCGAAATTGAAACCAAGGACCGCTACCAGTCCGCCCGCGAAATCATCAACGACCTCGAAGCCTGGCAATCCACCGGAAAAACCACCGGCGGCCGCCCCATGTCGGTGCCTGCTCCCGCTCCCGTCTACTGGAAATGGCTAGCCGCGGCCATGGCCGCTCTGCTCCTCGCCGGTGCAGTTGCCGTTCGCTTCAAAGGCCCCGCAAAGCCCGCAGCCGTCCATGCTCCCGTCAGCGTGCTTGTCGCGGACTTCGCCAATCACACCGGCGATCCTATTTTCGACGATACCTTGGAACCGATGTTTAATTTCGCCCTGGAAGGCGCCAGCTTCGTCAACGCCTACAATCGCGGACGAGCGCACAAACTGGCGCTGCAGCTTCCCAAACCCTCCGAGACGCTTGATGAGCAGTCGGCCCGCCTGATCGCCGTGAGCCAGGGCATTGGCGCCATTGTGACCGGCTCGCTTAGCCGCCGCGGCGATGGTTACAAGCTTTCGGTCGAGGCCCTGGACGGCGTAAGTGGCAACACCATCGCCAGCGCCGATGTCTCTGCCTCCAACAAGGACGAACTCCTGCTTGCCGTTCCCAGGCTCGCCGCACCCATCCGCAAAGCCCTCGGCGACTCCACCCCCGAATCCGTCCAGCTTCAGGCTGCCGGCGGCGCCTTTACTGCCGCCTCCTTGGAGGCCGTGCATGAATACAGCATCGCGATGAAGCAGCAGTTCGCGGGGAACATGGGGGAGGCGCTGAAGTCTTTTTCAAAAACCGCGGAATTGGACCCCAATTTCGCTCGCGCCTACGCCGGGCAGGCTGCCGTTGCTGGAAACCTGGGGCAGCTCCAGGACGCCGAAAAGTACGCCAAACTGGCCATGGCCCACGTGGACCGCATGACCGAGCGCGAGCGCTACCGCATTCGCGGCATGTATTACATCCGCACCGAAAACTGGCAGAAGTGCGTCGAGGAATACAGCGAACTCCTGAAGCAGTTCCCCGCGGATAATATTGGACAAAATAATCTTGCGGGTTGCTTCGGCAGTTTGCACGACATGCCCAAAGCCATGGAGGCGGCACGCCGGGCCGTGCAACTCGCACCCAGGGATTTGGCTGCACGCATGAATTATTCGCTCTTCGCCTGTTATGCCGGCGACTTCCAGTCCTGCGAGAGCGAGGGGAATGAAGTTCAAAAACTCAATCCTTCTTACGAGCAAGGCTACCTCGTTCGGGTATACGCCCAATTGGGGCAGGGCCGGTTGCCGCAAGCCGCCCAGATCTATCAGGAACTTCAAAAGCTCGGGACCAGCGGCGCATCCCTCGCGGCTTCTGGACTGGCCAACCTTGCTCTCTATGAAGGAAGATACCGCCAGGCGCGGCAAATTCTGGAGTCCGCTGTGGCCGCGGAGATTGCCGCAAAGCAACCCGACCGGGCTGCGGATAATTTTGTGATGCTTGCCTTCACGGAATTCTTGCGTGGAGAGAAGCGGCCGGCAATTGCTGCCGCGGAAAAGGCCCTGGCCAACAGTCAATCTGCAAAAATCAGATTTCTGGCGGCTCGCGTGTTTCTCGAGACGGGAGAAACCGCCAAGGCGCGGGAACTGAGCGCCAAACTTGCCTCCGAACTTCAGGCCGAACCTCAGGCCTATGCCAAATTGATCCTGGGTGAGATCGCCTTGAAATCCCGCGACCCCAGGCAGGCTCTCCAATCCTTCACGGAGGCCAAAAACCTGGTCGATTTCTGGCTCGTCCACGTCGATCTGGGGCGCGCTTATCTCGATGCGGATGCCTTTGCCGAAGCCGATTCCGAATTCGACCTCTGCTTCAAGCGGCGCGGCGAGGCCTTGGAGCTATTCACGGACAACATGCCCACTTACAGCTATCTTCCTCCTCTCTATTATTATCAGGGGCGGGTTCGCGAAGGCCTGAAAAGTTCCGGTGCCGCCGATTCCTATAAAACCTACCTCAGCATCCGCGGTCAGGCCGGCGAAGATCCCTTGCTTCCTGAAATCCGCCACCGCCTCGGCCAGTAAAAACCTGACAAGTCACGAACAAACTCTTCCATCGCCTGCCTTTGTAGAGGCCGGGCTTCAGCCCGGCTCTTGCTCCCAAACTCTTACCAATTCCCAAATCACCCGCAACATCGGTTCTTGGATTTTTCCGCAATCGGCCAGGAAACCGCAGCCGCTCCGCCTGCTATCGCGAAGTGAACGCAAAACTTGATCTTCGTGAAAAAGGGGAATGCCCGGCAAACGCCGTGCATTCCCCTCGGATCGCCTTGCCCCTTGCGTTGCGCCCCAGGCGTTTCCCACCCTATTGCAATTTCAACGCAGTCCTCTCTACCTGGCCGCTGTCCAAATCCAACTCCAGGACATAGCAACCCGCGGCGAATGCCGTCGTGTCCCAGTTAAAGATGAACTGGTTGTTCGACGAGGAGATGCGGAACGTGCTGTTCCCCTTGGCTCCGCTGCTTGGAGAGTACAGCGTTACAACGGAAGCGGAAGGAGTGTTATAGACCGGCGAGACTTGGTTGGGCCGGCAAGCCACACCCGCCGGGACCGGGACCGCGTAAAGCGAATTGGCGTTTAAGTTGCCCACGGAATTCCCGCTGCCATCCTGCAATGTCCATTTTGCGGTAACGGACTTGCCGATGTTGAACGCGCCGGAGTAGGAGGCGTCTTGCCCGGACGGGTCCGGGGAGGTAGCCGCCGAGAGCGGCGAGTAGAACCCGGTGAAAATGTAAGGCGATCCGCAGGCCTTTTGGGTGACGGTGTTCGAAGGAGCGCTCTCACGCGTGCCGGAAGCGTCCTGAATGACCGCCGTCACAAAATAGTAGTACAGGGGGCCGCAGACGACGGCCGTGTCTGTGTAGGAAGTTGCCAGCGGGCTGCCCGAGACAGAATAGGAGGGAGAAGTGCCCGGCGCTGCGTTTACACCCTTATAAATACGATACGAAGTGATCTGCCCGAAACTGGGCGCCGTCCAGTTCAGCAATATGGAGCGCGGGAGGGTGGACGTCACTCCGGAAGTCAGCTTACGTGGAGGACGGACAGTCGAGTTCGCGGTATCAAAATCGATCTCCCCGGTTCCCCCGCCCGTAAAGGCGATCCCGCCTCCCGTGAAAGCAATCCCGCCTCCAGTGAAGGCGATCCCCCCGCCCGTGAAAGCGATCCCTCCCCCGGTAAAGGCGATTCCGCCGCCTCCCAGGTAGAAGCCGGCGCCGGCAAAGTCGCTGCCGGTCGCTCCGATCTGCCGCAAGTCAATATTCGCCCAATCGTTATAGCCTCTCAGAGTCGTCTGGCTGCCGTCGAAATTGATATCCAAGCCATTTGACGACCACGCAATGGGTGAAGTTGGACCCTCAATGCGGTACATCCTGGCATTGTCGAGGATTGGCGTGCCGTCGCAATGCCGCGTGGCGGGAGTTCCTACGCCGTTTGGCGCTGCAAGGTCGTACCATTTCGTGCTTGTAAACGCGATCGCCGAGCCGTCCATCGTTGTTATGGAAG
The DNA here is from genome assembly GCA_020072805.1 of Terriglobia bacterium. Taxonomy (GTDB): domain Bacteria; phylum Acidobacteriota; class Terriglobia; order Acidiferrales; family UBA7541; genus Acidiferrum. The sequence continues at coordinate 25,765 of JAIQGC010000012.1, forward strand.
ATGGCAGCGAGAATTCGTTCAGCTGACTCAGTTGCTGACTCGAGTAGTCCAGAACTCCATTGGATCCCAACAAATCCACCTGGAATAGATAATTCATGACGCTCTGATAATTCGGCTTGCAGTTGGGCTCAAGCGCAAGCGGCACTGCCGACGTCGCCGAGGCCGGATAGGTGCCGCCATGGGTTAGAGCCAGCGAATGTCCGAGTTCGTGCATGAACGTGCCGGAAACCGTTGATGTGCTTGTACCATCTGCCCCCCACTGCCCTAGCGTTATGAGGGAATCGGCGCCCCCGATGTCGGAGAAGCCCGACCCGCTACGGAGATTGTCGGACGCAACCACTAAATTCGGGTCGGTAACCTTGGTATATGTAACCGTCCCAGTTACCGATGTGGGGAGCGTTATGCTGAACGTAGTTGATCCCACGGCGGGCGCGGGCGTGGTCAGGAAGATCCCGTTCAGATTGGGATTGGAAAGTGCGCTGCCGATGGTGACGCGGTCGAATGATGCAGCAATCGGCGTCGAAGTGGTGAATGTGGCCACGTTGCCGGACACGCTAACGCCGGTGAGCGTTCCATTCTGGAAGCTCCAGTCCGGCAGCCCCAGGGCATGGCCGAACAAAGCGTAATGATAGCTGTCCTTGCGCCCGTACTGGAAATTCCGCTGGCAGACTCCCGTGGTTTGGCACGTCGTATCGGTCGGGTTGAGCGCCGTGTATTTTATGTATTCTAAACCGTACTTCCAGCCAACCGTTCCCGCTGTGCCCGGATAGGGGCAGTACTGCGGTGGTGTAGCCGTGAGATTATCGGTGCAAGTTTGCTCTAAGATGGCGTTTTTAACTTTGATGTGCACATTGATGTTGTGCGCGCTGAAGGCGCTCTGGAGTGCGCTTTGCGCAGCGGCGGATGGCATGTGCGAATGTCCCGTAGTGCCCGTGTTACAAGTGCCATCCGCATTCAATGTGCCATTGCACATGTAATCCATCTGGATGAACACATCTTTCTTGTTCGGGTCGGCGCCGCTGAGATCGACCCATGAACTGTGCGTGGAATCACAGCTTCCCGATGTATCCATGGCGTCGCAATAACCTTGGTTCTTCTCCCAGATGTCCAGCAGGCCGTCGCTATCGCTGTCCTGAACCGTCGTGCTGAGGATGACCGCCCCCCAGGATACGCAGCCGGCATTGCTGCTCGACGGCACCACCGAGATTGTTTCTGAATTGTCCGCGGCGTTCACGGTTACCGGCCAGGTCGGATTGTCCCAGGAGCCGTTATAGGCGCCGGGGAAGGCTGCTGTATTCGCCGGCGTTAGGGCGGTTCCATTGATAAACACTTGCTCGTACTTATTGGACTGGCCGTTGCCCACGATTTGGGTGAGCTTCGCCACCGGGGTTCCGGGAAGCTGGGTCGGTTGATAGAACCCTTGCATCGCCAGGCTCGTTGTTTGTGCCGCGTTGCTGGGTGCATAGGACCCGTCGTAAATGACGATTGCGTTCAGCGGTCTTACAGCCACCGCTGGCAACACCCGGTAGATGATGACCAATGTCGCGCCCAGGGTCAGAGGAGCTCCGCCGCCATTGCTCCCGCTATCTGCCAGCCGTACTTGATAGGTAGACGGGATCATCCCCGTGCTTGGATCGGCTGGCAAATAACCACGCACGTCTGCGCGATACGTCCGGATGGTCTTTGAACCATTCGACGCGCCGGCACAGCCGCCCGAACTCCACGAAACCGGAGCATTGGGATTGCCCAGCGAGAACCCGGTGATGGGGTAGCCTGCCGAAGGAGTCCCGGCAACGAGCGCTCGGAAGTAACCCTGCTGTCCGGCAAAAGAAGTCTGGGAACTTTCCACAGTCTGCCAGTAGAGGAAGGCCCCCACGATATCGGCCCCCGCGGGCACACCCGTAGAGTTCGAGTAATTCGGGTCAGGAATGGTGATGTACCCCATTGCATAGCCGGTCGCATCTCCCGATCCGCGCAGCCCAACACCACCGACGGCGTAGTCGCCGGTAACAAAATAGTTGTTGAATAAAGTCGGAGGAGTAGCGGAAGTCTGCGCCAGCGCTGTTGGCGCGAATCCCAGTGCCAACAGCAACCCGAATGCATACGCGGCCGTCACAGCCATCCACCGCCGGCCTCCCATCATTTGATCCAACACCCGAACAGTATTTTTCACAATCAGCCTCGCTCTGCGATTCTTACTTGGCCGAGCATCATCGGGGTAGAAACCGCCACCGCCGCTGCGCGATTTCGCGTTTTCCCGCTCTTGCAGGCCTGGGCGGCGGGGAAGGCCGCGGAAGGGAACCGCACTTGCACCCCAACGTGCGCGGCGAGCATATGGCGGGACATCAAAACCGTCAAGACCCAGAACTCCTAATACAGGTAGCAGGCAAAACAAACAATACAACAAGGTCGTCTAGTCTGTTAACGGGTAAAATGTGCACCATTTTTACCTGCACATATTTCTCTTCTTGGCCCTCCTGCCGGCTTCGCCCGCTGGCAATTTCGCGTGCCCTTCTTGTTCTATTCGTGTGCCATGCGCTAAAGTGGCCCTTCCGGTTTTTCATTCTCTTTGCTTGGGGTTGCGATGGCGATCAGAAAGAAAACAGCGGCCGTTCCCGGTGAAAGCGTGCGCGTCCTGCTTTCCCGCTCCAGAATCCAAAAACGCATTGCCGCTCTGGCCCGCGAGATCCGCGCCGATTTCCAGGACGAACCCCTGCACCTGGTGGGCGTGCTCAAGGGCGCCGTATTTTTCCTCGCCGATCTCGCCCGCTATCTTCCCGGCAAGGTTTCCATGGATTTCATCGCCGTCTCCAGCTACGCCAACGGCACCAAAACCTCCGGCCAGGTCCGCTTGACCAAGGATCTCGACACCAGCATCGAAGGCCGCAACGTCCTGCTCGTCGAGGATATTCTCGATACCGGTCTCACTCTCCAGTATCTGGTCCGCGTTCTCGACCAGCGTCGCCCCAAACGCCTGCGCGTCGCCGTGCTCCTGGACAAACCCGAGCGCCGCGAAGTTCCCGTCAGCGCCGATTACACCGGCTTCAAGATTCCCAACGAGTTCGTCGTCGGCTACGGCCTCGATTACGCCGAACGTTACCGCAATCTTCCCGACGTCAGCGTCCTCACCCTGCACGGGAAAGGGAAGTAACAGGCCGCAACGGCACCTGCTCCTTGCTGGAAGGACTCGCTTGCTGTCCTGCTATAATGGTCTGGTCCCATGAATCTTCCGGAGACACAGTCGAATCCCGCGCAGGCCGCCCCGGAGACCCCTATCTCCGCCGAAGTCCTGCAAACCCTGCTGGAAATCGGGGAAGAGGTCAACGCCTCTCTCGACCTCGACGTCGTCCTCGCGCGCACCGCCGCGCTCATCAAGCGCCTCATCGACTACGAAATCTTCGGCGTTCTCCTGGTGGATGAATCCGGCAAAAGCCTCCGCCACCGCTTTTCCATTGGCTTCCCCGGCGAAATCATCGAGCAGCTCTATATCCCGCTGGGCCAGGGCATCACCGGAACCGCCGCTGCCACCGGCCATCCCGTGCGCGTTTCGGACACCTCCAAGGACCCCCGCTATATCGGCGCCATCGAGAACGTCCACTCCGAACTCGCCGTGCCCCTGCTCATCAGCGGTAAATGCATCGGCGTCCTGGACATCCAAAGCCGCCACGTGGATTATTTCAGCCGCGACCAGCAGATCATTCTAACCCTGCTGGCCAATCGCCTTGCCGTGGCCATCGAAAACGCCCGCCTTTTCGAGCGCGTTCGCGCCCAGGCCGATACCCTCCTCGTCCTCAACGAAATGAGCCGCGAAACCAGCTCCGTCCTCGACGTCGAGGAAATGCTGCGCCGCGCTGCCGAGCAGCTCAAGCGCGTCATTGATTACCAAATTCTCTGCATCATGCTTTACGACGAGGAAAAGAAAGTTTTCCGCCACCGCCTCGACGTCAAATACGGCCAGCGCGTCCAGGGCCGCCTCTCCTGCGGTCCCACCGAAGGCATCATCGGCGCCGCCGCCACGCTGCGCGAACCCGTTTGCGTTCCCGATGTCACCGCCGATCCGCGCTACATCATGCTCAATCCGGAAACCCGCTCCGAACTGGCCATCCCCATGCTCTACAAGGACCGCCTCATCGGTGTCCTCGACCTCGAAAGCCCCCAGCTCAATTACTTCACCAAGGACCACGCGCAGACGCTTTCCATCCTTGCCGCCAATCTCGCCGTCTCCCTCGAAAACGCCCGCCTCTACGAGCAGGTGGCCCGCGACGAAGCCCGTTTCGAACGCGAACTGCAAGCCGCCAAGCGCATTCAGGGCGCCCTCCTCCGCCCCGTTCCCGATGAGGACTACGGCCTGGACATTGCCGTGCGCTACATCTCCGCGCGGGAAGTGGGCGGCGACCTCTACGAATTCCTGCGCTACGGCCCGCAGCAACTGGGCATCGCCCTCGGCGACGTCAGCGGCAAAGGCACCGCGGCGGCACTCTACGGCGCGGTGGCCATCGGCATCCTGCGCAGCCTAGCTCCGCAAAAATTGCAGCCCGCCGAGCTGCTTCGCCAGCTCAATCATCTCGTCGGCGAGCGGCGCATCGAAGGCCGCTTTATGACCATGTGCTTCGCCACCTGGCAAAAGGGCCGCCAGAAACTGCGCATCGCCAACGCCGGCCAGTCCCAGCCCATCCTTTATAAGGACAAGCATTGCGAGAAAGTGGCCCTCAGCGGATTCCCGCTGGGGATTTTCGAAGAGGCCTCCTACGACGAATGGGGCGTCACGCTCGATCCCGGTGACATCCTGGTTTTCCATTCCGACGGCATCGCGGAAACAACCAATTCCGACGGGCACTTTTTCGGCAGCGAGCGGCTGCACATGATCATCGAAAAGAACGCCAAGCTTTCCGCCGCGGAAATCGCCGACCAGATTCTCCACGTCGTCGAATGGTTCGGCCGCGGATTGCCCGTCGCCGACGACCGCGCGCTGGTCATCCTCAAGGTGCGCTGACGAATCCCATGGGCGCACCTACCGCGAACAACAAAAAGAAAAAACTGCGTTACGCCGACCCGGCGACGTTTCTTCCTCATTTCGCGTGGAAAAAATCGCCACGCGGAAAAGCCGTCTTTGCCGAAGGCGTGACCTTGGACGAAGCCGCCAAAAAGACCGGCACTCCCGTTTATCTCTACAGCCAGGCGGCCATTCACGACGCCTTCAGAGAACTCGACCACGGCCTCGCCGGAATTCCGCATACGCTGTGCTTCGCCATCAAGTCCAACGGCAACCGGGCCCTGCTGCAAATGCTGGCGGCCATGGGCGGCGGATTCGACGCCGTTTCCGGCGGGGAAATCGAACTGCTGCGCCGCGCGGGAGTGCCCGGCCAGCGCATCGTGTTTTCCGGGGTAGGGAAGTCGCGCGAGGAAATTCGCGAAGCCCTGCGCTATCCCGCTTCCGGAAAAAATGGCCGCCCCGGTATTCTCCTCTTCAACGTCGAATCGGAAGCGGAAATGGACGTGCTTCTCGCAGAAGCCGCGTGCGTCGTCCGCCATCCTTCCGACGCACCCGCCGTCTCCATTCGCGTCAATCCCGACGTGCAGGCCGGCGGGCATCCGCATATTTCCACCGGGCATCACCAGCACAAGTTCGGCATGGACCTGGCCGCGGCGCGGCGGCTGTATCTGGCGCATCGCGATTCGCGCCACATCCGCTGGGAGGGAATCAGCGCGCATATCGGCTCGCAAGTGCTTTCGCTCGCGCCGTTCCGCAAGGCGCTGCAACGCATGGCCGCATTTGTCCGCGACTTGCGCGGCGAAGGAATTTTCCTGCGCTATCTGGATTTCGGCGGCGGGCTGGGGGTGCGTTACACCGATCAGAAGCCGCCTTCGCGTGCGGACTACGCGCACATGGTGCGGGAGATTGTTCGGCCACTCGGCGTTCATCTTCTGCTCGAGCCCGGCCGCTCGATCGTGGCCCAGGCCGGCGTGCTGCTGACCCGCGTCCTTTATGTCAAAGAAAACCGCGGAAAGACATTCGTCATTGTGTACGCGGCCATGAACGATTTGATGCGCCCCGCCCTCTACGGCGCGGTCCACGCCATCACTCCGGTGACGCGCGCGAAGGGCGCCGCTTCCGCCACGCTGCGCCGCGTAGACATCGTCGGCCCAGTCTGCGAAACCGGCGACTGCTTCCTCCACGACTGGCCCCTGCCCCCGGTTCAGTCCGGCGACGTCCTGGCCATCTGGTGCGCCGGTGCTTACGGCATGTCCCTTGCCTCCAACTACAACATGCGCCTCCGCGCACCGGAACTTCTCGTCTCCGGCAAACGCGCCAAACTCATCCGCCGCCGCGAAACCTACAACGACCTCTTCCGCGCCGATTGCAACCTGGGCTAAAACCAAAGTAAGCGTGTCATCCTGAGCGAAGCGAAGGATCTCAACCACCAGTGCCTGCAACCCGACGAATGGAGATTCTTCTCCCACCGTTGTCGGAGGGCCTCAGCGATTCTGGCACGTTTTTTCTTCCCTGCTTTTGTAGCGCTATGCGGAATTTATCCCGAACCTGTCGGGAGCCTGGCAGGTTTAGATTGCAAATAGGCGAGCATCCAAGATGCCACCCTAAAGGCTGGCGCTCATGCGTGGACGGGGTCGGGGCGCTTGAGGGTGGGGAGGGTCTTGATGGATTTTCCGGTTTTTTCCTGGGCGCGGCGCAGGTCGTAGAGGGTCTGGAGATTGAGCCAGAACTGGGCGCTGGTTCCGAAGAAATGAGCGAGGCGCAGGGCAGTATCCCCCGAGATGCCGCGCGTGCCGTTGAGGATTTGGGTGACGCGATTGGTGGGCACATCGAGCTTGCGGGCGAGTTCGGATGCGCTCATATCCAGTGCTTCCAGTTCTTCGGCCAGGTGTTCGCCTGGATGGATTGCGGTAAGTGCCATAGCGATTCTCCTAATGATAGTCAACAATCTCCACGTTAGATGGCCCCGGCGCCCGGTCGGGCCACTCGAAGCAAATCCGCCATTGATCATTGACGCGGATGCTGTACTGGCCCTTGCGGTCCCCTCGCAGGGCTTCAAAACGATTGCCAGGCAGAGCCGCGAGGTCTTTCAGCGACGTTGCCGATTCGAGACGGTCGAGTTTCAGGCGGGCGGAGCGTTCAAAACCGGAGAAGGCCTTGACGCGATCCCCGGCGGCGAAGTCGCTGGTGCGCTTGTCCCGATAACTGACAATCATTCATTGAAAATAGCTCTTATTACGAGTTACGTCAAGCATAACAAATGGGCCCCGACGTTGCCGAGACAGGCAGTCTGTGCCGCCCTGTTGCGTGTAAGCTGACAGAACAGTTGGGAGTAAGATGCGATAGGTGGGGAGGTTTTTTTATGGCTCAGGGAGGAATTGCGCGGTGGCTGTACCGGGGGAAGAGGCCGAACTGGATCGCCCGCATTGCCAACCGCGCAATGGCCGCCGCGGGCTTGCTGGGCGCGGCACCGGGATACCTGGCGGCATTGGAAGTGACAGGAAGAACGTCGGGGCGAACGTTTTCGCTGCCGGTGGTCATCGCCATCGTGGAGGGGGAGAGATATCTGGTGTCCATGCTGGGAGAGAACGTGAGTTGGGTGCAAAACGTGCGCGCTGCGGGCGGGAAAGCGGTTCTGCGGAGCGGCGGGCGCGAGGAGGTGCAACTGGAAGAGGTTTCCATTGAGCGCCGCGCGCCGATTTTGCGGGCCTATTTGCAACGGGCGCCAGGGGCGCGACCGCATGTGCCGGTGAATAAGGATGCCACGATGGAGGAGTTCCAAAGGGTGGCCGCGGGGTTTCCGGTCTTTCGTGTTGCTTCCAGCAAGGCGGCGCGGTCCGGCGTCTTGCGAGGGTAACACGGAGCATTCACCGGGAGTTCGCCAACTGCCCGGATCATAAGGGTGACCTGCATCACTTCTTGATGTATCCGAAATCACTGCTCTTCCTGTCTTATTTACTACACTGTATAATTGCTACAGAGCCTAGCGGAATGCTCAAGAGTGGAAGGACAAAGGCGCGCTAGAAAATCATGCAAAAACTGTCTATTTTGATCGCAGGGGTAATTCTGTTCAGTCTTCCCGCGGCAGCGCAGGAATATCCCAAGCTTGAAATCTTTGGCGGCTACCAGCTCACGCATCTCGAACCTAGCTTCAATGCAAGCGGCTGGAATGCCTCCTTCGCGGGGAATGCCAACCATTGGTTTGGGATTGCAGCGGATTTCAGTGGCGCCTACAAATCCGGCGCGAAACTGCACACCTTCATGTTCGGGCCGGTTTTTTCCTATCGCAAGAATGAAAGAATCACGCCCTTTGCCCACGCTCTGCTTGGAGGAGCCGTTGCTTCGGGCGGCGGAACCGCGACAGCTTTCAGCATAGCGCTGGGAGGCGGTTTTGATGTGCGGGTCAATAAACAGTTCGCAGTGCGCCTGGTGCAGGGCGACTGGATGCTGTTTCATTCCGGCGGGATCTGGGACAAGAAGGACGCCCGGGTATCCGCGGGGGTTGTTTTTCGGTTCTAAGCGTTCCTAGGGGTTGAGCTGCACTGCGGCGACCGCTGCTCGTTGCGCCCACTGCCCGAATTTTCCCTCCGCACGGGCTGACCTAGGCCAGGGGGACGTCATCAGGCGGGTGGCGCAGGCTGCCTGATTCGGCAAGATCCGGGTGCCGCATCCGTTCACGGCTTTTGTGAAGGGTGCGGGTTTGCTCTTTGCTTCTCTCCCAATCCCCAGAGCAGTAGTACCAGTCCTTCAAAATATCCCATCTATTCCATTGACAGCAATTGCATTTCTTGCTATCATGCCAAATGTTCGCCTTGCGCCACCTCCTTTTTCCCCCTCCGCCCACCCCCTCTCGCTCCAATCAACCCTCTCCCCTCCGTTCCATCCCACACTCTTCGCGCTTTTTCCAATTCTTACCCCAAAATGGAGCCAATGCAATCAATCGCTTACGCACTCTTTTGCTCTTCCAAAATCAGGAACGCGCCGCAATTATTCTGAAATCAATGGGATACGCACTCTTTGCGAAAACACCGGGGGTGTGGGGTAGGAGTCCTATACGGAATCTAAAGTGTTACTTGAAGTTTGCTGCTGCGCCGAAAAGAAAAAACGCCGGGCTGAAGCCCGGCCTCTACGAAATCCAGACAAGCATGCGCGAGATGTTACGTTTCGCCCCACTTGAGTTTGCTGCGCAAAATCTCGAAGTAGGTTTTGCCGGGGGGCTGGATGAGTTTCAGTCTCGGAGCGGCTTTGGTCAGCCGAATGACATCGCCGGGCTGGAGTTTGATGCCGGTTTGGCCGTCGAGGGTGAGGAAGACGGAGTCGGAGTTGCCGGGGAAGGAGATTTGGATGGGGGAGGAGTCCTGCACGACCAGCGGTCGGTCGGAGAGCATGTGGGGACAGATGGGTGTAATCAGAAACGCGCCGACGCCGGGATGGACGATGGGGCCGCCGGCGGAGAGGGAATAGGCGGTGGAGCCGGTGGGAGTAGCGACGATGAGGCCGTCGGCGCGGTAGCGGCAGACGAAATCGCCGTCAATGGAAAGTTCGAGATCAATCATGCGGGCGAGAACGCCTTTGTTGATGACGGCGTCGTTGAGGGCGAGGTGCGTTTCGACGGCAGCCCCGTTGCGCAGGAGTTCGGCGTGAAGGAGGACGCGTTCGCTGATGGAGTGGCGTTCGGCGAGAGTGTCGGCGAGGGCGGGATAGAGTTCTTCGCGGGTAAAACTGGTAAGGAAACCGAGGCTGCCGAGGTTGATGGGGAGAATGGGAACACCGAGGGGAGCGGCTTCGCGGGCGGCAGCGAGGAGAGTGCCGTCGCCTCCGAGGACCAGGAGAAGCTGGGATTCTTCGGCGAGCTGGCGGCGGGTGCGCACGGGACGCGGAGTGGAGAGGCAACTGGCGGTTTCGGCGTCGCAGAGGGTTTTGATGCCGCGTTTTTCGAGCCAATCGAGCAGAGCGGGAACGACTCCCACGAGGTCTTCGCGGCGGGGTCGGGAGATGATTCCGATGGTGTTGAAGGCCATAAGATTTGTGCGCTGCGTGCCGCAGTCTACTTTACCGCAGGGCGGCGCAGATGCAGAAAAAATTCGAGGTTGCCTTCCGCGCCGGGGAGGCGGCTGGGAGTCATGGCCAGGACTTCGAGGCCGGCGGAGCGGGCGGCGTCTTTGACGCGCTGGACGGCTTCGCGGTGGAGGTAGGGCGCGCGCACGACGCCGCCGGCGGGAATTTGATTGCGGGGCAATTCGAACTGGGGCTTGACCATGATGAGGATGTCCGCGCCGGGGCGGGCCACGGAGGCGGCGGGGGCCAGAACGTGAACGGCGGAGATAAAAGATACGTCGACGACGACGAGGTCAACGGGTTCGGGGATGTCGGCTGGAGAAAGTTCGCGCGCGTTGCGTTTGATGGGGACGACCCGGGGGTCTTGCTGGAGTTTCCAAGCGAGCTGATCGGTGGTGACGTCCACGGCATAGACGCGGCGGGCGCCGCGCTGCAGGAGGCAATCGGTGAAGCCGCCGGTGGAGGAGCCGATATCGGCGCAGAGGCGGCCGGCGGGGGAGAGGCCGAAATCTTCGAGGGCGCCTTCGAGCTTGAGTCCGCCGCGGCTGGCGAATTTGGATTGGCGGCTATGGATTTCGATGGGAGCGTCGGCGCGAACGAGCTGGCCGGCTTTTTCGCCGCGGGATTCGGCGACGCGGACTTCGCCGGCGAGGATCATGGCCTGGGCTTTTTGCGGGGAGTCGGCAAGGCCGCGCTCGACGAGAAGCTTATCGAGGCGCTTGCGGGCTGGCTTGGCAGGCATGGCGGCGAGGCGCTCAGGCGCGGCGAAGGACGAGGAATTCGGCGATTTCGCGGAGGCGCGAGGCGCGCGGGCCGAAGGAGTCCAGTTCGCGGAGGGCGTTTTCGGAAAGTTCGCGGGCGATCTGGTGGGAGCGCTCGAGACCGAAGACAGAGGGATAGGTGGCTTTCTGCTGGGCGATGTCTTTTCCGGCGGTTTTGCCGAGGGCAGCGGAGGATTCCTCGACGTCAAGGATGTCGTCGGTGACCTGGAAGGCCCAGCCGATGGTGTCGCCGAAGCGGCGGAGGCGTTCGACGTCATCGGGGGCGGCGCCGGAGCAGAGAGCGCCGGCGAGGACGGAGGCGCGAATGAGGGCGGCGGTTTTCGAACGGTGAATGTATTCGAGCATTTCGGGGCCGACTTTTTTGCCTTCGGCTTCGATGTCGGCGACCTGGCCGCCGACCATACCGTCGATGGTCCCCGCGCCGCGGGAGATTTCGCGGAGGATGGCGACGCAGCGTTCGGCGGGGACGGGAGTTTCGCCGATGACCTGGAAGGCGAGAGTGAGCAGAGCGTCGCCGGCGAGGATGGCGGGGGCTTCGCCGAATTTTTTGTGGCAGGTGGGTTTGCCGCGGCGCAGGTCGTCGTTATCGAGCGCGGGGAGATCGTCGTGGATGAGCGAGTAGGTGTGAATGAATTCGAGGGCGCAGGCGGGATAGAGCGCGGGAGAAACGTCGGCGGAAAAGATGCGCGCGGATTCGAGGCAGAGGATGGGGCGGATGCGCTTGCCGCCGGCGAAGACGCTGTAGCGCATGGCCTGATGAATGGAGGAAGGAGCGGCGGACTCGGGCGGAAGGCGGAGTTCGAGAGCGGCTTCGACGGCCAGGCGGTCTTCTTCGAAAAATGAGGGAAGTTTCATCGCGGTGGAAAGAGCCTCCGGGGCGGGAATGGGAAAAGGGTCATGAGTTTTCGCCGCTTTCGGGTTCGAAAGGTTCGGCGACGAGCTTGCCGTCGGCTTTCTTGAGGAGAATTTCGACGCGGCCTTCCGCTTCTTCAAGCTGCTTCTGGCAGTCGCGGGAAAGAGTGACGCCCTCCTCGAAAAGCTTCATGGCTTCGTCGAGGGAAAGCTGGGGGCTTTCGAGGCGGCGGACGACCTCTTCGAGGCGGGCGAGAGACTTTTCGAATTCCGCCTTTTTGGCGGGTTCGGGTTTTTTTGCGGCAGGTGAATTCACGCGATTGGCTCGCTCCTGGGGCCGAGGAAACATTCTACGGCAGGGCGGAGAATTGGCACAAATGCTTTGTGCGGAGCCGCGACCGGGTCAGGGTTGGAGCGTGAGAGTGTGGCGGCGGGCGCGGGATTCGGCGGCGTCGCTGAAGGGGGATGAGATAGGGCGGCCATCGAGCCAGTAGGGAAATTGGTCGAGGTAATGGGAGCTGCCGGGCTGGCCGGACTGGCCGCCGGGGAGAAGCATGAGGGAGTTGTCCCAGTTGGAAAGATCAGCGGTGAAGCGCATGGAGGGGCCGGTATTGACGTTGGCGGCGCGAATGGAGAAGTGCGTGCCGTTTTGCGGTTTGGCGGGAGCGCTGAGGAGCCAGCGGAGGAGGCCTTCGCGGCCCAGGGGATGGAGCATTTCGAGGGAGTTGAAACGTTTCCACGGCCAGCTGCGGATGCTGCCGCTGCCGGATTCGCGCTCGAGGCGGGCGACGGCCTTGTCGGCGGCGGCGGCGAGGAATTGGTCATAGTTCTGGAAGGATTTGGGGAGCCAGCGGGCGGGGCGCTCGGTGAGAATTTTTTGGAGGAAGATGGGGCTGCGCCAGAGATAGGACTTGAAGGTTTCGCCCTGATAGAACCTGGCGTCATCGCCGATGAAGGGTTCGAGAAGGAGATTGGAGGCTTCGCGGCGGGCGGCTTCGAGGAAAGCAGTTTCGGGCCGATCGGCGCTGGCGGCGCCGTCCCAGTCCTTGAGGCGAAGGAGCATTTCGCGGGCGCGGGGGTCGGAAGGCTGGGCGATTTTGGCGGAGGCGAGCAACTGCCGGGCGAGAAAGAGGTGAGGATAGCTGAAGACGTCGGTCTGCACGGCGAGCATGTCGGCGGGGCGGAGGCCGATCTTGCCGGCGAGGAGGTCATGAATGCGGGCGGTGCGGTAGGGAGCTTCCCAGCGGTCGGTGAGATAGGGCTTGTATTTAGGGCCGACGACGCGGGCGTTGGCGGTGGCGATGAGGCCGTCTTCGGGATTGAAGAGCTGGGGAAGCTGCTCGAAGGGGATGTAGCCGGTCCATTCGTAGTCGTCGGAATCGCCGGGGACGGGAACTTCGCCGCGGCCCTTTTTGCGGATGGGCACGCGAGCGGCCATGAGGTAGCCGATGTTGCCGTCGACGTCGGCATAGACGGCGTTTTGCGCGGGGCCCCAGACGAGCTTCATTTCGTTGCGGAATTCGTCCCAGTTGCGGGCGCGGCCGAGCCAGAGATAGGAATGGAGGAGAGCGCCGGGTTCGAGAGCGGTCCAGCGGAGGGACCAGGCTTTTTGATGCTCACGCAGGACGATGGGGCCGTGGCGAGTGATCCCGACGGAGAAGATTTCGGCGGGATGGTTGCGAACGACGATGAGTTCCTTTTCGATCTGCATCTGTCGCCATTGGCCGTTGACCAGATACTCGTCGGGTTTTGCAGGGTTGAGCGTTTCGATGTAGAGGTCCTGGACGTCGGCGCCGTTGTTGGTGAAGCCCCAGGCGATGCGGTCATTGTGTCCGATGATGACGAGGGGAGCTCCGGGGAAAGTGAAACCTTTTACGTTCCATCCGGGAGCGGTGAGATGCATCTGATACCAGATGGAGGGAACGCTGAGTTCGAGATGGGTGTCGTTGGAGAGGAGGGGCTTGCCGGAGGCGGTGTGCGCGCCGCTGACGACCCAGTTGTTGCTGCCGAAACCGCGATGAATGTCTTCGTTGGTGCCCTGGAGCCAGGAATGGACAGAAGGCCAGAGCATTTCGGGAAGGGTGGTGAGGGAAGGCGGAACGGGGGGAAGAGGAGAAGTGGAGAGGCGGGCTTTGAGGATGGTGTCGGGGACCATTTCGTCCTCGTCGTCGTTGTCTTCGGAATCGTCGGAGGAGCCGCGAGGGACGGCGCCGACGACGGGAAAATCGAGATCGGATTGCTGGGAGAAAAGTTCCCTGGCGCGCTCGGGGCCGATTTTATCGGTGACGTTGGCGCGGCTGAGTTCGGCTTCCCAGGTGCTGGTGAGGGTCTGGTACATGTAGCCGGTGATGACGAGGGTGTCGGCGGGCTCCCAGGGACGGGGCTTGTAGCGAAGGAGAGTGAATTCGAGGGGGAGATTGTTGCGGTGGGTGTCAATGAAATGGTTGACGCCGCGAGCGTAGGATTCCAGGAGGAGGCGGGATTGCGGGTCCATCTGCGAGGCGTCGCGCAGGGCGGCGCGACGGAGGCCGAGGATGCGGAAGCGGCGATCCACTTTGAGAGCGCGTTCCCCGAAAATTTCGGCGAGTTCGCCGCTGGCGACGCGGCGGAGTAGGTCCATTTGCCAGAGGCGGTCCTGGGCGACGACGTAGCCCTGAGCTTCGGCGAGGTCGGAGAGGGAATTGGCGCGGATGTGGGGGACGCCCCAGTCGTCGCGGTCGACGGTGACGGACTGCTGCAAACCGGGAAGGGAGAGAGAGCCATCGATTTGCGGGAGGGGCCGGTAAACGTACCAGAAGACAAGGAACCCGGAGCAGCCGAGAAGCAAGGCGGCCAGCCAGAGCATGGATTGACGCAGCGAAGTCACGAAAAGCCTCACAGGGAAGAACAGAAAAACGAGTGTAGACGAGGCCCGGGACTCGCGCAATATGGAGGACGGGCGGGGTTGCGCGAGCAGCAGCGCGGGCGGGGCGGCTGCTGGTACAATGCCCCCGGGTGAAGCGATCTCCGATGATTGTCATGGAACTCATTGCGGTGCTGGGGCTGGTGGGGCTGAACGCCTTTTTTGCGGCGGCGGAATTTTCGCTGGTGGCGGTGCGGCTCTCACGGGTGCGGCAACTGGTGGCGCGGGGGGATGCGCGGGCGAAGATTGTGCAGGGGTTGGTGGCGGATCTGCGGCGGGTGGTTTCCGGAGTGCAGGTGGGCATGACGCTGGCCAGCCTGGCGCTGGGAGCGCTGGGGGAACTGACGCTGGCGCGGATATTCGAGCGCGTATGGTCAGGAACACCGGGGACACATTCAGTGGTGGTGGCGCACGGGCTGGCGCTGGGGCTGGCGTTCACGCTGCTGACGGTGCTGCATGTGGTGCTGGGCGAACTGGTGCCCAAGGGAGTGAGCCTGGCGCGAGCGGAACGGGTGGCGCTGCTGCTGGCGCGGCCTTTCAGCGCGTATCTGCACACGTTCCGGTGGGCGATTGATCTGCTGGACTGGGTATCCACGCGAATCGTGGAGTCTCTGGGAGTGGCCACGCCGCAGGGCCACGGGATGGCGCATTCCACCGAGGAGTTGCAGGTGCAGATTCAGCAGGCGCGGGAACGCGGGCTGCTGGCGCCGGGCGAAGAGCGATTCATTCTGGGAGCTATCGAGCTGGGGCAGGTGCAGGTGCGGGAGATCATGGTGCCGCGGCCGGACCTGCACATGCTGCCGGTGGAAGCCTCGCTGGAAGAGGTGATGCGGAAGTTTGCCACGACACAGCGCTCGAGGCTGCCGGTCTATCGCGGGACGGAAGACCAGATTCTGGGGTTTGTCCATATCAAGGACATGCTGTGGGTGCTGCTGGACCGCGACCGGCGGATCGAGGAAAAGCAGCCGGCGGCGGAGTTCGATCTGCGGCAGGTGCTGCGGGAACTGCTGATCGTTCCGGAGACGAAGGCGGTGGGGGAGTTGCTGGTGGAAATGCGCGGGAGGCGCGTGGCCATCGCGGTGGTGGTGGATGAGTTCGGGAGCCTGCTGGGGCTGGTGACGCTGGAGGATATCATCGAGCAGATGGTGGGGGAGATTCATGATGAGTTCGACGTGATCGAGAGGCCGCTGGCGCTGGCGGACGGGGCGATGATTTTTGACGGGGCGCTGAATGTGCGCGACTTGGATTCGCAATACAGCATCACGCTGCCGGAAGATCCGGCCTACGCCACGATCGGGGGATTCGTGCTGGAGCGGCTGGGATTCATACCGCGCGGGGGCGAGAGTTTCGAATACGGAGGAAACCGCTACAGCGTGATGGAAATGGACGGGAGGAGAGTGGCGCGGGTGAAGATTCAGCGGCTGCGGATTGCGGAGAAGGAAGCGGGGGCGGGGGAGTCCCCGAAGGTGGATAAGAAATCCCGCGATGAGGATTAGATGCGAGGAGTCTTTCCGGTGGAAGGAAAAAGCACAGTGCAAGGCGTGCGAGGGAAGATGAAAACATGCTCGTGCAGCAGCGGGCGGGGCAAGCCCCGCCCCTACAGCGTGAATCATGCGAGAGAGGCGAAATAGCAGAATGCTGCGCCACCTGCTGCGACGAGTGCTGCTGGCATTGCCGGCGCTATGGCTGGTGCTGACGCTGGTGTTTCTGCTGATTCACATTGTGCCGGGAGATCCGGCGGAGCAGATGCTTGGGGAAGGGGCGGCGCCCGGGGAGATCGCCGGATTGCGGCACGGGCTGGGGCTGGACCAGCCGCTGCACGTGCAATATGGACGCTATCTGCGGCAATTGGCGCGGGGGGATTTGGGCGAGTCGCTGCGGTTTCATGCGCCGGTGCGGAAGATTCTTTTGGAGCGGTATCCGGCGACGCTGGCGCTGGCCTTCTGGGCGCTGCTGGTTTGCGCGGCGATTGCGATTCCGGCGGGAGTGCTGGCGGCGCACCGGCGGGGCCGCGGCGCGGATCGCGCGGTGGGAGTGTTTACACTGCTGGGACTGGCAGTGCCCAATTTCGCGCTGGGACCGCTGCTGATTCTGCTGTTTTCGGTGGTGCTGGGGCTGCTGCCGGTGTCCGGGCGGAGCGGGGCCGGGTCCTACGTATTGCCGGCGGCGACGCTGGGGGCGGCGCTGGCGGCGATTCTGGCGCGGATGGTTCGCGGAGCGATGCTGGAAGAACTCTCCAGCGATTATGTCCGGACAGCGCGAGCCAAGGGGCTTTCCGAGGGAGCGGTGCTGTTCCGGCATGCCTTTCGAAACGCCTTGATACCGGTGATCACGATACTGGGATTACAGTTCGGAACGCTGCTGGCGGGAGCGATCGTGACGGAATCGATTTTTGCTTGGCCGGGGATTGGGCGGCTGACGGTGCAGGCGATCGCGGCGCGGGATTATCCGCTGTTGCAGGGGAGCATCCTGCTGATCTCGATTTCCTACGTGATGGTGAATCTGCTCACGGACGTGGTGTATGCGGTGGTGGACCCGCGGGTGAGGCTGCAATGAGCGCGGGGGCGAGCATGCGCGGATTCCTGCGGCAGAGCGTGATGGGGCGGGCGGGATTTGCGGCGGCGGCGCTGCTGCTGGCGGCGGCCTTGCTGGCGCCGTGGATCGTTCCGGCGGGTCCAGCGGAGCAGAATCTGGCGGGGAGGCTGGCGGGGCCGAGCGGGGCGCATTGGATGGGGACGGATGAACTGGGGCGGGATATTTTTTCGCGCGTGGTGTATGGAGCGCGGGTGTCCCTGTTCGTGGCGGTTGCGGTGGTGTGCGGGTGCGGGCTGGCGGGGATGACGATTGGGATGGTGGCTGGTTACGCCGGAGGGTGGTTCGACCGGGTGGTAAATGTGGTGCTGATCAACGCGTTTCTCTCGTTTCCGGGGATTTTGCTGGCGATCGCGTTCGCGGCGTTTCTGGGGCCGGGAATCGGGAAAGTGGTGCTGGCGCTGGTGATCACGGGATGGGCGGGATATGCGCGGCTGGCGCGGGCGCAGGTGCTGAAGGTGAAGGAACTGGAATTCGTGCTGGCGGCGCGGTCGCTGGGGGCGTCGCATGCGCGGATCCTGCTGCGGCATGTGCTGCCCAATATATTGCAGCCGATCCTGATTCAGGCGACGATCGGGCTGGCGGGAGCGATCCTGGCGGAATCGACGCTGAGTTTTCTGGGATTGGGAGTGCTGGCGCCGGCGCCGAGCTGGGGAGCAATGCTGAATGATGCGCGGGGACATCTATTCGATGCGCCGCATATGGTGGTGTTTCCGGCGGTAGCGGTGATGACGGCGGTGCTGTCATTTAATTTGCTGGGGGATGCGTGGAGGGACTGGATGGATCCGCGGATGCGGGCGCGGATGGAAAGTCTGGATGCGATGGGGCGGTAAGGAGGAAACGGGCGATTTAGCCGAGGACCAGAGTGGCGGGAGTACCGCGGCCGATGCTCAGGACGCGTGAGGCGCTGGCCTTGTTGACGACGACTTCGATAAAGCCGCTGGAGCCGATGACGGCGACGGGCTCGTTGGGCTGGCCCTGGGCGAAATTGGCGACGAGGCGGGAGACTTCCTTGTCGTTGAGGAGGAGCTGGAGTTTTCCGGATTTGAGGATTTCCTCGGGGAGATCAGCGGCGGTGAAATTGGTCATGAGATTGCCGAAGCGGTCAATGCGGAGAATGACGCCTTTGAGGACATAGCCGTCCTGCTTGGGCTTGGGAATGTTGAAGCGCTTGAAGTCGGTGATGGCGTCGCCCATACTGGCGGGCTGCCAGTTCTTGGTGAGCCAGGCGGCGACGGGAGCGAAGACGTCGCGGCCGTGGAAGGTCTGGCTGATGGGCTGAAGGAAATAGTGTTCGGTGGTGATATGGCGAACGGTGAGGCTCTCTTCGCGGTCGTAGATGAGAGAGAGGACGCCGTTATCAGGGGCGATGTAATAGTTGGTGTCAGCGCGGGTGAGGAGGGGGCGGCGCTCGGTGCCGACGCCGGGGTCGACGATGACGACATGGATGGTGCGAGGCGGGAAGTATTTGGAAGCTTCGGCGATGGTGACGGCGGCGTCAAGAAGGTCGAAGGGAGCGATGTCGTGGGTGATATCCACGATGTGCACATCAGGATTGATGCGGAGAATGACGCCCTTGAGGACGCCGACCAGATGGTCGCCGTTGCCGTAATCAGTGGTCAGGGTAATGATCGGATTCGTCAAAGCCACTCCCGTTCGAGGCCGGATTTTGGTGCTGCGCGGAGTTGCACCGGCG
The DNA here is from genome assembly GCA_020072805.1 of Terriglobia bacterium. Lineage (GTDB taxonomy): Bacteria > Acidobacteriota > Terriglobia > Acidiferrales > UBA7541 > Acidiferrum. Next base: position 44,640 of record JAIQGC010000012.1, read on the forward strand.
GCGGAGCCGCGCGATAACTCACAAACATTTACGCTAACGGACCCTTCCCGCGGAGTCAAGGTGGGGATGGCGTGGTGCTGTGGACTTGCCAATAAGGCGGGGAGGGAAGTTGGGCGGGAAGGGGGCTGCGGGTGGTGGAAAGGAAAAAAGGAAAGGAGGGAGACTGTACGAAAAGTCGGCGGTTTGTGTATACTCGGAACGAAGGGGAAATGAGCGGGCGTCGTACAATGGCAGTATAGAAGCTTCCCAAGCTTCGGACGTGGGTTCGATTCCCATCGCCCGCTCCATAACTTCTGATGACTCAGTTGGCCTTACACGGCTAAGTACCCTGAATTCGACATGAAATTGGCCTGTTTTGGACGGTAGTTGGACGGTACCGGAGTCAATTGGACGGTTGCCACAGCAGCTACAACGCCCGTTTGACAATTGCGGGTAATGGCATCTATGCGGAGGACGGCGGAGTCCGTTGGTCACGCGAGAATTGACTCGGGCAGCCCAAAGTAGAAGCTTCATCTGCGGAACCAGCACAAAACTCGGATTGATCAGTGTTTGGCTAATTCAGCGTTACACTGGGACAGCCGATGAGTCACTATTTCTGGGCCGATTGCTGCGAACCCATGCAAGCTGAATCGGCCCGGATGAGGAACCTTCTGCCAGGTTGCTAGGCTCTTCTGGTAGTAATGATGAGCTTCGGTCAACATCCTTAGCTGCGCATTCTTCTCCCGCTGTGCATGAGCAATGACAGTTGATACATCGCCCAAACCAGCATAACTGTTAGCGATCATGTAAAGGATCTCGATGCTGTCTGGGTGCGTGGAGCGAAGAAGCTCCATCCATCCGAGCGACCGGCGATATTCATCTCTTGCGGCTTTTGGATTGCCTAGCTTGAGGAGCGCTCCTGCAATGTCATTTGCGATGCCCGCGCGGTAGCCCTGATTTTCGAAGTTTTCCCCAACGGCTGAGGCGTCCGCGAAAATGTCTCTTCCGTGCGAGTAATAAGGCATGGCTTGATCAACTCTGCCGCTACGTTCCAGGGCTTCGGCCACCCATATCTCCACCATTGCTACAATCTTATGAGAGACAATATCTGGAGAAGACTCAGCCTGAGCCGTTGCGAGGGCCTGCCTCAGCTCAACAAGTCCTTCTTCAGCACGGTTCAAGGTGACTAGGCAATGCCCAATCTGTCCGCGGGTGGTGATCACGAAAGTAGCAACCCGGCGGTCTTTTGGATCGATGGCTGCCATTTGTTTCGCGAGTTGTCCACCTTTCTGATAGCAATAAAAAGCTTCATTTGGCTTATCGTCGACCAGATAGGCGTCACCGAGCAATGGATAGGTTTGCAGGAGATTCAGGCGGAGAGCCAACCGAAGGTTATCGTTGCTTTCAGATAGGCGCTCAAAGGTTTCCCGCGACGCATTCAGGTAAGCGAGTGCGCGGGAGGCCTCACCCGATTTCAACATGTCATAGCCGAGTGTCGCGTTGAGTACGCCGACCTGCCTTTCGTCTTCGAAGAGTGGCGCAGGCATAGCCGCCAGTTTCTGCTCTATCTCCAGTGCCTTGCGGTGGAATTCGGTGCCTACAGTGAGGTTTCCCAGACTGGCAAGAGTGCCACCTCCCGTCTGTATTCGTCCAATCGTAAAGTACTCTGAGGCAAGTTCTCTCAATATGGCCTTGCTGTCTGGTTCAAACTTAACCAGTGATTCGGAGATCGCAACGCCTTTTGAACAAGTCTCGTAGCCTGCATTGGCATCACCCGAACCACCCCACTGCAATTCGCCGAGACTGCAATAGCTCGCCGCCAAGGCCAAGTTATCGTAAACGCTCCGAGGGTTAGCTTGGACAATCGCCTTGCGAATCCGCAGCGACTTCTGGATGCTCTCCAGAGCGCTCTTGGTATCCCCAAGATTCGATCGATAGACGCCACCTTGGACTCGGCCAACCTTGTCGTAGGCAGTGGCAAGTTCTCGCTGCAGGGAGGTGTCGTTGCCGGATTCCCGGGCAAGGCTGTCCAGATATTCGAGAGAGTTCTGAACGATGAGCTTGCGGGCGAGGGTTGCGCCGGGCAGATCCTGAATGGAATCGTGGATTTCGAAAATAAGAGAATTGGCCAGTTTGCGGACATCGTTGAAGCGGGCCTCGGCGCGACGTCGGTTGGATTCCGCGATACGCGCTTCGCGCAAGGTTACGACAACACCGGTGATGAGTGTGCCTAGGACCAGCAGGGCAGCCAGGACGCCCGCTTTGTGTCGCTGCACAAATTTACCGGAGCGATAAGTCCAGGAACCTTTGTGGGCAGAGACAGGCAAGCCGGCGAGGTGGCGGCGAATATCTTCGGCAAACTGCTCAACGGAGGAATAACGGCGCCCTGGTTCTTTTCGCAAAGCCTTCAGCGCGATGTTGTCGAGATCCCCCGTCAGGCGTCGCTTCAATTTGGCCGGAGAGCCTTCGCTGGTTTGGCTGGCGACCACGGGCGTATTTCGCGCGACCTCTGCATGGCGCAGGATAACGGAACTCGGGCGGTCGGGTTCGGTTTCCGTGATGGCGCGTGATAGTTCATGAGGTGTGCGCGTCTCCACACGATAAGGGGAATGGCCGGTGAGCAATTGATAGAGGACGACACCTAGCGAGTACACGTCGGACGCCGTCGTAATTGGTTCGCCCCGAACTTGTTCGGGGCTGGCATATTCGGGTGTCATGGGACGCAGGGACGTCGCCTCCGCGCTACCCGAGGCATCCAGTATCTTCGCGATGCCGAAGTCCAAAAGCTTCGGCGTGCCTTCTTGCGTGACGAGAATGTTGCTGGGCTTTATGTCCCGATGAATCACCAGATGCTGGTGCGCGTATTGCACGGCGGAGCAGACTTGGCGAAAGAGCTGTAAGCGTTCGGTGACGGAGAGTTTGTGGCCATCGCAGTACGAATCAATGGGAGCACCCTCAACCAACTCCATGACAAGGTAGGGAACGCCGTCGTCTGTAGTGCCACCTTCCAGTAGCCGGGCAATGTTGGGATGGTCCAGTCCTGCGAGAATTTGGCGCTCATTGCGGAAACGTTCGAGGATAATGGCCGTGTCGTAGCCGCTGCGGACCAATTTGAGCGCGACTTTCTTCTCATACTGCCCATCGGCGCGGACGGCAGCGAAAACCTCACCCATGCCGCCGTGACCGATTTCATCCACGACGAGATAAGGGCCGATTCTGCGGCCTGCGCAAACACCGGCACGCTGTATGTTCTCTGCAATTCCATCGGCAGTTGCCATAGCCACATTTAGAAATTGGCTGCCGGCTTCCTGGTGGGCGGCGAGCAGAGACTCCACTTCGCGCCGCAGTTCGGAATCGCCTATGCAGGCTTCGTGCAGATACTGCTCTCGTTGCGTTCCTTCGAGGGAAAGCGCCTTTTCCAGGACTTCGCTAATCTGTTCCCATTTTTCCGGCGTCACGGCTGCTCGCTTCGATTTATCTCCCGGAAAAGCCAGGCCCGCGCCGTAGTCCAATTGCGCTTGACCGTGGCGGGAGATACTCCTAGCACTTCCGAGGTATCCTCAATGGAAAGGCCCGAAAAAAAACGAAGTTCGACGATCTGGCTCTGCTGCGGATTAATCTGTGCCAGGTTGTTTAGCGCGTCATCCAGCGCGAGGATGTCCAACTCTTTCCCCTTGGATCCCGCCACGGCTTCGTTCAGAGACAGGGTGAGAGAAGCGCCGCCACGCTTGGCCGCATGGCTCGCCCGGGCATGATCCACAAGAATCTGGCGCATGAGCCGCGCAGCTACTCCGAAAAAGTGGGCCCGGCTCTGCCACTCGGGGGGATTCTGCCCGGCAAGGCGCACATAGGCTTCATGAACCAGAGCCGTGCTTTGCAGAGTGTGATCAGGGCGTTCTTGCCGGAGATAGTATCGCGCCAAGCGGCGCAGTTCCTCGTAAACCAAGGGCATCAGTACATCGAGCGCTTCGCGGTCCCCCGCCCGCCATCGAGTCAGGAGATCCGTGACCTGCCTGGAAGAGCCGTTTTGCACGTGTGTCTCCGGCCGCGGGGAGAAGCGCCTGAGGCGAAGAATAAGGAGTCGCCTGCCGGTTGTCAATCTGCTTGAAACCGCACGGCTTAGATTCAGCTAACGGCGCTTGCGACCTATTTTTTACGCCACCGTGAGCCAAACGGCCCTGTTTTTCCGCATATGTAGAATGGAAAGACACTGAAAGAGTCGTCCTTGCGGGTCTGTTCGCGACGTGTGAGGAATAAACGGGGACAATCCATCGATGAGCGCAATGCGAGTCCACAAGATCGTGGCGGGTATTCTTAGTGTCTTTCTGTTGGCTGGCTTCCCATTGTCCGCCCACCCTGCCAATGGCGTCAGGTTCGGCAATGTTTCATTCGACATCGGTACACTCTGGACCGTCATCGACCAGGGCGAAACGCTCCTGCTGATTCCGAACAATCCGATGTTGAAGGACAAGTGTCGCGTCAATGTCGGCCCGGTACGGACCGGGAATGCGGCTGCTGTGATCGCGCAGATCTGGGCGCCACTCACGGCCGGGAAACAGATCAAAGGCAAGGTCACCGACGACAACAGTTTACTAATGAGCGGAGGTGGCCGACTGTATCGGCACTTAGCTAGGTTCGAAGATGGAAGCGGCGCGTACATCATCCTCGTCGAAGTCAGCGGCAAGTTGACGCCTTTCGTTCTCACGGGAGACAACCAGTTCGCTAGGGAAGCTGTTTGGGACGATTTCGGCCCGATACTGATGTCCCTGAAGGGCGAAGCCGACTCTGGAGGCGCCACCACAGCAGGAGGCTCGACCGCCAATGCGCTCAGCGTTGGTACTCCCTCGGACCAGGGAGCAGATCCCTACGACTCGATCCATTGGGAAGGCCCGAACGAACTCGTCTATGGCATTTATGATATTCACCCAGTCCGTCCAAAAAACGAATTGAAAGAGGCGGTGCTTTTGGGCGGCTCCTTCATCGGCAGTGTGAAGCCCAAAGAAGTGAGCTTCGGCGAAGCCATCGCTCATGTGCGGCTGCTACTCGACAATCCGAAAACAAAAGGTGAATACGAGGACCTGAAAAAGAATGCCAACAAGAGTGATCCCTTCATGCTGCAGGGAAGGGCATTTGCACAGGTCGTCGGGGGCCAGCCCTGGACGGCGTTGCTTGGCCTATTTGCAGCGTACGAGCTTTTTCCAAATGATCCCGACAGTCTGGTCAACCTCGCCGCAATGCTGGCCCATTGCGGAATGCCCAACGAATCTCTCGCGATACAGAAGGAGATGGAACGGCGCGGCATGAAACCCCAGCCGGGCATGGTCAGTGCGGACGCTCTGATGGAGTACTTGAAGGGCTTCGACCAATTGCTGATTGGCCAGACTTCGACGGGCAAGTATCACCTACATCAGGCGGTGAATCTCGATCCGTTCCTGAAAGAAGCTGCTTTAGCACTTGCCGTTGCGCAGAAGTTGACGGGGGAAGACGAAGAAGCCGAGAAGACCTACTACTACGGTGTCTGGCGACGCAGGCCGGCTCAGTATCTGATCTGCGGCGGCACCGGACCGAACCCGGAAGATCATCTCGTTCGCCCGCCGATCACAGATATGTTGGATGTCTCTCGGGGAAAGCCGGGAGTCTTGCCGCAGTTCGATCATCCGGGAAACTTTGCCCATGCACTGGGCCTCAAGGACCGCTATGAGCGCCCCATTATGCAGACAGCCATGGAGGCAAAGGATTTTTCGTTAAAGTCCCTGGATTATGCCAAGAAAATCAGCGCTGGCCGAAAAACACCCATCAAGGTCTGGTCCGGCTACATTGAAGACCTCATAGACACCCTGGAGGTGAACGAGCCACCGGTCAAGAAACTGGTGGAGGCGAAGAACAAGGCGCGCCAAGAAGCACAGGAGGCCGCCAGGCGCATCGGTCAGAGTGTTCTCAGGAGAGACGTCGCGCTGATGGCCGCACCCGGCAATCACACGGTGGAGTACCAGCAAAATGCCAACGACGGCATCGGAGCATTCCGTCCCTATGCGCAAGCCTACGACCAGGCAGTCCGACAGCTGCACCGTACCTGGTATCGCTACGCGACGGGCTTGACCGCACATCTTGGAGACCGCGACTGGCATGAGAAAGAGGTCCTCAAGATTCGGAGTCATACCGATCTGGTCTGGTCTAGTGATTTGGTCCCGTCGATGATTGGCTGGTATCTGGAAGCAGGCGTCTGCCCCGATTGTCTGAAGGATCCATCTGGTGCCGTGGAGCAGCCCCATCATGGTGAGATCGCCGAATGCCCCGAGGACATGAAGGACCGGGAATTGAAATTCGGGATAAAAATTCCTCTGGAGGAAGGCAGCGTTGAGCTCAACTTTCGCCAGTCTTGCGAAGAGAAAATAGTCGAAGTAGCGGTCAACGCGGATCTTCTGGAAGGGAAGATCTTTGATGCTTCACTGGGTGCCTTTGTGCAAGTGGAGCTGGCGCGGAAAGGAGACACAACCATATTCGTCGGCGTCAAGGGCGATGCGGGGGCCAAGACTTTCGGCGGTACGGGAAGAGCGGGAGTCTACATTACCAGTGATGGATCGGGGGAAATCAAGGATGCCGGCACAAGGGTTGCCGTGGAGAGCGAGGCCAAACTGGGTGAATCTCTGACTGTCGCAGGCAGCCGCACGTTCAGAGACGAGAGGGTTAATTTCATTCCAAGTTTGCCCACACCCACGCGCGGTCCGAGCCTCCGCGAGTAGGCTTGCCACTATGGTGCGCACATCCAGAAAACGTGCTTTCAAGGAATCCGGCGATCGCAAGCCAATCCGGACGGCGGCAGGAGGCAGGCGCATGGCCCGATTTGCAATAGGAAGCAGCAACATGATCCTGGCGATGGCTTTGATCTTCGCGCCGGGAAGAACGCTTGCGCAAGCACCGTGCACGGATGAACAGGCGCGTCAAAAACAGGGAAGACTGCAACCGGATTCTCACGAACAATCCCAGCTCAGCGCGCGCGCTCACATGACGCCAGATCCTGTTGCGCTGAAAAAGATCGATGAGACCATCGCGCTTCTGGAACAATCCCTCCCGGACTTCAAAGGAGTGGAGGGCCACTACTGGCACGAAATGTTCGACCCCAGCCCCGCGAGCCATACGTTCCGTTACGAGGTCACAGCCGCTTTTTTCGACTACTTCTGTGTCCCGATGAAGAATTACCCGCCGGGCGTGGCTGGGAAAGTGCAGCCGGCCGACGAAACGGGAACCTGGATCTATTTCTCTTTCAACAGCCTGGGGTGGCTGGTGAATGAGAAGGCAAGCCTGGGCAAGGAACTGCGCACAGTAGGCGGCGAAACGATTTTCCTTCTGCCCAAGGAAAACGGGGAGTGGAAAGGTCATCGTCTGTTTGCGCCGCTACATAACGGGCAAAAGGCGGAGGCGATCCTCCTCACGGCCCCCAATCATTTTCCGTTCAAACCCCTCAGCCGGGAAGAATTCCTGCAAGCACGCGAAAAGGTGGCTCTAAACCACCTCAACGAAGCACGGGCAAAACTGGGACCGAACTCAACAGCATGCCGCGATGACACCGGCGGAGCTGCAGAGCCAAGCGGTGGTCCGCGACTGGTACGCTATGCCGCCACGGGGCAAGCTCTTTGTGAGCGAAGCCGAGGGCGGTTTGCGCCTGGTGACCGTTGACCACGCGTATATCGATCCGGCGCTGCCGCGTTCCTCTGTCCAGTTAATTACCGTTTACTGGCGCCGGGAAGACAGCCCGGCTAGGAGTGAAGTGATCCGCCAGTTCAAAAACAATTTCGATTTCGCGGCGCTGCAGAGAATGCTCGATCGGTAAGAGCAGGGAGGTAACTGTGTTCGGATTGCCCGAGCATTACGAAAGTCTGGAGATTGATTCGAAAGCCAGCCCGGAAGAGATCGAGCGCGCCTATCAGAAGCGCGTCGCGGAATTGCGTGTGTCGCTGATGGAAGATGCGCCGGAAGACCTTGCCGAGGTTGAAGCGGCACACTCGGTTCTAGGCGACCCTGCGCAACGCGCGGCTTATGATGCCAGCGTTCGCAAGGCGGAAGAAGAGGAGGACAAGAAGAACGTCGAGCTGGATGCCTTCCTCCAGCAGAGCGCGCACCGCCACCGCTGGAGCGCCAGGGGATCCAGCGGATTGCTCGATGTGTTCGATGCGATCTGGGGCGTTTTGAAATTCTTCAAATAGTCAGTGGATTTGTCACACTGCGGGAAGCGGCGGGGCGGGCACGCGCCGACAGCTCAGGAGGAACAAAATGAGAAATAGCGCTTCATGGGTCATCAATCGCTGGAATGTGGCTTTGCTGCTGCTGTCTATTTCGTGCGGATCGGCGCTCGCACAGTTTAGAGACACTCTTGGCGTCCACTGGAACAACCCGCTCAGCGCCTCCGTCTCTACCATGGTCATGCGGAAGGCGAGAGAGGACGCACTCGCAAGAGAGCTGGGCGCGAATGTGCCCGGTGACAAGGCTCCGGCCGCGCAGCGACGCCGACCGGAGATTGACGATGCGGTAGTGCGTTTTCGGCCAACGGGAACGTATCTCAAGACCCGCGAGTTAGCAGATCTACTCGGCAACGATCCTACGGAAAGGGCCCAATACCTGGCTTTGATGAATAACGTATTGCAGGTGTACGACAAGCAAGCACAAACGGCCGGCATGCAAAACGATCTGGCTATGGCGTTGAGCTTTTTCTTCGGCGAGAACGCCCGCATTTATCACGGTCTGCCGGAACCTCCGGACGCGCAGTTTATGGATTTGCGCAACATGATTGCCAGAGGGATGGCGGAAGAAGGTATTTTGAGGAATGCTTCCGACCGCCAAAAGCAGGAGATGTGGGAAACGCTCGTTGCTTATACCGGTCTGACGCTCTTCGGGTATGAACAGGCAAAGCAGGCCGGCCAAGAAGCGATGGTAAGGGGTTATCAACAAGTGGCAGGCCAAAACCTGCAGGTGGTTACGCACCTTTCGCCCGACGGTATCAATTTCACGGCGAACGGTTTGACAATCAGCAACACGCCAAGCGATTCGACGGCGTTTTCTCAATCTTCGAGTGCGGGCGGGGCTGCCGACGCCCCCATCGCCGGCGTGATAGAAGCCGTACAACTGGCGCATGCGTATGAAATCAACGAAATCGACGCGAACGCGCGGTTCACCAGAAGAAGAATCCGAGTAGCCGGTGTGGTCGAAGATACGCAGGTCGAGGAAGGAAGAATGGTGCTCCACTTTGTCCAGGGCAACGACGCCTATGCGAATTATTCGCTCACCTGCTATCTGCTGCCATCGCAACAGACTGCCGCGGCAAGCCTTCGGCGGCATGAACATGTGGTGGTTGAAGGTGTCAGCAAAGGAAGAACGGATTTATATAAGGTGACATTGGATAGCTGTGAGATTGTTTCGAGATGAGGCGCGCCTCCGGCAATCCCAACCTTGTCCTTTTGCGCCTGATTTCTGACGCCTGGCAGATCAATCCGCTTGAAACGCCACGACTTAGAACGGCCTTCGTCGCTCCTCCCTTGATTTCGCGCTTTGATGAGCCAGTTTGCCCGGCTTTTCCGCATGTACAAGACAAAGATGCATAAAGAGGGTCAATCTTCCGTGCCTCCTGCAAACGAGAGTTCCGCAACGTCCCCTGCTGAGGCCGCCGATGCGGGACACGCGCTTCCGCGGATCGGAAGGTGCTTCCACGAACGCGCGGGGCAAGAACGCGGGTCTTCAAAAGCGAGCGGAGGGTTGGCCATGAAAGCGAACACAAGGCAGTCAGGGATTTCGTTGGTGAGATTCCTGGCGGCGCTGGTGGTCTTGCTGCTCGCGGAGAGCGCCGCGGCGTCAGCCCAAGTGAAAACCAATGTCCCGGCGAACACTGATCTCGCCGCACCAGCGGGAATCGTGCTCAACTTTTCGGCCGGCGACGTCATCGTAGCGTGGAACGCGGCGAAAGGCGCCACCTCGTACGAGGTGATGCGCACGACGGACCCACTCCAGCCGCCGGTGAAGCTCGCCACAGTAGCCAGAACATCGCTGGGATATCACGATCATCAGGTGGGAAGCGGCCCGGTCTATTTCTATCAGGTCGTGAGCGTGGGCCCGGACGGCGCGCGCGCCCCGAGCGCCTTCTCCAAGTTCGTTGTTCCCGTCCGCGGCGTGCCCGCGGGCGGTGGGGCCGTACCTTCCCTCGGCCTCCCGCAACAGCCAGCTCTTGCACCTGGCGTGCCTGTGTCTGCCGGGACGCCCATGGGCCTCGCACAACAACAGGCTACTGCCTCCGGCGCGCCCACTGCGACTGAGAC
>JAIQGC010000150.1 GCA_020072805.1 Terriglobia bacterium
GATGGTCACTCCCTCGGCGGGTACGGGGATGACGTTGCGGTAGAGATTTCCGGGGACGATGGAGGTGTCGCAGGTGTATTCGATATAGACCATATTGCCGTCGCCGTTGATGTCGCCGTAGAGCTTCAGCTTCGTGCCCGTGGAACCCACCAGGACGCCCGAAGCATTCGTGTTGGGTACCAGCGGCAGCCCCGCAACGGAAGTGTTGACTTTGTCCGGGGGCACGATGCCGGTGATAAACGCGCCCTGCACGGTCACCGGCCAGCTCGTCGCCCCCACCACGGTGGGATGGGAATAGTAGAAAGTGGCGGTGAAGGTGGTGGGTGTGAGGCCGGAAATCTGCACGGTTTCCTGGTCCGCGCCGGTGTCCACGACCAGGTATTCGCCGTTGAACATGCCGGTGGTGGAACTGACGCTCACCGTTTGCGTAACCCCCGTGCCCTGAGTGCCCGGAGGAATCACCACGGGCGTGCTCATGGTGACCGGGGCGGGCAAGGTGGCCCTGCCGGCCTGGCCGATCTCCTGCTGCAGCAATTCCGTGGCGCTGCGCACGCTGCTGTGCATCTCCGAGCGGTTGGCGACCGAGCCTTGCACGAACATCATCTGCACCATGCCGGACATGACGATGCCGGCGACGGCCAGCAGGATCATCATGGCGATCAGCATCTCGATGAGCGTGAAGCCGCCCTGCCTGTGCCCGCGAGGGGCTAAAACCTTGCGAGATCTTTCAAGCTGCAACACGTCGCCTCCTCAGAACGGGTTCGACTTCAATGCGACCACGGTGGACTGCGGCAGAACACCGCTATTGGCGCCAACCAGGGCGTTTACGCGGGAGGTGACCGCGATCTGCTTCAACTGGCCGGAGCTTCCCGCGGCAGAAACCTGCCAAACACGAATGTAATACCAATTGGCGGTGGACGAGACCAGGTTGCCGCTACGGCGACGATCATGAGCACGAACAGGGCAATGAGGGTTTCGATCAGGGTCATGCCGGCCTGCGATTTGCGGCGGAGCAGGTTGCGCGTTTTTATTTGTCGTTTCATAAGTTCGCCTTAACGCCTCTGCCAGTTGGTGTCATTCTTGTTGATGTACCAGCTCTGGATCAAACCGGAGACGGAAACCGTGACTCCGTAGACGGAGTTCCCGTCCGTCACGTAGAAAGCGCCATTGCCGGCGGGAGTTCCGCTGTAGTCCACCGGGATGCCGCGGGAGTTGAACTCGATGCACACGTCGTTCGGGGTGGTCGAGGGGGACGCGGAGCCAGGCGCGGTGGTTACGCACAGGGGCGCCTGGGCCAGCGTGACCTGCGTATTGAGGGGCGGATTGGCGACCGTTCCGAAACCCGGTGTGACACCCTGGGAGAACGTCTGACGGCCGCCCACCGGCGACCACTGGTTACTGGCCTTATCCCATATCTCGATGCCATACATGTTGCTGGCGAGGCCGACTCGCGCCCGCGCATGCGTGAACTGCGAGGCGGCCTGCATCTTGGCCTGCGCAGTGATGCTGAAAATATTGCGGCAATCTCCGGCAATGCGCAGGTAGCGTTCGATGCTCTGAAAACCCGGGACGGCCATAGCCGCAATGACCAGAGCGATCAGGGTGACGATGAGTAACTCGATCATCGAAAAGCCGCGTTGTCTGTTCTTGTGCATTCCGTTCATCATTTCTCCACTGCCTCAACTGAGATTCGCGTCCGAAGCGGGACTGCCGGTTTTCTGCCTGTCACGCGCCGAGGACGCCGCTCTCATGATCTCCGCTGCGCCGTCCGGGACTCAACTGGCCAATCGGTACGGTGTTTCTCCTGCCTCTGCGGACAGGTAACATGACATTGATAGGCAATTCGGCGGCCATTCGCGAGGCGCCGTAGCTGCAACTACAGCAAGGAGTTATAAACATATTGCGGAGCCATAATCCCGAATCTATAGGAGCGGCGGGTGAAAAGGTTACAAATCGGGGAGTCCATAGCGCAGATGAATCGTCGCTTACGCAAAGCCTGCGGAGGCAATTCTCGCGGCTTCTTTCCAACGGGATTGCGCCGCCGGTTCACCGGACCCCGAAAAATGCACGCATGTCTTGCCGAAGCGAAGCGCTCCGCTTCGCCGGAGGATCTTCCATGAAATATTGCAGACTCTGAAAGAGGAAATCCTCAGGCCCGATGCAAGACACCGAGACAGTACGACATCCACGCAGACTTTTTCCGGCTGTTCAGAGCGGATCCGACTTCAGCGTGACCACCGTGGACTGCGGGAACAGCCGGCCCGTGGCGATCATGTAACTCACGCGCGAGGTGACGGTGATCTGCTTCAAGTGGGTGGTGCCGGCGGGCGCGGAAATCTGCCAGACGCGGATGTAATACCAGTTGCCCACCGGGGTCGTTTCGTTCACCTGGAGGAGGTTGCCGTTGACGTCCAGATAGTCCACGTAACCCGCCACCGGACTGCTAGGATCGGCGCTGCCGCCAATCGTCAGACCCTGTCCTCCCGCGGGGGCGGTAGGAAAGACGGCGGTATTGGAGGCTGCATCGGTATAGGCCAGCGCCAAGAGTTGTTCCATTTTATCGGAGGCGTATTCCGCGGTACGGGACGCCAGGTGTCCCTGGTTTTCCGTGGTCTTGATGGCGGCCACAGCCAGGGCCATCATGCTCACCGAAACGATGAACAACACGGCGAGGGCAATGAGCGTTTCAATCAGGGTCGTGCCCGCTTCGGATTTGCGGCGGAACAGATCGCGTGCTTTCCTTTGTGGTTTCATGATTCGGACTTCCCGACTCTTGCGAGGGCCGGGCGCCAGAACATTAAGCGCCTACTCTGTTAATCGGCTGATCCCGCTCGGGACTTGAGGCGCAGAGTTGGCTCCGCTCTGCACAGCGGGTCGGTTTTCGTTATCCACCACGTTTTCAAGAGGTTTCCCGGGAACTGCC
>JAIQGC010000084.1 GCA_020072805.1 Terriglobia bacterium
CAGGATAAGGGAAGTGTCAAGAAACTTAATATAGAAAAGAAGAGGTATTATTAGAAAAAGCTAATATCGGCGCGGAGGGTAGGTCCGCGCCGATATTAGGGGCTGGGAGAATCCCTTTACAGACTTTTCGGGGAGACCGTCGCCGGGGTCGAGGTCGAGGTCGAGGTTGAGTTCGCATGCTTTGTGGCGGTCTTCTCGCCGGTCCGGTCAATTTCGATGGACCCTTTGAAGTAGGCGCCTTCCTCGATCAAGATGCGCGCGGTGGTGAGGTCTCCTTGCACCGATGCTTCCTTCTTCAACTCGATGCGTTCCTTGGCGTGCAGGTTTCCTTTTACGGATCCCAGCACGATGATTTCACGGGCGATGATGTCGGTGGTCAGTTTCGCGGACGTCCCGACGATCAGCTTCTTCTCGTCGAGTTGAACCAGCCCCTCCACCGTTCCATCGATCTGGAGATCTTCACTGCCGGTGATCTCTCCTTTGATGTGCAGGAACGATCCCAGACGGGCGATCGAACCGCTTGGCGTTAGTGGTTCCGATGGTTTCAGTGCGTCGTTGCTCATGGTTCTTTTTTCCTCTCTTTCCCCGAAAGCTGGTTTCGAGGGTGTGTTTTTGATTGCGTTCTCGGTCTTGCTTGTGGCTGCCGGGGGCGTGCTGTCCACCGTTGCAGTCACGGACTTGCCGGTGGCTGCCTGGGATGTGCTGCCCGCCTCTGGAACCGCGGTTTTGAATGGTGCAGTAACTGGTGCTGTGCTCGGCGCTACCGTACTTGGTGCCGTATTTTCTGAGGTGCTGCCTGCTGCTGTTGACGCCTTATTCGCTTTCTCCGCCTGCGGTGCCTTCTGTTCCGGCTGCGCAGTTTTGGGCGCATCCGGATTTTTGTTGCCCCACATTGTTCCTCCCGGGAACAGAATGCCCAATGCGGTCTTCTTGCCTTTGGACAATTCCGACTATAGGGAGGGAAGAGGAAGTCAACAAAGATTCAGAAGGACAGTCGTTCTTGAAAGTTACTGACCGTTGATAATCGGCGCCTGTTCTTTGGGACAGGTGGTGGAAAGGGTTCTGGAACCGGGATGACGATGGATTTCCGGGGGAGGACTGGCCGTCGCTCTCAATACTTGCGCAGCACTCCGATCACGCGTCCTTGGACGCGCACGTCCGCGGCGGGAACGATGATGGGCTGCATTTCGGAGTTAGCTGGCTGCAAGCGCACTTTCCCCGCGCCTTCGCGGTAGAAGCGCTTGAGCGTGGCTTCCTCGCCGCCCACCAGAGCCACGACGATATCTCCGGCGTTGGCCACCTGGGTCTGCTCGCAGACCACGAAGTCGCCGTCCAGGATGTGATCTTCCTTCATCGAGCTACCCTTGACTTGCAGAACAAAGTTGCTGGCGCCGCGAGTGAAATCGCCGAGCGAGATGGTCTCGCGCTCTTCGCAGGCTTCCAGCGGGCGGCCGGCGGCGATGCGTCCGACCAGCGGCAGTTCCTGCACATGGCGGTCCATCACCTGCTCCTTCACGGGCTTGGGCAGATTGAGAATTTCGATGGAGCGGCTCTGGTTGTAACCGCGGCGGATAAAGCCTTTTTTCTCCAGCGTGGTGATGTGCTTGTGCACGGTGGCCAGCGAGGTCAGCTTCAGGCCCTTGCCGATCTCCTCGAAACTCGGGGCATAGCCGTTCTTGGTCTCAAACGAAACCAGATAATCCAGCACTTCCTTCTGTCGCTTGGTCAGGGCCATTTTGCCGCCTCCGCTCGCGCCGCGCCTTCTCCATCGCCCGTTCAGGTCGCGCCGCTCAGTTTCGCCTTTTACTCTAGGCGAATACAAGGCGAACGTCAAGAGACGTTTTCAGGTTCTTTTTCTTTTTCCCCGAAATTCCTTCCGGCGCTTCCGCGGGCGCCGCATGGCGCCGCGCTGCTGCGGGAACAGGGACAGAAAAGGAACAGGCATTCTCGCGCCGCTGGCCGATATGTTATGATTTTCACTTGCGGGCTTCTGGAGTTTCGCCCCGGGCAGATTCCGCCCCCCGCGAAAACCTGGCGCCCCAACTTCTCGCCGCCCTTGCGGGGAGACATCAGCACGAACGGGGACCCACGAAGCCATGTCCACTCTAGCGGAAACACCGATCAGCAAAGCCAAGCGCGAAGTCATCGAACAGGCGGTCATTCGCTTCGCCGGAGACTCCGGCGACGGCATGCAGATTACCGGCAGCCAGTTCACCAACACGGTCGCGCTCTACGGCAACGACATCGCCACGTTCCCGGACTACCCGGCGGAAATCCGCGCGCCTGCCGGCACGCTGCCCGGCGTCAGCGGCTATCAGCTGCATTTTTCCTCGAGCGACGTGCACACGCCGGGCGACTTGGTGGACGTGCTGATCGCCATGAATCCGGCGGCGCTGAAGATGAACCTGGCGGACCTGAAACCCAACGGCATCCTGATCGTGAACCAGGACAGCTTCAAGGAAAACGACCTGCGCAAGGCGCAAATGAGCGCCAATCCGCTGGAGGACCATTCGCTGGACAAGTACCGGCTGTTTTCCGTGGAGGCGCAGCGGCTGACGCGCAATGCGCTGCAGCATCTGGGGATTGACGCCAAGGCCATGGACCGCTGCAAGAACTTTTTTGCGCTAGGCATGTGCTACTGGCTCTACAACCGCTCGATGGACCCCACCTTCCGCTGGATTGACGACAAGTTCAGCAAGAAGCCGCTTATCGCGGAAGCCAACAAGCTGGCGCTGAAGGCGGGCTACAGCTATTGTGAAGCCACGGAGGCCTTCCAGGTCAGCTACGAAATTCCTCCGGCGCGCCTGGAGAAGGGAATCTATCGCAGCCTGAGCGGCAATCAGGCCGTGGCGCTGGGATTCGTCACCGCGGCGCAGAAGGCCGGACTCACACTATTTCTCGGCTCTTATCCCATCACGCCCGCCTCGGACATTCTGCATGAACTCTCCCAGTACAAGGATTTCGGCGTGCTGACGTTTCAGGCCGAGGACGAAATCGCGGCCATTACATCGTCCATTGGCGCCTCCTATGCCGGCGCTTTGGCCATCACCACCACGTCGGGACCGGGCATGGCGTTGAAGACCGAGGCGCTGGGCCTGGCGGTGATGACCGAACTGCCCCTGGTGATCGTGGACGTGCAGCGGGGCGGTCCTTCGACGGGCTTGCCCACGAAGACCGAGCAGGCCGACCTCCTGCAGGCGCTGTTCGGGCGGAATTCGGAAGCTCCCATTCCCGTGCTGGCCGCTTCCACGCCTTCGGACTGCTTCTGGGTGGTGGTGGAAGCCTGCCGTATCGCGCTGAAATACATGGTGCCGGTCATCGTTCTGACCGACGGCTATCTGGCCAACGGCGCCGAACCATGGCGTATTCCGACGCTCGATGAAATTCCGGCCTTCCCCGCTGCCCACGCGAAAAATCCGGAAGGTTTTCTGCCCTATAAGCGCGATCCGCAAACCCTGGCGCGCCCCTGGGCCATTCCCGGCACGCCGGGCCTGGAGCACCGAATCGGCGGCATTGAGAAGCAGGACGGCACCGGCAACGTGAACTACGAGCCGCTCAACCATGAAAATATGGTGCGCATCCGCGCCGCTAAGGTGGCCGGCGTCGTTCAGGACATTCCCGACGCCGTGCCCGTGGGCGACCCCGACGGCGATCTGCTGATCGTGGCCTGGGGCTCGACCAGCGGCTCGATTACCGCGGCGCTCAACGGCCGCCGCGCCAAGGGCCTGCCCGGGCGCATCGGCCACCTGCACCTGCGGCACCTCAACCCCCTGCCGGCCAATCTCGGCGAGGTGCTCAAGCGCTACAAGAAAATTCTCGTTCCTGAATTGAACATGGGCCAGCTCATTTGGGTTCTGCGCGCCAAGTACCTGGTGGACGCCATCGGCATGAACAAGATTCAGGGCCGTCCCTTCATGCAGAACGAGTTGGAAGTGAAGATTGAGGAGTTGATCGGCAAGTAGTCATTTTTCGCAATAGAGGATTCCGCCGGATGCGGGGTCCTTGCGGTGGCAAGGAAGTTTTAGGGCCAAAAGGGAGATTGAACGATGACCACGGACACGCTTCCGGTACTCACCAAGAAGGATTTTCAGACGGACCAGGAGGTGCGCTGGTGCCCCGGTTGCGGCGACTACGCCATCCTCGCCGCCGTTCAGGCGGTTTTCCCGGAGCTGGGCATTCCCCGCGAAAAGTTCGTGGTGGTCAGCGGCATCGGCTGCTCCAGCCGTTTCCCCTACTACATGAACACCTACGGCTTCCATTCCATTCACGGCCGTGCCCCGGCGGTGGCCACGGGAATCAAGATCGCCAACCCGGAGTTGGATGTGTGGGTGGCCACTGGTGACGGCGACGCGCTGGCCATCGGCGGAAATCACACGATTCACGCGCTGCGGCGCAACGTGGGCGTCAAGGTCCTGCTCTTCAATAACCGCATCTATGGGCTGACCAAGGGGCAGTACTCGCCGACCTCGGAATTTCACAAGAAAACCAAGTCGACTCCGTATGGCTCCCCGGACCGCCCGTTCAATCCGGTTTCGCTGGCCATCGGCGCGGAATCCACGTTTGTGGCGCGCTCCGTGGACGTTTTCCAGCAACATCTGAAGGACACACTGAAGCATGCCGCGGCGCACAAGGGCTCCGCCTTCATCGAAATCCTGCAGAACTGCAACATCTTCAACGATGGCGCATGGACCACGCTCACCGAAAAAGACGCGCGCAGCGAGAAGATCATCCAACTCGAACACGGCAAGCCCCTGGTGTTCGGCAAGAACCGCGACAAGGGCATCCGCCGCCTGCCCGACGGCGACATCGAGGTGGTCACCCTGGGCGGCGACATCACCGAAAAAGATCTTATCGTGCACAACGCCCATCACCCGCGCCCATCCTACGCCTTCCTGCTCTCGCACATGGAACATCGCCCCGGCTTCCCCACGCCCATCGGCGTGCTGCGCGCCTGGGACGATCTGCCGCGCTACGAAGACGTGATGAACGAGCAGGTCCAGGAAGTAATCGCCAAGAAGGGCCCCGGCGATCTGGCCAGCCTGCTGCGCTCCGGGGACACCTGGGAAGTGAAGTAGAGCGGGCCGTCCCAGAAAGAATCGTTGCCTGAAAACTCGACGGGCGCCGCGGCGGCAAAGCCGGGGCGCCCGTTTTCGTTTCCGCAAGTCTTTAGCCGCCACCCGCTGCGGCTCAGGCGTTGCTGCGCACGAGCGGCCCATCCAGATGCCGCCCCGCGACGTTTGGAGCGGATGGCAGGCGTCCCTGCGCGGCGGCTTTCATCACCAGTTGAAACGCGGATTGGAATTGCTCCATTTCCTCGCGCGTGCCCACGGTGATGCGCACATGCGTCGGCAGGACCGGCCAGATGCGCCCGATGAAGACATTGTGCTCGGCCATCGCCGCAATCACGTCCTTGGCCGGGCGCTGTGTATCCAGGAGGAAGCAGTTGGACTGGGAGGGAATAAAGGAATAGCCGTTGCTGGCGAGCCATTGAAACGTGGCTTCGCGAATCGAGGCGTTCAGGCGCCTGCGTTCGGGCACCAGTTGCGCATCCTTCAGGCTGGCCGCGGCCGCGGCCACCGCGGTAATGGGCATGGGGTTCCACGGTTTGTAGGTGGAGATCCGGTCGAGCAAATCCGGCCTGCCGATGGCAAAGCCGCAGCGCAGCCCGGCCATGCCGTAGATCTTGGAAAAAGTGCGCAGGACGATTAGTTCCTTGTCCGCGCGCACCAGATCGAGCGCCGTGGTGGCGTCGGAGAAATGAATGTAGGCTTCGTCCACCAGCAGGAGGGAGCCTTTGGGCTTGTTTTCCAGCAAGAACTCGATATCCGCATGGCTGGTCAGTGTCCCCGTGGGATTATTGGGCGAGCAAACGTAGAAGAGCCCGGCATCGGGAGCGGCGGCGAGCATGGCTTTCACGTCGTGTGCATAGGTCTTGGTGAGCGCGGTCTTGACGATGCGCGCGCCGGAAACCTTCGCCGCGTACATTCCGGCTTCGTAGCCGGGGTCCGCGGTCACGTAGCTTCTGGAGGGCGAAGTGAAGGCCAGCACGCTGTAGTGCAGCGGTTCGCTCGAGCCGGGGAAGGCCGCAATGTATTCGGGCTTGAGGCCCTCCATCGCGGCGAAGTTCCGGATGAGGTCTTCGGTCAGCCAGGTGGAGTAGCGCCCGCCCTGCGCCACAATTGCCACGGCGGCTTCGCGCGCCCCGGCCGCAGGTCCCAGGGGATTTTCGTTGGAATCGATGACCACCGCATTGGGCGGAAACCGCCGCTCCGCAGGGCGCGCCAGCAGCGGCTCGGTCATGACCGGAAAGCCCGCGGCGGCGGCGACAGCGGCAACGGTGGAGAGTTGCAAAAAGGAGCGGCGCGACTGCGCTGGAAGCGAGCGATCCTGGGGCATGAGGGCCTCCTGGGCGAACCTGTTCTGCACTACCTCAAACGTAAGAGCCCGAGTCTAATCATCCTCGGGCGGCTACGCAAGCCAGGAAGTACCCCGCGCAGCTCAGTTCTTTTCGCCCAGCCCGTGCATCTCGCGGCACAGCCGGCAATAGGTCGGCGTCTCGCTGTTGTCCACGCTGTGCTTCACGGGCTTGACGGAGCGCAGGTAGTCGAAGATCAACCCCAGGTCTTCATCGGTCATTCCCCGAAAGACGTGCCAGGGCATGATCGGGCTCAACTCGCGCACCCCGCCCACTTTTCCCGTGCGGATCGTCTGAATAAACATTTCTTTCGTGTAATACGGAATTCCCGTGGGGTCGGTGGTCAGGTTCATGCTGGAGACCGTGGCGAAATTCCCTTCCATCAACTCTCCGCCGGCATAGTCCAGGCCCGGAATTCTCTGGCCGTGGCTGTCCCTCGGCGTGTGGCAGTCGCGGCAGCCGGCCCTCTCGATCACGTACTTTCCGCGCGTAACGGCATCGGCAGTCGCCGGCGGCGCGGAGACCGGTCCGGTGACGGGCTGCGGCTCGTTGCGAATCAGGTATTTCACTGGAAAAATGATTTCGGACTTGGGCACCACGTTGTGCACCGGCTTCAGCGAGCGCAGATAGACGATCACCGAAGCCAAATCCTCATCGGACATGTGCCGGAAATTGTCGTAGGGCATCGCCGGAAACAGGGCCCGCCCGTCATGCCCGATTCCTTCGCGGATGGCCCGCGCCAGTTGGTCGTCCGTCCAGGTTCCCGCGCCGGTTTCCTTGTCCGGGGTGAGATTCGGCGGATAAAGTTTTCCGGGCACGTTTGTCAGCGGGAAGGGCCCTCCCGCCCCCAGCATCCCTGGAATCATCGGGGCATCGCGCTTGCTCCAATCGTGGGGCGTGTGACAGGCCATGCAGGGCGCCGCATAGTTGGCGATGTACTCGCCGCGCTTGAGCCGTTCCGGCGTGGCTTCAAAGGTGCGGTTGGTGAGTGGCCGCGCCTTCGGTCCCAGGAAGGGCCGCCATCCGATCGTCGCGGTGATCCCCGCGCAAGCCACCGCCACCAGCATGATGGCCAGGACTCCAAGAATTTTTGCCGCTCGCTTCATGTACGCTGTCCTCCAGGATTTAGAATCGATGATGAGGCGGGATTCTTCCACAGAACGTTCCGCTTGCACAACAATATTATGTGGAATGGTGCTTAAACCGTGGCAGCCTGCGCCGCGGCGCGGTAGCGCACCAGCAGCAGGGTCACGTCGTCGGCTTGATGGCGGGCGTCTTGGAACTGCATGATAGACTGCCAGACCTGGTCGCACATGGCCTGGGCCGGAGCGCCGAGGCGGGCGTGCGCGGCTTGCTCCAAGCGCTCTTCGCCAAAGAGTTCGTGTTGGATGTTGCTCGCATCGGTCGCGCCATCTGTGAACAACAATACCGTGCCGCCGGGTGGAATGGCAATGGTCTTTTCATCGAGCTTGGGTTCGGGCAAGATGCCGAGCGGTTGCCCCAGGCCCAAATCAGGCTGGATGAGCTTGCCCTGCCCATCAAATAGCCAGGGCACTGGGTGGCCAGCCCGCGCGTAAGTAAACTCGCCGTTCGCGCGGTTGAGTATACCATACAGCACAGTGACGAACATCCCCGAGTCGTTCATTGTCATCAAGTGATAATTGACGTTGGCGAGCACCTCACCTGGTGGACGGGATGGATGCGCCTCTGCGCGCAAGAGGCTGCGACTGAGCGCCATAAAGATGGCCGCTGGCACGCCTTTGTCGGAGACATCGCCGATGACAACGCCGAGCCGGTCACCGCCGAGCAGAATAAAGTCATATAGGTCGCCGCCCACTGCTCGTGCAGGGATCATCCGCGCGCCAAGGCTAAAGCCGGGCAATTGCGGCAGTACACGCGGCAGGATGCTTTCCTGAATCTGTCGAGCCACCTGAAGTTCGCGCTCCAATCGCTCTTTCTCG
>JAIQGC010000143.1 GCA_020072805.1 Terriglobia bacterium
CTGCAGGAGTCCGGCTGCCGTTTTTGCGGCGCTTGCGTGGAGGTCTGTCCCACCGCTGCCCTTCTCGACAAAGAGGCCCGGCTCCACCCTGATCTGGAACGAGAGGCTGGACTGGCGCACCTCGTGCCAGCGCTTGGACCACGCGTCGTGCAGGGGATTTTCCGCGTAGTCGGCGGCGGCCTCGGCGCTGGTGAACTCGATGACGAAAACTCCGTCGTTGTCCTTGAGCTGGTTGCGCTGGGTCTTCAGCCAGATGTTCTTGATGCCGGGGATCTGCGCGGCCATCTCCTTGATGCTCTCCAGGGTTTTCTGCTTGTCGGCCTCGGAGAGGCCTTCTTTCCATTTGTAGACGACCACGTGGATGACCGTCTTGGGCTGGCCGAAGGTGTGGGCCGCGGATTTCGTCTGCGCGGAGACGCTCGGCTCGCGCCAGCCGCCTGCAGCGATCCCCGCGAGCAACAGCACGGCGCCCAGCAGGATGCCGACGATGCGCTTCTGCACTGTGTTCATTTGATTTTCTCCCAGTTGCGATTTCGTCCGCGCGATCCGGAACGTTGGCCGGATCGCGGCACTGGAAAGTGTAAGCAATGCCGGGCCGCCAGGCAATTCCGGCGGTAGGGCCGGTTTGACGCCGGCTGGGGAAGCCCGTTACGCTCAATGCTCCCGCGCATTCGGGAGTTTTTCCGGACAACGCATGGATCACCTGACAAACCAAGACGGGCCGGGGAGCGGCCTACCCGGCCCGGCGCCCATTCCGCGCATTTGGATCGGCTACCTGCTGGGAGCGGCGACGCTGGCTGCGGAAGTGGTGGCCGTGGCGCTGCATCCCGATTTTGCCAAGGGGGAGAATCCCATTCCGCCGCTGTACCTGTTTCTGGCCATTTTTGTGGGCTGGGTCTACTGGCTGGTGTGCGTGCATCAGTTTCACGTGGTGATGGCGCAGATTCCGGGGTGGAAGCACCCTATTTCGCCGGCGCGCGCCGTGGGCTTTCATTTCATTCCCCTGTACAATTTTTACTGGGTGTTCGTGTGGCCCGCGGAGATCGCGCGGTTCGTGAACTGGCGCACGCAAAAGCCGCTGATGAAGCCGCAGTTGGTGGGCGCGGCGGTGTTCGGGGCGCTGGTGGTGCGCGTGCTCTTGGATGTGGGCATGGGGCTGATCCTGCTGTTCATCGCGGCGTCGTACATTTCGCGATGCCTGCGGATTGCCTTTGCGGCGCCGCCGCTTCCCGTACAGGAACTGCCGCCCGCCGCGGAATAATCGGAAAAAGGGAGAAGCAAATGCACAAGCGAAAACTGTGGGTGGTCTTGCTGGCCGGGCTGGCGGGGATGGCCCCGGCGGGGCGGGCGCAGGAGAAGCAGGACGCAAAGCCGCTGGCGCGGGAGATTTTCAAGGAGCTGATCGAGATCAACACCACGGACTCCGTGGGCAACGTGACGACGGCCGCCGAAGCCGTGGCCCGCAGGCTGCGCGCGGCGGGCTTCGCGGAAAAGGATCTGCAGGTAGCCGGGCCGAACGAACGCAAGAAAAATGTCGTCGCGCGGATTCACGGCACGGGCCAGCGCAAGCCGCTGCTGCTGCTCGCGCACCTGGACGTGGTGGAGGCGCGCCGCGAGGACTGGTCCACGGACCCCTTCCAATTCGTCGAGAAGGACGGCTACTTCTATGGGCGCGGCACGCAGGACATCAAGGACGGCGCGGCCATCCTGGTGGCAAATTTTCTGCGCCTGAAGAAGGAAGGCTTCGTGCCGGACCGCGACCTGATCCTGGCGCTCACCGCGGATGAAGAGGGCGGGAATTTCAACGGCGTGGAATGGCTGCTGGCGCACCACCGCGAGTGGATTGACGCGGAGTACTGCGTGAACCTGGACGGCGGCGATTTCATGAGCGAGCACGGGAAGAAGCTGTACGCGGCGGTGCAGGCCAGCGAGAAGGTGTACGTGGATTTTCAGCTGGAATCGCGCAATCCGGGGGGACACAGCTCGCGGCCGGTTCCAGACAACGCCATCTACCACCTGGCCGGGGGGCTGGCGCGTCTCGCGAACTACTCCTTCCCGGTGCAGCTGAATGAGATCACCCGGGCCATGCTGGAGCGCAGCGCGGCGTTTCACGACGGCGGCCACGCCAATAACGCCCTGCCGCAGCGCGCCCGCGCCAACGGGAATTGCCGGATCCTGCCGGGCGAAGACCCGCAGCAGATCAGCTAAACGCTGGTGCGCGTCGTCGCCGATCCGCAAATTGCGGTGACCTTCGTGGAGCAGGTGAGCGCGGACGGCAAGGTGATTTTGCCGGCTAGCGTGCCGCCCTCGCCGCTGCGCGCCGACGTCATGGGCGCTTTGGAGAGCAGCGTGCACACCATGTGGCCCGCGTTGCCGGTTCTCCCGGTGATGGATACGGGAGCTTCCGACGGAAAATTCCTGCGCCTAGGCGGGATTCCCACCTACGGCATCTCCGGGGTGTTTCTGGACCTGGACAACCATCGTGCGCATGGACAGGATGAGCGCGTGGGGGTGCAGGATTTTTACGATGGCGTGGAGTTCAACTACCGGCTGATCCGGGCGCTGGCTTCGGCGAAGTAACGCGCAGTGCGTGTCGGCATTGCCGGACCGCGTGGCCCAGGGAAAGCGCA
>JAIQGC010000013.1 GCA_020072805.1 Terriglobia bacterium
AAAAAACGCCTTCGCTTATGTAATCGGCGGAGGAGGAGACTACCGGCTGAATCCGCTGCTTTCCTTCCGCATCCAGGCGGACCTGGTGGGAACGGCCTTTTTTGGGCAGCACCAGCGGCACTATCAGGCCACCACCGGATTGGTGCTGAACTTCTAGAATTGGTCCCGAAGAATAATTGAAAAGCCCGCCGCCTGGCGGGTTTTTTCTTTGGGATTGCGGAAATCAGCCGACGAGGATGCGGAGGAATTTTTTCTTGCCGGCGCGGAGGAGGAATGCGCCGGGGGTGGCCAGGTTCACTTCCCTGCGGGAGTCCTCGACGCGAACGCCATCCATTTCGACGCCGCCCTGCTTGATGAGGCGTTCGGCTTCGGCCTTGGAAGTAACGAGACCCAATTCGACGAGCAGCGCGGTAAGTTTTATGGCGGAGCCGATGGGAAGTTGGCGCTCGAGGGGTTCCTCGGGAGCCTGGCGATCGCGGAAGACGCGCTGGAATTCGGCAGCGGCTTTTTGGGCGGCTTCGAGGCCGTGGAATCCGGCGATGACTTCCTGGGCGAGGCGCATCTTGAGATCCATGGGATGCAGCTTGCCGCCGGAGAAGCCGGCGCGAAGGGCGGCGATTTCATCGGGGCGGAGGTCGGTGAGGAGTTCATAGTAGGACCACATGAGGGCGTCGGGGATGGACATGAGCTTGCCGAACATTTCGCCGGGAGCTTCGGTGATGCCGACATAGTTGCCGAGGCTCTTGGACATTTTGCGCTGGCCATCGAGGCCGACGAGGATGGGCATGGTGAGGGCGACCTGGGACTCCTGGCCGTATTCGCGCTGGATGTCGCGGCCCATCAGGAGATTGAATTTTTGCTCGGTGGCGCCGAGTTCGATATCGGCTTCGAGGACCACGGAATCGTAGGCCACGAGGAGCGGATAGAGCAGTTCATGCATGGAAATGGGCTGTTGCTCGGTGAGGCGTTTGTGAAAGTCGTCGCGTTCGAGCATGCGGGCGACGCGGTATTTTGCGCAGAGGCGGACGATGTCGTAGCTGGTGAGCTTGTCCAGCCACTCGCTGTTGTAGCGGATTTCCGTTTTTTTAGGGTCGAGAATCTTGAAGACCTGGTCGAGGTAGGTCTTGGCGTTGGCGCTGACCTGCTCGCGGGTGAGCGGCGGGCGGGTTTCGGACTGACCGGTGGGGTCGCCGACCAGGGCGGTGAAATCGCCGATAAGGAAGACGGCGGTGTGGCCCATATCCTGAAAATGTTTGAGTTTGCGGATGACCACGGTGTGGCCGAGGTGGATGTCCGGAGCGGTGGGGTCGACGCCGAGTTTGGCGCGGAGGGGTTTGCCGGTCTTGGCGGATTTTTCGAGTTTGGCCTTGAGGCCGTCGCCGGGAATGATTTCGGCGGCGCCTTTGCAGAGGTAGGCGAGCTGTTCGTCGACGGGTTTGAAATTGGTCGCGGTCATTTCCTGTCCTGAGCGGTGAGAATCACGCGCCTCGCTTGGATTGAATAGCGGCCTTCGAGGACGAGACGCACGGCTTCGGGGTAGAGTTTATGCTCTTCGGCGAGGATGCGCGCGGAAAGGGTTTGTTCGGTGTCGTCGTCGCGGACGGGGACGACGGATTGAAGGAGGATGGGGCCGGCATCGAGATTTTCGTCGACGAAATGGACGGTGCAGCCGGCGAATTTCACGCCGTATTCGAGGGCCTGCTTCTGGGCTTCGAGGCCGGGGAAGGAAGGGAGCAGGGAGGGGTGGATATTGAGGATGGCGCCGGGAAAGGACTGAATGAAAAAGGGAGAGAGCAGGCGCATGAATCCGGCAAGGCAGACGAGTTCGACCTGTTTTTCGCGGAGGGCGGCAACGGCCTGGCGGTCATAGGCTTCGCGCTGAAGGCCCTTGGAGGGAAGGACCAGAGCGGGGATGCCGCGCGAGCGGGCGCGGGCGATGCCCGGGGCATCCTCGTGGTTGCTGATGACGAGGGCGATTTCCGCGTTGGGGATGCGGCCGGCGGAGATGGCATCCGCCAGGGCTTCGAAATTGGAGCCGCGGCCACTCAGGAGCACGCCGATGCGCTTCTTCATACGCAGAAAACACTAGCATATCCGCGCGGGGGCGCAAAACGGGGAGCGCGGATCAGTGCGGCGGCGAGGCCATCTGCTGCGCGAACATGATGCTGTGTCCGGCGGGGTCCAGCACGCCGAATTCGCGGGCGCCGTAGAAGGTGGTGCGCAGGGGCTGGACGATCTCGACGCCGTGCATGGCGGCGAGGAGCGCGTCGAGATTTTCCACTTCGACGTAGAGAAAAGTGGGGCCCTTGCGAACGCCGAGAGCGAGAGCGTGGACGTCCTTTTCGGCGCTGGCATAGGTCTGGTACATGAGCTCGACGCCGTCCTTTTGGACGATGGCGAAACCCAGTTTATCGCCCTCGGGGACTTCGACGGTCATTTCAAAGTCCAGGCGATCGGTCCAGAACCTGACGCAGGGCTCGATCTCCGCGGCAAAGAGAACGGGTGTGATTTTCCTGACGACGGGATTGTCCATGGGCCTGCTCCTTTCCGGATGCATTCGTTCCCCAGAGGAAACGACTGCGCTGGCGACGGGAAAACCGGCCGCCAGGAAACGTGCCTGAAACTTCGCGGGAAGGAAAATTTCTTCCTTGCCCGGCTCGGGGCTCCGGCGTAGATTGTGAATATGGTCAAAGCGAAAGTAAAGCGAAATAAAAAAGAGCCCCGGACTCTGGCCGGTCTGATCTCGATCGGCCCGGCGATGCTGCGGGATTTTGAGCTGCTGAAGATTGGCAGCGTGGAACAGCTGGCGCGGCAGAATCCGCAGCGGATGTATGAAAAACTTTGCCGGCGGATGGGGACGCGGGTGGACATCTGCTGCCTGGACGTTTTTTGCGCGGCGGTGGCGCAGGCGCGCAACCCGCGGCTGGCGGCGGAGAAGTGCCAGTGGTGGTGGTGGAGCCGGCGGCGGAAGAAGAAGTAGAGCCTGCCGGAAGAGTTGTTCCGACAACAACGCCGCCCGGCGGGCGGGGTGCGGTTTAGGGCATCGCGGGTGGCACGGGAGAGGACAGGAGAGTAAGTTGAAGTGGAGGCCCAGTCCTCAAGACCACAGGGAGGAAAGATGCTGTCACGATTTTGGCGAACGGTTTTGCTGGGAGTTTTGGCGTGGCCGCTGATCGCCGTGCCGGGGAACGGGCAGGGAAACAGCCAGGGCAAGGGAAAGGGCCACCAGAAGAATCAGGAAGAAGACGAGGATCGCGATAGGGATAGCGACAAGGGAAAGCGGGGCGAGCACGGCCGCGAGAAGCAAGAAAAACGCGGGGGGCATGGGAAGGGCCGCCAGGAACGGGAGAGCCGCGAGCGCGAGTCGGAGCGGACAAGCCGTTCGAGCACGAGGACGCGGGTGAACGTGATTTTCAGCACGCGGGACCGGGATGTGGTGACGCGCTACTACTCGCGAAACAATTCGAATCTGCCACCGGGACTGGCCAAGCGCGGGGGAAATCTGCCGCCGGGGCTGGAGCGGCAACTGCAGAGGAACGGGACGCTGCCGCCGGGGCTGGAGAAGAGGATGGAGCCATGCCCGCGGGAACTGGAGAGGGATCTGCAGCCGTTGCCGGAGGGCCACCGCAGGGTGATCATCGGGGCCAAGCTGCTGATCCTGAACGAGCGGACCAACGTAATTGTTGATGTGTTGCACTTGCGGCGGTAAGGCGATTTACTAGTTGCGGGATGGGGGGACAGGCGGAGATGCTTGTCCCTTTTTTTTTGGCAACGGCATGCATTGGCGGAGCGGAAAGGCCCGCCCTCTGAAGAGGGCGGCTACAGGAGTTTGCGGATACTGAACAGGCACTCGTGATCGGGCAGGGAGGGGCCGGGCAAGCCCGGCCCCTCCGTCTGAGGCTGGCGAGAAATGCGCTCAGAGAGTGAGGGAGCCGCTGTAGACGACGCGGGTGCGGGAGACGTCGCTGCGTTCGATGCGGCCGATGCGGAAGAATTTTTCGCGGCGGCGCTTGAGGTCGGCTTCTACTTTTTTCACATGGGCGGGGGGAACGGAGAGAATCATGCCCACGCCGAGATTGAAAGACTGCAGCAGATCGTCGCGGTCCATTTTCCCAAGCTTGGCGAGGTAGCGGAAGATGGGGGGAACGGGCCAGGAAGAGAGTTCGATATGGGCGCGGACGCCGGCGGGAAGGACGCGGGGGAGATTGCCGGGGATGCCGCCGCCGGTGATATGAGCGAGAGCGGAGATCCAGCCGCGGGAGAGAGAAGAGCGCAAGGCGGGAGCGTAGCAGAGGTGGGGCTTGAGAAGTTCGGCGCCGATTTTATTGCTGACTTCGGGAACGTAGGTTTCGGGCTTGAGGCCGGCGGTTTCGAAACAGAGTTTGCGGGCGAGGGAATAGCCGTTGGTGTGCAGGCCGGCGGAGGGAAGAGCGAGGAGAATGTCGCCGGCCTGGACGGCCTTGCCGGTGATGAGTTTTTTGCGTTCGACCACGCCGACGATGAAACCGGCGAGGTCGTATTCGCCGGGAGCGTAGAAGCCGGGCATCTCGGCGGTTTCGCCGCCGATGAGGGCGCAGCCGGCTTTGCGGCAGGCGCGGCTCATGCCGTCCACGAGCTGTTCGATGAGGTGGGAATCAAGCTTGCCCATGGCCAGGTAGTCGAGGAAGAAGAGCGGCTCGGCGCCCTGAACGAGGATGTCGTTGACGCAGTGGTTTACGAGATCGCCGCCAACGGTGGAATGGACCTTCATGGCCATGGCGACTTTCAGCTTGGTACCGACGCCGTCGGCGCTGGAGACCAGCACGGGCTCCTTCCATTTTTTCCTGTCGAGGGCGAAGAGGCCGCCGAAGCCGCCGATGCCGCTGAGGACGGCGGGGGTAAAGGTGCGGCTGGCGAGATGGCGGATGGTCTGCTTGGCCTCGTCAGCGGCCTGAATGTTCACTCCTGCGTCGGCATATTTCATGGTGGCTGGTGACCTGTAAATCCTGAGTTGAAATTCGAGACTCGTGCCGTGCGCCGGAATCCGGCGAAAATTTAGAACGTATGAAAGAGCCGCTTCCAGCGAACCGTGCCGGGATGAATGAGGGCGTTGGCATAGGCCAGCAAGCGCAGACGAATCCCGCCGGAGTCCCAGGCTTCCTGGGGAGCATCGAGGGACATATAAATGACCACGGGAGTACCGATGATGTTGCCGCGGGGAACAAAGCCCCAGAAGCGGCTGTCGTATGAATTACCGCGGTTATCACCCATCATAAAAAAATTGGCTTCGGGAACTTGCACGGGGCCGAAATGCTCCGTGGGATTCATGGGAGCATCCAGATAAGGTTCGGCCAGTCTTTTGCCGTTGATCCATACGGAGCCGTCATGAATTTCAAGGGTGTCACCGGGCATGCCGATGACGCGCTTGACGTAGTCCGGGGCATTCTCGCCGAAGGGCGGCTTGAAGATGACGATCTGCTGGCGGTGAGGATTGCGCCAGAGCGGAGTGTGGATGGTGGTGAAAGGGACGCCGGCGTCGAAACCGATGCGGCTCATGATCAGGTGGTCGCCGATGAGCAGGGTGTGCTCCATGGAGCCGGAGGGAATGACGCGGGCCTGACCGACAGTGCCGTTAATAAGCAGAAAAATGAGGCCAACCCAGAGCCAGGCAATGACTTCGCGCTGGATGCGGGCGCCCACGGGCAGATCGGGGGCGGGGGTAGTGGTCTTTTTATTGTCAGCTTTCACGAATCACCGTTACGGGCGCCTTTTCCGGAGCCGGGGCGCCCTCCTTACCATTGGACGAGGTTTCGCGGACTTCCAGTTGCACGAGGTCGGTGGGATAAACGCCAGTGTAGCAGGAGCTGCAAAAGTCTCCGGCGGTATCGGCAACGGCCTGCTTAAGCGCGCTCATAGAAACATAGCCGAGTGAATCGGCGCCGAGGAATTTGCAAATTTCTTCGGGAGAGTGGGAGGAGGCGATGAGCTCCTCGCGGGTGGGAGTGTCCACGCCGTAGTAGCAGGGGGAAATGGTGGGCGGGCAGGAGATGCGCACGTGGACTTCGCGGGCGCCGGCTTCGCGGACCATGCGCACGATTTTGCGGCTGGTGGTGCCGCGGACGATGGAATCGTCCACGAGGACGACGCGCTTGCCGGCCATGAGTTCGCGGACGGGGTTGAGCTTGAGTTTGACGCCGAAATCGCGAATGGCCTGGGAGGGCTCGATGAAGGTGCGGCCGATATAGTGATTGCGGATGAGGCCCATGCGGAAGGGGATCCCGGCTTCCATGGCGAAGCCGACGGCGGCGGGAACGCCGGAATCGGGCACAGGGACGATGATGTCGGCGGCGACGGGATGTTCGCGGGCGAGCAGGCGGCCGAGCATTTCGCGGCTGTCGTTGACGGAACGGCCGAAGATGACGCTATCGGGGCGGGAGAAATAGACATGCTCGAAGATGCACTGCTGGCGGGGCTTGGGCGGAGCGAAATGGATGGATTCGACGCCTGAGCGGGAAATGCGCACCATCTCGCCGGGCTCGATTTCCCGGACGTACCGGGCATTCAGGAGATCGAAGGCGCAGGTTTCCGAGGCCACCACCCAGGCGTCGGACCCGTTGACTCCGGGGAGTTTGCCGAGAACGAGCGGGCGAAAACCGCGAGGGTCGCGCGCAGCGAAAAGTTCGTCGGCGGTGAGGATGACCAGGGAATAGGCGCCTTCGACCTGATTGAAGGCGTCGCCGAGAGCGCCGGAAAGATTGCGGGCCTGGGATTTGGCAAGCAGGTGGACGATGACTTCGGTGTCGCTATTGGTCTGAAAGATGGAGCCCTTGTGCTCGAGCTTGCGGCGCCAGTCGCCGGCGTTGGTGAGGTTGCCGTTGTGCGCGACGGCGATCTTGCCCTTGTTGCAGTCGATGACGAAGGGCTGGGCGTTCATCAGGGCCTTGTCGCCGGCGGTGGAATAACGCGTGTGGCCGATGGCGGAGCTGCCGGGAAGGCTGGCGAGAACGGCGGGCTGGAAGATTTCCGCGACCTGGCCCATGGCCTTGTGCGCGTGCAATTCGGAGCCGTCGGAGGTGATGATGCCGGCGGATTCCTGGCCGCGATGCTGCAGGGCATAAATGCCGAGATAAGCGACCTTGGAGGCTTCGGGATGGCCAAAGACGCCGAAGACGCCACAGTGGTCGTGGAAGTGATCGTCGAGGATGTCGAGTTCGCTGGTCATTGAATCTTCATCGCGCGCACAAGTCCGTTGGCCCAGGGGTCGCGCAGAGAGTCTACACCGGAATCGAGCGCCGGTTGGCCATTGACCGCGACGCGGAAAGAGGCGTCGCGGGTGACAGTGCCGATGGCGGTGGCGGCCACACCATATTGTCTCGCAGTATCGAGAATTGCCGCAACTGAAGTTGCCGGAGCGGAGACGATGGCGCGGGCGCCGCGTTCGCCGAAGAGAAGGGATTCGGCGGGGGTGTTGGCGGCGTTCAGGGTTATGTTTGCGCCAAGGACGGGCACGGCAAGCCGTGCCACTACGGAGACAAAACAACATTCCGCCAGCGTGACGGCTAGGCCGCCGTCGCCGATGTCGTGGGCGGAATGGAGGGTGCGGGCGTTGGCCAGGGCTACGAGGCAATCCTGGAGGCGTTTTTCGGCGGCGAGGTCAATGGCGGGGGGATCGCCGGCGACGATGGAGGAGATGGTTTTGGAATATTCGCTGGAAGAAAATTCGCGGCGCAGAACAGATTCGTCGTTACGAACCGCAGGCTTGGTCGAAAGGCCGTCGAGCAGGATGATCGCGTCCCCGGGTTCGCGGAAGGCGATTTTCAAGACGTTGGCGGCGTCATCGATGACGCCGAGAATGCCGATGGTGGGCGTGGGGTAGATGGATTTGCCGAGGGTTTCGTTGTAGAAGCTGACGTTGCCGCCGGTGATGGGAGTGCCCAGAGCGCTGCAGGCTTCGCCGAGGCCGTCGATTGATTCGCTGAACTGCCACATGACTTCGGGCTTTTCCGGGCTGCCGAAATTGAGGCAATTGGTGGCGGCGATAGGCCGGGCGCCGCTGGCGGCGACGTTGCGGGCGGCTTCCGCGACGGCGTGCATGGCGCCGAGTTTGGGATTCAACTGGCACCAGCGGCTGTTGCTGTCTGTCGAAAGAGCCAAGGCGCGCGGGGTGCCCTTGATGCGCACGACGGCGGCATCGCTGGCGCCGGGGCCGGCGAGGGTATTGGTGCGCACGGAGGTGTCGTACTGCTCGGTGATCCAGCGTTTGGAGGCGATGGCCGGGGAGGCCAGGAGCTTTTTGAAATTTTCGGTGAGGTTCGCGCCTGCGGCCGCGAACTGGAACCAATCGGCGGATGTTTCGTTGCGCGGGGCGGGCGCGGCGAGCGGGCGCTTATAGACGGGGCCTTCTTCGGCGAGGGGATGCGCGGGGATTTCGGCGACGAGCTTGCCGTGGTCCTTCACGCGCAGCAGGCCGCCTGCGGTGACTTCTCCGACGATGCTGGCGTCCAAACCCCATTTCGAAAAGACGGCGAGGACTTCGCTCTCGCGGCCTTTTTCGGCGACGAGCAGCATGCGCTCCTGCGATTCGCTGAGCATGATTTCGTAGGGGGTCATGCCGGTTTCGCGCTGGGGGACGCGGGCGAGGTCGATCTCGATGCCGGTTTCGCCGCGCGAGGCCATTTCGCAGGTCGAGCAGGTGAGCCCGGCCGCGCCCATATCCTGAATAGCGACGACGGCGCCGGTGCGCATGGCTTCGATGCAGGCTTCGAGCAGAAGTTTCTCCATGAAGGGATCGCCGACCTGGACGTTGGGGCGCTTCTGCTGGGACTCTTCGGTGAATTCGGCGGAGGCCAAAAGCGAAGCGCCGTGAATGCCGTCGCGGCCGGTCTTGGCGCCGACGTAGATGACGGGATTGCCGGTGCCGCGGGCCTTGGCGAGGAAGATTTCATCTTTTTTGGCGATGCCCAGAGCGAGGGCGTTGACCAGCGGATTGGGCGTGTAGCAGGGCTCGAAGGCGACTTCACCGCCGACGGTGGGCACGCCGAAGCAGTTGCCATAGTGGCCGATGCCGCGAATGACGCCGTCGAGGATGCGGCGGTTGCGCGCGGCGTCCTCTTCGCTGACGCCGGGGCCGGCGGTAATCGGGCCGAAGCGCAGGGAGTCGAGGACGGCGATGGGACGGGCGCCCATTGTAAAAATGTCGCGCAGAATGCCGCCAACGCCGGTGGCCGCGCCCTGCAAGGGCTCGACATAGCTGGGATGATTGTGCGATTCAATTTTGAAAGCGGCGACCAGGCCGTCGCCGATATCCACCACGCCGGCGTTTTCGCCGGGGCCCTGCACAACGAGTTTTCCCCGCACGGGGAGGCGCTTGAGATGGACTTTGCTGGATTTGTAGGAGCAGTGCTCGCTCCACATGACGCTGAAGATGCCCAGTTCGGTGATGTTGGGGGCGCGGCCGAGGATTTCGAGGACGCGGGCGTATTCCGCGGCGGAGAGGCCGTGTTCAGCGGCGATTTCCGGTGTGACTTTAATTTCCGTGCTTGCCGTGGCCATTTCCGCCTTTCGCTCCTACAACAGACCGTGCCGGTCGAGAATCGGCGCCAGAGAAGCGCCCACGCGCAGCGGATCCGCGTCCGGTTCGATACCTACCGAGATATGCCCGCCCCGCACGGGCTGCACCCACTCAAAGAAATTGCCGTAACGCACGATGAGGTAGCGCGCGCCGCCGCAGTCAATCTCCCCGCGCTGGGTCACGAGCTTGAGCAGCGTGGGATTAACGATCAACTCCTCGTACTTGTCCGATTCACCGGCGCTGGCGCCGGACAGGCCGGGCTTGACCGCGGATTCAAGCTTTCCATCCTGGTACAGGGCTGCGTAGCGCACTTCCGGATAGGTTTGAAGAAGCTCTTGAATGGTGGCGTCCATTTTCGGCTCCTCCTTTCAGGAAAGACTCATCCTGGAAACATTTACGGAAGGCTTCACGCCGTGGCCTTCGCCGCGCCCAGCAGCGTTTCGACCAGGGAGCGGAATATCACCAAGCCGTCGGCGGAATCGAGGGCGGCTTCGACGGCGCGTTCCGGGTGGGGCATGAGGCCGGCGACGTTGCGCGCGCGGTTGCAGATGCCGGCGATGTTGTTCATGGCGCCATTGGGATTGCCGGCGGCATCGTTGGTTCCGTCGGGCGTGGTGTAGCGGAAAATTACCTGGCGGTTGCTTTCGAGTCCGGCGAGCGTCGCCGGGTCGCAGGTGTAGCAGCCGTCGGAATGGGCGATGGGCGCCTGGATGATCTGGCCCTTTTGCGCGGCGCAGGTGAAGGGCGTGTCGGTCTGCGCCACGCGGAAGTGCACGGGGCGGCAGATGAAGCGCAAGCCGGAGTTGCGGATGAGCGCGCCGGGGAGCAGGCCGGCTTCGCAAAGAATCTGGAAGCCGTTGCAGATGCCCAGGACGAGGCCGCCGGCGTTGGCGAATTTTTCCACGGACTTCATCACGGGAGAAAAGCGGGCGATGGCCCCGGTGCGCAGGTAGTCGCCGTAGGAGAAGCCACCGGGGAGAATGACGGCGTCGCATCCGGCGAGATTTTCGGACTGGTGCCAGATGAATTCGACGGGCTGGTTCAGGACGCTGCTGATCGCGTAAAACGCGTCGTGGTCGCAATTGGACCCGGGGAAGACGACGACTCCAAATTTCATGCGCTGGCGGCTCCCTGCTGCGTTCTGGGAAATTCCATCTTATCACAGCAGCGGGAAACG
Source organism: Terriglobia bacterium (assembly GCA_020072805.1). Classification (GTDB taxonomy): domain Bacteria; phylum Acidobacteriota; class Terriglobia; order Acidiferrales; family UBA7541; genus Acidiferrum. The sequence continues at coordinate 10,728 of JAIQGC010000013.1, forward strand.
CGGCGGCTACTTCCTGGACGCGGAGGAATCCGCCAGCGGGGGCGCGGGATTGAGCTGCGCCGGCAGGATGCCGTCGAGGCCAAGGACGTTCAAGAGGCTGGAGTTCGAGGGGACAATGTATTTGGTATTTTGCGCCAGGGTGTTGTTGAGAACTTCGAGGCGGCGCATCATTTCAGCGCGCTCCTTGAAGTAGGTTTCGGCGGCGGTGGAGACCATCTTGACGGCTTCGGCTTCGGCATTGGCGCGGGTGATGCGCGCCTGGGCGTCACCTTCGGCCTTGAGGATTTCGGACTGCTTGAAGCCTTCGGCGGCGAGGATCTGGGCCTGCTTGACGCCCTCGGCTTCGAGGATGGCGGCGCGTTTGTCGCGCTCCGCCTTCATCTGCCGGGACATGGCATCGGTGATGTCGCGCGGCGGCTGGATCTTCTGCACCTCGACGCGGGTGGCCTTCACGCCCCAGGCATTGGTGGCTTCGTCCAGCACCTCGCGCAGATTGCTGTTGATCATGTCGCGGGCCACGAGAGTTTCGTCGAGAGTGCGGTCCCCGATGAGGTTGCGCAAGTTGGTCTGGGCCAGGGTGGTGCAGGCGTAGCCGAAATTCTGGACTTCGAACTGGGACTTCACCGGGTCGATGACCTTGTAATAGACCACCGCGTCCACTTCGACGGTAACGTTGTCCTTGGTGATGACCTGCTGCGGGGGAACGTTGATGACCTGCTCGCGCATGTCCACGCTGATCAGGTCGTCCACAAAGGGCAGGATGAAGGTCAGGCCGGAGGAGGCCATGGCGTGGTACTTGCCGAGGCGCATGACCAGCCCTTTTTCGTACTGCTTGACGATGCGGCCTGCCTTGGCCAGGGTGACCAGGGCGAAGAAGGCGAACACAAAAAGCAGCACCGGAATAAAAACAGAAGTCGCGTCCTGCATGGTTACCTCACTTTGAGAGTTACGCCTTCTACGGAATCCACGATTACCCTTGCGCCCGGTTCGCGGGGAGCATCTTCGGTTTGGAGCAGCTCCGCGCGCCATACCTCGTCGCCCAGCTTTACCTGGCCGGGATCGAGGGGAGCGATGCGCTTGATCACCAGAGCGGTCTTGCCCACCACGGCGTCCACATTCATCGCGTGTGTTTTAGAGGTGAGCTTGGAGCGCAGCCAGCGGCGCAGAAAGGCCAAATAGGCGAACCCCAGCACGCCCGCGGCGATCAATCCCGTATTTCCAGAGTGAAAAAGAAGTCCGATGGCTCCGCCGGCCGCCAGAGAGCAGCCGATAAGCGCCAGGTCGAAGCCCGTCGCCGCGCCCATGGCCAACTCGGCGATCACACACACCAAGCCGCCGATCAACAGCAGCCAGTTTACCCAGGTCCCCACGGCTTTGCCTCCTGCACGTACCGGGGACGATAACACCCTAGCCGGAGCGGTTCAATGAGAAAGGCGGAAGAGGCTGTTCGGAGCGGCAGCGCCGCGAATCAGCGGCGGCGGGATTTCTTTACGCGGCGTAATTTTGATTTTGTGCGAATGCGGGTGGGTTTTTTCTTTGGGCGGGCAATTCTTTTCTGGGGGCGCGCTGTTTTTTTCCTGAGACGGGCGGGCTTCTTCTTGGGTCTATCGGCCGCGGCGAGTGCGCGGCGTTTTTGGGCGGCCCAGCCGGGCTTGTTAACCTGGCGGCCGCGGGCGATGCCCAGGGCGTCAGGGGGGACATTTTCGGTGATGGTGGAGCCAGCGGCAACGTAGGCGCCATCGCCGATGCGCACGGGGGCAACGAGAGCGGAATCGCTGCCGATGAAGACACGGTTGCCGATGGTAGTGGGGTGTTTGTGGAAGCCATCGTAGTTGCAGGTGATGGTGCCGGCGCCGATGTTGGCTTTGGCGCCGATTTTCGCGTCACCGAGATAGGTGAGGTGCATGGATTTCGTGCCTTCACCGACCACGGACTTCTTCAGCTCGACGAAGTTGCCGATGCGCGCGCCGCCCTTGACGTGCGAATGGCCGCGCAGTCGGGCAAAGGGGCCGATGATGACGTCGGCATCGAGACGGCTCTCGGAGACGACGCAATGCTGCTCGACGGTGACGCCGTCGGCGAGAAGGGCGTCGTGCAGGACGCTGCCGGTGCGGATGGTGCAGCGCGCGCCGAGTCTTGTTTTCCCCAGAAGCTGTACACATGGTTCGATGACGGTGTCTTCACCGGCGGTGACTTCGGGGTCGATGGTGACGGTTTCGGGGAGCTGAATGGTGACGCCGGCATTCATCAATTCCAGGCGCTTGCGCTCACGGAAGATGCGGTCCACGGCGGCGAGGTCGGCGCGGGTGTTGCAGCCGAGGACTTCGCGGGAGTCGGCGGCCACCTGGGCGAGGACGGTATCACCCTGGGCGCTGAGTAGGGCCACGGCGTCGGTGAGGTAGAGTTCGTGATGCTTGTTGTCGGGCTTGACCTGGGCGAGGGCGGGCCAGAGTTTATCCAGGGAGAAGCAGTAGATGGCGGAGTTGATTTCGTTGAGGGGGCGCTGCTCTTCGGTGAGCTTGGACTCCTCGACGATGGCGGCGACGGTGGAAGCGGAGCGGCGCACGATGCGGCCGTAGCCGGAGGGGTCCTCGAGGACGGCGGTGAGAATGGTGGCGGCGGCTTGCCCGGCGCGGTGCGCGGCGAGCATGGCACGCAGGGTTTCGGTGCGGACGAGGGGAGCGTCACCGGGGAGGACCAGAGCGATTTTGGCGCCGGCGAGGGCGCGCTTGGCAACGAGCATGGCGTGGCCCGTGCCGCGCTGCGGCAGCTGCAGGACGGTTTCCGCGCGGAGCGGGGCGACCGCAGCAGTGACTTGCTCGGCTTGATGGCCGACGACCACGCAGATTTTCCTCGCGCCCAGGGGCTGGCAGGCGCGCACCACGTGTTCCACGAGGGGACGGCCGCCGGCGCGATGGAGGACTTTGGCCAGGCTGGATTTGAGCCGGGTGCCCTTGCCCGCGGCGAGGATTACTACGACAAGATCCGAAGCGGCCATCAGAAGACCTCGCAGCTGAATTTGTGCCGGGCGCCGATTACATCATCCCACTGGCATTCTGCGCGAGGCACGGGGGTCTTGGCAATGAGCGGCAAAAGGTTTGGCGCGGGAAGCTAATCAGCGGCAGGGACAGGCTGCGGATGGAGGGCGGGGGCATGGCCGGCGGAGTGGGAGGGAACGGCGGGGAGCGGTTCGGTGGTTGTGGTCCAAGCCGCGGGGTCGGCGAGGAGTCGGCTAACGAGCTGGGTGTGCATGGCGTGGCCCCCGCGATAGGCTTCCACGCGAGCGAGCAGGGGGAGGCCGACCAGGGCGAGATCGCCGATGAGGTCGAGGGCTTTGTGGCGGCCAAATTCATCGGGAAAGCGCAGGGGGCCGTTCATCACGCCGTCGGCGGTAAGAACGATGGCGTTCTCGAGGGAACCGCCGCGGATGAGGCCCATTTTCTTCAGCGGCTCGATATCGCGTTCGAAACAGAAGGTGCGCGCGCGGGAAAGACGCTCGCGGAAGGAGGCGGGAGTAACGGTTAGTTCCACGGCTTGCGGGCCCACCAGAGGATGGGGAAAATCCACGAAGCAGCGCAGATGGAATTCATCGGCGGGATAAATTCCAATGCGGCGCACCAGGCCGGGTTCGTGCGGGTCGGGCTCCTGCAGTTCGATGGGTTTCAGGACCTTGAGGTAGCGGCGCTTCCTGCGGAGCTGGCGGATTCCGGCGCGGTCGAGCATTTCCATGAACGGCTCGGCGGAACCATCGAGGATGGGAATTTCGATGGCGTCAATGTCCACATAGACGTTATCAATGCCGCTGGAATAAAGCGCGGCGAGAACGTGTTCGGTGGTGGAGAGCAGCACGCCCTGTTTCATCAGGCTGGTGGCGTAGCTGACGCGCGCGACGTTCTGGCCGCGGGCCTCGATGGGGAAATTGTCCAGATCGGTGCGGCGAAAAAGAATTCCGGTGTCGGCGGGCGCGGGCGTGAGACGAAGATTTCCGGCAACGCCAGTATGCAGGCCGATGCCGGAGGTTTCCACGGAGCGCGAAATGGTGGTCTGAAAAATCATGGGCGCAGAAGAATTTTAGCAATTGCGAGGCTGCCAAATAAACAGATTTCTCGTTTATTTTCATGTATATATAGGTCACAAAAAATGCTAAATCGGCGGTGTTGTTGTAAAAATACAACATTCGACCATAATACCGTGTCTTCTGCCCACACTTCAGGCTTCTCTTTTCAATCGGATGGGGTGTTTCAATTATTCAGTGATTTCTTGCCCGGTGCGGAGCAAGGTTCCAGGGACATGTCGTATGGCCGCATTCGGCTGTCGAAGCGCGTCATTGGCCGGGGAAGGTGATATACTTTTTCTTTAGGAGCGACGAACGGAAAACGCATGAACCGAATTACACAAGCAGGACTGGTCATTCTATCCATACTTGTTTTTGGCTACGTGGGACTGGGCCACGTGCTGGGAAAGACGGGCGACGAGAAGGCCTATCACTCGCTGATCGTCTACGGCGAAGTCCTGCAGAAGATTCAGCAGGATTACGTGGACGAGCCCAATATGCATCAGGTGACGGCGGGCTCGCTGCACGGCCTGCTGGAGTCGCTGGATGCGCAGTCGAGTTATCTCACGCCGCGGGAATACGCCGAGTACAAACAAAAGATGGAGAACCCGGCGGGCGGGGAAATCGGAGTGACGCTGACCAAGCGTTACGGATACATCGTGGTGCTTTCGGTTCTGCCGGAGAGCGCGGCGCACAAGGCCGGGCTGCATTCCGGGGACATTCTGGAAGCGATCGGCGGGTTCACCACGCGGAATATGTCGGTGGGGCAGGCCATGAACCTGCTGGCCGGGGCGGCCGGAACGGGGATCAAGCTGGCGGTGATTTCCGGCGGACGAACGGCGCCGCAGGAAATGGAAATCGTGCGGGAGAAGCTGGTCCCGCAGAAAATGCAGAGCGCGAAGTTCGAGCCGGACACGCTGGTGCTGCGGCTGCCGTCGCTGAACGCGGGGCGCGCGGCGGAAGTGCGCGAGCGGCTGGCGCAGGCGGAGAAGCAGGGGATCCGCAAGGTGATCGTGGACGTGCGCGATTGCGGGCGCGGCGAAGTTCCCGAAGCGGTGGCGCTGGCGCGGCTTTTCCTTTCTTCGGGCACGGTGGCGGCGCTGGAGGGGCAGACGGTTTCGAAACAGGTCCTGGCGGCGGAACCGGCGCAGGTGGCGTGGAAGCATGCGGTCTCCGTGCTGATTTCGACGACGACCTCGGGAGCGGCGGAAGTATTCGCCTCGGCGATGGTCAGCAATCATCGCGGGGATGTGGTGGGCGAGCGCAGTTACGGGCTGGCCTCGGAGCAGAAACTGATTCCGCTGGAGGACGGCGCGGCGGTCATCCTGACGGTGGCCAACTACATCGGGCCGGAGGGCAAGCCAATTCTGGAGCAGGGCGTGACGCCGACCGAAGTGGTGCGCGCGGCGGCAACCGCGGCGGCCAGCGAGGATGTCGGCGAGGATGAGGAGTCCGGCGAACCCGCGGCGGCGGCCAAGGAAGCGCCCGCGGCGCCGCAGCCCGCGCCGCTTGGACCGCGAAATTCGCGGACTACAGCAAGCAGTACCCCGGCCTCGCCGCGCAGCCAGGCCATCGTAGAAGCGCTTGCCCGCGTTGCGAACTTTCCCGAAGACAACTCAGTCAAAGTGGCTGCGGCGCGGCCTGGCTTGGGGTGCGCTCGCCGTCGCTCTCCTGGCCGCGGGCTGCAAGAAAGAGGCGGAGCGGCCTCCCGCTGCGCAGGTGCATAAGATCACGCGTGAGCTTACGACAGCGGCAGCCGGAGCGGCCGGAGCTGATGCGCGGGTGCGCAGCGAACTGCGCTATGGCGACACGCGGGTGGATTCGGCGGATCACCTCTACGTCACGGTGCGCGCGAGCGGGAACGAAGCGGGGCGGCGCGCAGCTCTGGCGAATCTGCTGCAAACGCTGGGCGCGGTGGCCACGCGCAATGGACTGACGCAGGATGCCGCCGTGGAAAGCGGCGGGCTGCTGCGCTTCAGTTACCGCCGCGGCGGAGTGGTCACCCATACAATCCACCTGGTTTCGCCGATTGCCGTGCGAGCCGCGGCGCCGGCTGCGGGCTCATCCGCCGGCGCGCGCGGGCCGGATAAGTCCCCTGCGCGGCTGGCTATCATTCTGGACGATTTGGGAGGCGACCGCGCAGCGGCCGACGCGGTCTTCGCGCTGCGCTACCCTCTGACGCTTTCGGTGCTGCCCGGGCATCCCCATTCGGCGGAGATCGCCGAAGAAGCCTATGCGCACGGTTATCAAGTGATGTTGCACCTGCCCATGCAATCCGTGGCCGGGGAAAAGGCCGAAGCGGCGGAACTGCACCCGGGGCTGGCGCCCGGTGAAGTGGCCTCGCTGGTCACGCAGATGCTGGATTCGATTCCGCACGTGGCCGGGGTGAACAATCATCAGGGGTCGCAGGCCACCGCCAACACGGAGTTAATGTCCGCGCTGATGCCGGTGCTGCGCGAACGGGGGCTCTTCTACATTGACAGCCGCACGACGGCGGCGACCGTGGCCTTTGCCTCGGCGCAGCACGCGGGAGTGCCGGCGGGATTCCGAAACGTTCCCTTTCTAGATGATGTGGCCGAGGTGGACGCAGTGCGGCGGCAATTGACGCTGGCCATCGACGGCGCGAAGCAGAAGGGCGAGGCCATCGCCATCGGACACCCGCATGCGGCAACGCTGCGGGCACTGGGCGAGATCTTGCCGGAACTGGAAGCGCAGGGAGTGCGGCTGGTCTACGCCTCCGAACTGGTTCACTGAAGAAAATCGCTCAGGCGCGCGGAGCGGACTCCGTTTTGCGCGGATAGATGCGGTGGATGGCGTAGGCCAGCAGCCCCATGGTCAGGAAGCTGAAGAGGCTGCCTTCGGGCCCCACGCTTCCGCCGGTGAGCCAGGCCGGGCCATGCAGCCAGGCCGAGGAAAGATGGCCGGGAAAGACGACCCCGCTGTCGGGAACCGAAAAGACGAACGTCTGGCCGAAATTGAAGCTGGCGTGCAATCCCACGGCAAACCATAAACTGCCGGTGCGCGCAAGAGTCAGACAGAGGACCAATCCAACAACCACCACGCTGGCCGCGCCCACCCAGCTTTCGCCTTTGTTGGAGAGATGCGCGGCGCCAAACAGCGCGGAAAGCACCAGGGCGGCGGGCCAGAAGCCGAACCTTTTTCCCAGCGTGCTCTGCACATAACCGCGAAACAGAAACTCCTCGAACATCCCCACCAGGCACATGAAAACCGCCCAGAAGCAGGCCCAGCGGGCGATTTCCCCTCCGCGCAGCACCACCACGCCGAAGGAGTAGCCGCCCCCGGCAGCAATCAGACCGACCAGCGCGAAAACTTCTGCTAGCCCGGCCAGAACGCCCTGCCAGAACAGTTTTCCGAAGGCCAGCCGAGCGGGAAGTCCGTAAGCATCCATCTTCTGTCTTTCGAGGAAGGACATCAGCAGCGCCGCCAGCAGCGCGGCAAGAGCCAGCACGGCTTCACCCAGGAAAAGAGAACGCGGCGCGGGAGGGCCCGATGGGTGAGGGGAAAAAATTCGCAAGACCTGGATGGCGCCAATACTGACGGCCACGACAAGCAAGACATAGAAAATGCTTCGCAGGACGACCGCCCACCACGAGTAACCGCGCAGAAGTTTGCCGCCCCAACCCGGGGTCCGCACCGGCAAGGAGAGCGGCGAGGAAGCAGAGGGCGGCGGCGAGGAATCGGTCATGGGGACGGCCTCCGGGAAAAAATAAGCAAAGCGAGGAATTCTACTTCAGGAAATGGCGCGGGGGGAGAAAACAATAAGAAAAAAAAGCGGCGGGGTTAGAGCGGGCGAGAGTGAAAAAAGGAGAGGGAAAGAGAAAGGGCTTGTCCCATAACCAGTTATTTGATATTTAGTGGTTAGGAGGAATCCTCCATGCCTACGAATACTCCTCGCTTCGCTCTTCTGGGCGACCGCGTCGCCGTGGACTTTGCCAATACCGCGCAGGCCATCGCAGGAACGCCGGGAGCGCTCGAGGACTGGGCCGGGCTGGTGGCGTTTCTCGAGCAGGCCCAGGTAATTTCCGGGGAACGAGCCAGCGCGCTGCTAGCATTGAAACGCACGGATCCACAAACGGTGGAATCGCTGCTGCGCAAAGCGCTGGCGCTGCGGGCCGGTCTGGTGCAAGCGCTGGGCGCGCTGGCGCGTCGAGAGCCGGTGGAACACGCCAGCATCCTGGCGATCAATGACTTGCTGCGGATAACGGAGGGGCATGACGAGTTGGTGCCAGAGGGGCCCGGCTGGAAGCTGCAATTTGTGGCGCGGGAGAGGCATCCGGAATGGCTGCTGACGGCGATCGCCCGCTCGGCGGCGGAAATCATTTCCGAGGGGGCGGCGGCGCTGCGGAGGTGCGCGAATCCGGAGTGCCCGCTGCTGTTCTATGACGATTCGCGGAACGGGCGGAGGCGGTGGTGCGCGATGGCCAGTTGCGGCAACCGAAGCAAGGTAGCGGCGTTTGCGAAGAGGAAGGTCAAGCGCGGCGGAGGCCGCTAACCGCTATTTCCTCGTTTGGCAGGAAGAGCCCAACAGCTTCACTTCACATATTGGGGAGATTGTCCCTTGGCCCAGGGGTCGTAGGTGTGCGCAAAGACGAGGCGGTCGGCCACCGGCGGATGGCTATAGAGCCAGAAGGTGATGAAATCGGGAGGATTGGGATCGGAGAGGTCCACTTCGCCGAGTACCTGGAAGGCGTGGGCAGCCACTTCGGCGGAGTCCGGCACCATACCGTGGGTGACTTCGAGGCCGTAGATATCCGCATGGGCCTCCTGCATGCGGCTGAAACCGTTGAAGACGGGAGAGGCGAAGAAGAGAATGACCGAGAGAACGCCGAGCATGACCGGGAGGGCGGCCCAGTCATCCTCGCCGCGAATCTTCCACAAGATGCCCCAGCGGTCCAGGGCCCAGTGCAAACCGCGGAAGGCCAGATAGAAGGCCCCCAGAAGCATGGCGGCGGCGAAGAGAAAACCGTTGCGGACATGGTTGAGAACGTAATGGCCCATTTCGTGGCCAAAGATGAAGAGAGTCTCGTTTGGGGTGGCTTTCTGAATGGTGGTATCCCAGACGACGACGCGTTTGGAAGCGCCGAAGCCGGTGACATAGGCGTTGATGGCGTTGCTCTTCAAACTGGCCTGCATCAGGAACATTTTTTCGCGGGGAATGTCCATGCCGGCGCGATGAACCACTTTTTCAATGGCCGTCACCAATTCGGGGTGCCGGGCGTCGAGCGGCTCGAATTTATTGAAGAGCGGGTCAATCACCCACGGACTGATGAAGAAGGCGGCCAGGGCGATGGGCAGGGCGGCCATCCAGAAATAGAGCCAGCAGCGGCGCGGGCTGCGGCGGATCACGGCGAAGAGAATAAGAACCAGCAGGAAACCGAAGAGAATTCCGAGCATCTCGCCCTTGCTCCAGTCCCAGAGCCAGGAGCCCCAGGTTTGCACGGAAAGCTCATAGCGCAGGGCCAGAGAGTGGCGGTAAACGGAGAGGGGCAGATCCAGGACGTCCAGGGTGAGAAAGAGAAGGGGGACGAAGAGGGCCGCTTGCAGAAGCCGCCGGTCGGAGAAGCGCTCGGTGAGGTTGCGGAAATGCACGGCCAATCCGAAACGCAGGACAAGCAGGAGCATGAAGAGGCCATAGAAAAAGGAGACAAAGTAGAGGGTGTATTGGGAGCGGGAGTAGGCCACGGCTTTCTCGTAGCGGTCATGGGAGAGCGTGTATTGCCCGGTCTTGGGAGTAGTTTCGAGTTGCGCCGGAGCCGGGGCGGGCTGCTGCTGGCCCGGCGACGGGGACGACGACGCGGCCGTGGCGGAGAGAACGGGGGCGCCCGCCAGGAACATCGTCAGGAAAGCAGCGAGAATCCAGTATCTTCCGTTCATGAGCCCTCCGGAGCGGCACGAGCGGGAGTATGCACCGGGTGGGCGGGCGGTGCAAGGGACCCCGTTGGAGTAGAGGATCGCGGAGAGGAAAGCGGGGGTGCATTCCTTGCTACACGGGGCGGCAAGGCAATTGCCACGGTGCGCGGGGCGGCGTATTCTTTTCTGGAGCCCAGCGAGAGAGGCCCGCATGAACAAGACAACCTGGAATTTTTTTTCCGAAGACACCGTAAGAGGCGCGAGCAAGGCCCTGGCCGCGCTGGCCGCCGCTTTCCTGCTGTTGTTCGCGGGGGAGATGGCGGTGCAGGCCGCGCAGCAGGATTCCACGCAGTCGGTGGCGGAGGCGGCGCGCAAGGCGCGCGCGCGGAAAAAGTCCGCCAAACCGGTGAAAACAATCGACGACGATACCATTCGCAAGAGCAATACAGCGGCGCCGGTGGATGAATCGGAGAGCACCTCAAAGGAACTGACTCCGGACAGGGGCAAGCCGGAGTCCGAGAAAGCCGCGGATGCGGAAGCCGCGGCGCAAAAGACCGCGGATCTGAAGGACAAGATCGAGAAGGAAGAAGCCGAACTGAAGAGCGCCAAGGAACAACTAGTCAACGCGCAGAAGGATACCGACCTGGCGCAGCGCGACTTCAACCTGCAAAAGGAACAGTTTTATGCAAAGGCCGATGCCAGCCGGGACACGGCCGGCAAGGCGCAACTGGACGGGCTGGAGGCGCAAATCAGCGCGCGGCAGCAGAACGTCGAGCGCATCAAGGCCAAAATCGTCGTGCTAGAGGATCTTCTTCGGCAGCACAAGGCCGCGGCCGGCGTGAAATAAGGCGCCCCGCGGAGAGCCGTCTTAACGGGGTTCGAGGACCAGGGGCAGTCCGTTTTTGGGATTGCCGATGATGACCACCTTGGTGTTCGGACTCAAGGCCAGTTTTTCAGTGGCCTCAATTCCCTTCCATTCCAGCAGTTGCGAACTGATCCCCTGCGCCACGATGCGCTGAAAATCGGCAATACCCTGGGCTTCAATGCGCTTGCGTTCGGCCTCCTGCTTTTCCTTCTGCAGGATGAAGCTCATGCGCAGGGCGTCCTGTTCGGCCTGCTGCTTGGCTTCGATGGAGGACTTGAGCATGGCGGGAAGCTGCACATCGCGCAGGAGAACGTTTTCGACGATGAGGCCGCGCAGAGCCAGCTGAGTGGTCAGTTCCTCCATGATCTGTTTCTGCACCAGTTCGCGGGCGTTGGTATAGAGGGCGTTGGCGGAATGAGCCGAGGTGGCGGTGCGCACCGCGGCGCGCAGGGTCGGCTCGACAATATTCGCCACGTAATTCACGCCCACCGTCTGGAACACTTCCGCGGCCTTGGAGCTGTCCAGGCGAAAGAGCAGAGACGTGTCCAGGGAGAGGATGAGGCCCTCATTGGAAGGGACGCTGGCGCTCTCCTTGAGGGACTGCGTCTGGACCGAAAGTTTTTCCACCGACTTCAGGGGATTGACCAAGTGGATGCCTTCCGGGAGCACCTCTCCGGTCACGCGGCCGAACAGGGTGAGCACGCCGACGTGGCCGGTGGGGATGGAAGTGACCGAGGCCATCAGGAAGAAAAAGGCGGCAATGGCTCCGATGATGAGGAGGATCCTGGAACGCAATTTATCAAAACCGGGGAACTCGGAGCTGAAGTCATACCGCGGACCAGTGGGATTGGGCATTGTTGCTCTCCTTGGCGCGGACTTGCTTCTTCCGCGGCGCTTTCGCGTGTACACCTTACCTTACCCCAAGTGGCGGGGACTCCGGAGAGTTTCGGAAAATGCAGGGGGAGAAAGCGCTGCAAAGGCACCACAATATCTGGTGTGGTTCCTGCTTGACACCACAGGAGCCGTGCGGCACAATCCACCCGTCGCGCCGGAAGTGATCCGAGCCAAGCGCAAGGCCGGCGCGCAGGGAGAGTTCCTTGCAATATCTGCCCGGCTGGACCGTGCAATGCATCAATCCACAGTGCCAGGCGCGCGGGCAATGGTTACGCGCGGTGCTGGCCGGACCCTTCGGGAGCGACCGCTGCTGCAATTGCGGGGAGCAGCTGCGCAATGTGCCGCCGCCGCTAGGGCCGCAACTGCGCATGAGGCCGCGCGCGCTCACCAGCCGGCAGCCGCTGCGCCCGCGGCCGCGCTAAACCGTTTTTGAGGATATTCCTTACAGTCAAAAATAAGCCGGAGCGGGCGCTCCGGCTGGTCCTGCAGGGCAAAAAAAAGAAACGTCAGGCTCCGATCAGGCCCTTTTCGCGAAGTTCTTCATCGCTCATCCAGACATCGGGAAAATTGGCCGAACCCAGGCGCAGAATATCCTCGAGAGCGCCGCGCACTTCCGCGCGGTGAAAATCCAGGCCAATGCGATCGAGCGTTTCGATGAGGGCTTGCGCCCCTTCCACCAAGACCGGGGTGGGCCCCAAGCCGCCGGAATCCAAACGGTGAAAAATGACGGTATAGACGGCGCTGGTGGAGACGCCGTGGCGCTGAACATGGAGGAAGCCACGCACTTTTGGAGAGAGCGTGGCGGCCGTGCGGCTGGCGGCGGTTCGAGCGGCGGTGCCCTTCATCTACAAACCTCCTAGCTGCAGCCGGACGTGCTGCCGCAGTTTTCGCACTTATAGCAAGCCCCGTTGGGAACCATGAGCATGCCGCATTCGGAGCAGGTGGGAGCGCCTTCATGGGCATTGCGCGGGGCGCTGGCCTGCGTGAAGGATATTGCAGGAACCGCGGGCATGGCCGGCAGAGGCCGGGCCGCCGGGGGGGCCATCGCGGAGTTTTCCGCCGGGGCAGCGCCGTTGAGCTTGAGATAGTCGGAAGAGAGGAAGCGGCCGCCGAGCCAGCGCGCGAGATAGTCCAGCACGGAGCTGACAAAGCGGATATTGGGATTAGCGGTGATGCCGGAGGGCTCGAAGCGAGTGTTGACGAGCTTATCCACGAGCACCTTGAGCGGAACGCCGTGCTGCAGGCCGATGGAGAGAGTGAGGGCCAGGCCGTCCATGACGCCCGAGAGTGTGGAGCCTTCCTTGGCCATCTTGATGAAGACTTCGCCGGGGCGCCCGTCTTCGTACATGCCCACGGTGATGTAGCCTTCGTGGCCGCCCACGGAAAACTTGTGGGTGATGGAGGCGCGTTCGGCGGGCAGCTTTTCCCGCTGGGCGCGGGCGAAGAGTTCGCGCTGCTCCGGTTCGGGAGCGGCGGCCTTCTTTTCTTCGGCTTTCTTGCCGGCGGCGGAGAGTGGCTGGGCGCCCTTGCTGCTGTCGCGATAAATGGCCACGGCCTTCAGGCCCATCTTCCAGGACTGCATATAGGCCTGGGAGATGTCGTCCACGGTGGATTCTGCGGGCATATTGATGGTCTTGCTGATGGCGCCGGAGAGGAAAGGCTGCGTGGCGGCCATCATGCGCACGTGGCCGGACCAGGCGATGGAGCGGCCGCCGCCCGGAGGAGTGAGCGAGCAATCAAAAACCGGGAGGTGTTCTTCCTTGAGGTAGGGAGCGCCCTCGATCGTGCCGGCATGGTCGATGTGGGTGACGATTTCGCTCATCTGTTCGGCGGTATAGCCGAGGTTCATGAGGGCCTGCGGGACGGTGTTGTTGATGATCTTGATGACGCCGCCGCCGACGAGCTTCTTGTGCTTGACCAGGGCCAGGTCAGGTTCGATGCCGGTGGTGTCGCAATCCATCATGAAGCCGATGGTGCCGGTGGGAGCCAGGACGGTGACCTGGGAGTTCTTGAAACCGGACTTTTCGCCCTGGACCAGGGCGGTGTCCCAGGAGTTCTGGGCGGCGAGCATGAGCTGCGGCTGAACGTTTTCCGGGCGGATGCCGCGCATGGCGTCGCGGTGCATGCGGATGACGTTGAGCATGGGCTCGCGGTTTTCGGCGTAACCCTCGAAGGGGCCCAAGCGTTCGGCCACGCGGGCGGATTGTGCGTAGGCTTCACCGCACATGAGAGCGGTGACCGCGGCGGCCATATCGCGGCCCTTATCGGAATCGTAGGGAAGCGCCAGGGACATCAGCAGGGCGCCGAGATTGGCATAGCCGAGACCGAGAGGACGGAAGCGGTGCGAATTCTCGCTGATTTTGGGAGTGGGATAGCTGGCGTTATCCACCATGATTTCCTGGGCGGTGATGGTGATGTCCACGGCCTGCTGGAACGCGTCGGTATCGAACTGGCCGTTGGGCCCGAGATACTTCATCAGGTTCAGGGAAGCCAGGTTGCAGGCGGTGTCGTCGAGGAACATGTATTCGGAGCAGGGGTTGGAAGCGTTGATGCGCGCGGTGTTGCTGCAGGTGTGCCAGCGGTTGACGGTGGTGTCGTACTGCATGCCGGGGTCGCCGCACTGCCAGGTGGATTCGCTGATTTTGTGCATGAGGTCGCGGGCGCGCAGCTTTTGCACGGGCTGTCCGTCGGCCACGTTCTTGGTCCACCAGTCGCGGTCTTCCTCAACGGCCTGCATGAAGTCGTCGGTGACGCGGACGGAGTGGTTGGCGTTTTGGAAGAAAACGGAGCTGTAGGCATCGCCGTCGATGGCCGAACTGTAGCCTTGCTCCATGAGCACATGGGCCTTGCGCTCCTCGGACATCTTGCACTCGATGAATTCGACGATGTCGGGATGATCGATATTGAGGATGACCATCTTGGCGGCGCGGCGGGTCTTGCCGCCGCTCTTGATGACCCCGGCGAAGGCGTCAAAGCCCTTCATGAAGCTGACCGGGCCGGAAGCGATGCCGCCGCCGGAGAGGGTTTCCTTGCTGCCGCGGAGCGTGGAGAAGTTGGTGCCGGTGCCGGAGCCCCACTTGAAGAGCATGCCTTCGGTCTTGGCCAGGTTCATGATGGAATCCATGCTGTCCTGGACGGAATTGATGAAGCAGGCGGAGCACTGAGGCTTGGACTGAACGCCGACGTTGAACCACACGGGGGAATTGAAGGCCATTTTCTGCTCGACCAGGAGGTGGCAGAGTTCGTCGCGGAAGGCGTCGCGGGAGGCGGCATCGGCGAAATAACCGCCCTCTTCGCCCCAGCGCACGATGGTGTTCACGACGCGGGCGATCAACTGACGCACGGAGGTTTCGCGCTCGCTGGTGCCGGGCTTGCCGTGGAAGTATTTACTGGCGACGATATTGGTGGCGGTCTGCGACCAGGACTTGGGAACTTCCACGTTGTCCTGGCGGAAGATGGAGACACCCTTTTCGTTGCCGATGAGGGCGGTGCGCTGTTCCCACTCCACGGCATCGAAGGGGGCCAGCTTGCCGTCGGTGAAGAAGCGCCGGAAGGTCATTCCGGTCTGCGCTGCCGATTTCTTACCCGATTGCGGGTTCATCTCCGTCTCCATTGTCTTGCCATTCAAAGCCTGTTTTGCCGTCGCCATTTCTTCCTCCGCCTATCGGGGCTCCACCCCAACGGGGAGGGCGCCTTGTTTCAGTCTACTCTTCTCTGCTCTGTGCAAAACATCCGCGCGGTGGAAAACTCCCCCGCGCACTTCCCCAAGGTTGTTCGGCGCTCCCGAAAGCCAGCAGAGAGCCCGAAAATAGAATGCCCGGCCCCTGACCGGATTTTCACAGGCGGCCTTTGTGCTCCGATTCACGCCGCAACATTGAGCGTGAGACGGTCCTGCCCTATCAGTTGTTTGCTTTAGAACCCGGGCTGGCTTCGTGGCTTCAACCGGATCTTTACACTCCCTCGACTGGATCCGACTGGCGCTACCACGTTCCCCCGAATCTGGAAGCGCAGTATCTGCGCAAGGGCCAGCGGTGTCAAGAGGAAATCACAAAATATTGTTATCTTTTTGAGCGCATGTCTACCTGTAGTGGTGCCGTTTCGCATTGGCACGCTCCGAACTCTCCCGCTTTTTTGCGCGCGGGCCACTCCTTGGGCGTGAAATAATGATTGCGGCCATGCCCCTGCTTCGCTCCTTCACCGTAGCGCTTTTGCTCTTCTGCTTGCCCGTAGGACTGTCTGCATGGGCCGCGCAGAGCGGCGGGCTCACGCCAAATCCGGAACGAGCGCCGGTTCCAACGGCGGGGCGCGCCGCGGTGCAGCGGCTGGAGCTGCCGGGGATCGGCAATGCGGGGCGGGCGGGAGAATTTCTCTACCGCGGAGCGCAGCCACGGGAGAGCGGATACGCGCAATTGCGGCAATTGGGTATTGCCATCGTGGTGGATCTGCACAACCGCGGGGAAAGACAGCAGCGCGAGCGGCAAGCGGTGGAAGCGAACGGCATGCGTTACATCGGCATGCCTGTCTCGGGCACGGCGGGCCCCAGCGAGGAGCAGATCGCGGCATTTCTGGGGCTGCTGCGGGAAAATGCGGGGCGCAAATTCTTCGTGCATTGCCTGCATGGAGCGGATCGCACCGGAGTGATGATCGCCGCCTATCGCATGTCCGCGGAAGGATGGACGGCAGCGCAGGCGCTGGAGGAGATGCGCGCCTATCACTTCCATCGCCTGTGGCTTCCGGCGATGCGCCGCACGGTGCGGGAGTTTCCACGACGATACGAAAGCAGCCCGGTTTTCATGCCGCTGCGCCAGCCCGGTCCGGGGGACGAGCGCGGCCCCGCCGGGAGGAATGGTTCGACGCCGCGGCCGCTTTAGTGCCCAAGTGCGCACGTTTGCAAAGATAAGACCTGTAACCGGGGGCGGCGAATTCTATACTTTTATTCGCGGGTAGAGCTGGGAAGGAATTGCCTTCATGCGCGTCGGACGTTACGAAATTCTGGACATCATGGGCGAAGGAGCATCGGGAAAGGTGGCGCGCGCCCACGACCCGATCATTGACCGCACCGTGGCGGTGAAGCTGCTTTCGCAGGAGTTTGCCAAGCCGGCCAAACGCCAGCAATTTTTGAATGAGGCGCGCATCAACGGACAGCTCTCGCACCCGGGCATCGTGGCGCTGCACGACGCGGGGATTGACGAGGCCACGTCCACGCCCTATCTGGTGATGGAGTTTATCGAAGGGCATCCGCTGGACCGTTTGCTGAGCAAAGGGTCGCTGCACTACACCAAGGTCTGCTCCTATATTGGGCAGGCGGCCAATGCGCTGGGCATGGCCCACCGCAAGGGGGTGATCCACGGCGACCTGAAACCCTCGAATTTATTGATCACGGAAGGCGGCAGCGTGAAGGTGACCGACTTCGGGATGGCCCGGCTGGCCAGCCGGGAGGTGCTGGAAGATCCGATGCGCGGCAAACCGGCCTACTGGTGCCCGGAACAGATCGTGGCGCGGCCGCAGGATGCGCGCTCGGATTTTTTTTCGCTGGGAACAATTTTATTTGAAGCGGTCACGGGGAAGCTGCCGTTTCAGGGAGAAACCCTGCAGGCCATTTGTGGGCAGATCCTTTCCACGCCGGCGCCGCAGGCCACCAACCTAAATCCGGCGCTGCCACCCGCGCTGGATATGATCATTCTGCAATGCCTTTCGAAAAATCCGGCGCAGCGCTATGCCACCGGCGAAGCGCTGGCCGACGATCTTTTTCCGCTGGCGCGGCGCAAGCCCGCGGGACCAGCGGTAGCATCGCCCGGCGCCGCTCCCCGGCGCGCACGCACGACATAAAGGGAAATGGTTTCCCACGAGGGAGCTGCACGGCCCGCGCCGGAACATGTACCGAAATGTACATGAATGCAGGGCGATGGTACTCAAGTACTTCCGGCTTGGTACCAATGGGGCATTTTCCACGGGAATTTCCGCAGGCAGACTGGTCTGTGCCAGGCTTGGGGCAAATTCATCGCCATGAATAACGAGCGTTACGAGATTCTCGAAACGATCGGAACGGGTGCCTCCGGACGGGTGGTGAAGGCCCGCGACACGCTCATCGGCCGCACCGTGGCCCTGAAGACGCTGCTCTGCGAATTTGGCACGAAGGACTCCAGCGAAAAATTTCTAAACGAAGCGCGCATCGTGGGGCAGTTGAACGACTCCTCGATTGTGGGCCTGTTCGACGTGGGGATCGAAGAGCACGGCCAGCCCTATCTGGTGATGGAATACGTGCCCGGGAGCACGCTGGCCAAAGTCATGGAAAAAGAGCCGGTGCCCCTGCAGCGGGCCTGCCTGTGGGCCGCGCATCTGGCGCGGGCGCTGGGGCGGGCGCATGCCGCGGGAATCATTCACGGGGACGTGAAGCCAGCCAACATCCTGGTAAACGACGACGGGCAGATCAAACTGGGGGATTTCGGAATCGCGCGCTTCATCACTCAGTTGTCCTACTCGGGCAGCATCGCGGGAACGCCGGCTTATCTTTCTCCGGAGCAGATCGAAGGAAAGAAGCAGGATGCGCGGTCGGATATATTTTCGCTGGGCGTTCTGCTCTACGAGATGACCACGGGGGAGCGGCCGTTTGAGGGGACTTCCCTGGCGGCGGTCTGCGCGCAGATCCTGGCGGCGCGGCCCCTGGCGCCTGCGCGGCTCAATCCCGCCATTCCCGCGGAGGTGGAGCGGATCATTCTGCGCTGCCTGGCGAAAGACCCCGCCGATCGCTACGCGACCGCGGATAAACTGGCCGCGGAACTCTATCCCATCGCGCGGCGGGGGCCGCAGGCGCCCTCGCGGATGCGGCGGCTATGGAACAGCCAGCCCGCGCTGCGGGCCGCCGCGTGGGCGGGGGGAACGCTGGCCCTGCTGGCCCTGGCGGCGATTCCGGCGGTGAACAATGTGCGCCGCCGCATGGTCATTCCGCCCGCGCCTGTGTTTGTTTCCGCCGCGCCGCAGCCTCCTCAGGACCTCTATGGCCGCCCGGAACGCGTGGCTGCACTGAATTTGGCGATTGCCGATGCGCGTGCCGCCTCCCCGGCTTCCGCGAGCAAACTACCACCGGGCCCTGCGTATGAGCGGAGTCTCTCCGTGGAGAAGGCGCAAGCCGCGGTGGCGGCGCCCAGAAACGGGGCGGCGGAGCTTCCCGCGGCAAAGCAGAAGCTGGCCAGCGTGGACATTGAGATTTCCGGAAGCGCCGTGGAGACGGAAGAGACGCTGGTGGTGTTTGCCGACCGCGACATGCTCTACAGCGCGATGATTTCGCCCAACATTCCGCGCAAAGCGGTCCATTTGCGGCGGCAGTTGCCGCCGGGCAGCCACCAACTGCGCGTGGCGCTTTATCACGCCGACAAAAGCCTGCATCTCGAGCAGGAGGGTCTTGCGGAAATCGCGGCGGGAAGGAAGAACCACCTGCGCATTCAGATCACGCGGCATTCCAAGTTCATGCACAAAGCAGATCCCGTGCTGCAGGTGACCTGGCCGGCCGCGCCGCACGCCTCGGACGCTTCCACGCACAATGGCGCGGTACACTCGGCGATGCGCTAGAGACAGGGCCGAAGCCCATCTTCCTCCCCGGTTTTTCCGCAAACCCAATGACCTTCCATTATTACCTAGCCGTTTAAGTATCCCAGTGCTATCCTCGCTGGCGCTGGCAACGCTCGAAGGACATTTTCATCATGTCTGAATTTAATCTCTCCGGCAGACCGGCTCACGAACCGCTGCAAACCAAGAGTTCCCAGGCCATTCTCCGGCTGCTCATTTTCTCCGGCGCCTTCCTTCTCTTGGCCCCGCTTCTGTGTTTTCTGGTCTGGAATCATTATTTACAGAGATACGGTAGGGTGGACCACTCCGCGGACACAGTCGAAATCACGGTGCCGCAGGCGCAGAGCCTCCCGGGGACCCCGGCACAACTTGCTCGCGCAACGGTCTACCGCAATCCGCAGAGCGGAGTGACGCTGAAAGTTCCCGGGGTCTGGGGTGACCTGAAAGATCCCGGCGACCCGAAGCAGGATCCCTCTCGCAGCTTTTGTATTTTTGTTTCGCGGGACTTGTCGGTGAGATTCTGGCCGATTTTCCCCGACTTCTCTCCCTCCCTGGATGTCAGCGCGGGAGTGTTGGCCGCGCAATTCGGCCGGCGGAGTGGCTTCCGGCTGACTACGCAAAGGGAATTAATCATTCGCGGGAATAGGGCGAAAGAGATGGAGTTCCGGAAGCCCGGGAGCAATTTCCGGATGAATCTCGTATTGATCCGAAGATGGCCGGCGGCCTATGCCCTGCTGATTACCGGGTACCCGGGAACCGAGGAGGCGTGGAAACAGTTCGAGGATGCTCTTCCCGAAGCGGTGGAAATCGAATAACGGAGCAGGACGGAAAATCCGTCTGCGAGACTGCCGGCTATTCGTAGCGCAAGGCTTCGACGGGGTCGAGCTTGGCCGCTTTCATGGCCGGCCAAACGCCAAAGACCAGGCCGATGGAGACGCTGACGAATAGCCCGAGGGCAGTGGCCCAGAGCGGGACGCTGGCGCGCCAGCTGGTGGCCAGGCGAATCAGCAGGATCAGGCCGTTGACCAGCACTAAAGCGATTACGCCGCCGGACCCGGTCAGGGTCATGGCTTCCAGAAGAAACTGCATGGTGATGTCCCCGCGCTTGGCGCCGATGGCCTTGCGCACGCCGATTTCGCGGGTGCGCTCGGTGACGCTCACCAGCATGATGTTCATCACGCCCACGCCGCCAATGAGCAGGCCGATGGAAGAGAGCACGACGGTGGCCAGGGCCACCTTGCCCACGATGCTGTGGAATTCTTCCACCTGCTGCTGCGCGGTCTGGATGGAAAAACTGTCGGGCTTGTCGTAGGGCACGTTGCGGCGGCGGCGCAGGACGTCGCGCACCTGGTCCACGGCCTGCTCCAGCTTGTCTTTTTCGGCCTGGATGCGGATGGCGTTTTCATATGCGCCGGGATAGATCTTGCGGAAGGTGTTGTAGGGGATGAGGACGCGGCGGTCTTCGTCGCCTATGCCGATGCCGCCTTTGGGTTTTTCGACGACGCCGATGACGGTGAAAGAGGAACCGTCAATCTGCACTTCCTTGCCGACGGGGGAACCCAGCGGGAAGAGCACCGGAGCCACGTTTTCCCCGAGCATGACCACTTTTTCGCGGTGCAAGTCGTCGCCTTCGCTGATGAAGCGGCCCTCGAGAGTCGCAGCATTGGCATAGACCTGGCCGAAATTGGCCTGCACGCCGCGATAATCAATGGCGGAGACGGTGCCGTCCTTGGTGCGGATGGAATGCGGCTGCTCCCACCACATCATCCATACGGTTACGTTGCGGACCGCCGGACAGTCTTCGCGGAGGGCCTGGCCGTCCTCGAGGGTGAGGGGCTTGCGCTCGCGCTCCTCCTTGGGGCGATGGCCGCCGCCTCCGGGGCCCTGGTCGAAGCGGGAGATGAAGGCGGTATCGGCGCCGTACTGCTTGATCTCTTCCTGGACGGAGTCATCGAAGCCGGCAATGAGGCCGGCCACGAGCATGATGACGCTGACGCCGAGGACCACGCCCATAACAGTGAGCAGGCTGCGCAACTTGTGAGTGCGCAGGGTGTCGAAGGCCTGCTTCAGATTTTCCGCGTGTGCTTGTGCCATGTTCTTTCTCCGCCGGTCCGCCCAGTGACCGGCTGATCTTTATCCTTCCGCGCGCAGCGCCTCGATGGGGTCCAGGCGGGCCGCGCGGGTCGCCGGGTAGATTCCGAAAAAGAGTCCGACGCCGGAGGAAAGCACGAGGGACAGGACGACCGCGCTCATCGGGGTGCGAATGGGGATGTCCGTGGCGGAGCGGGCCATCGCGCACACGGCCAGGGAGAGGGCGATGCCCAGAAGTCCGCCCACGGTGGCCAGGATGGCCGATTCCGCCAGGAACTGCATGACGATGTGTTTTCTGCGCGCGCCCAGGGAACGGCGCAGGCCGATCTCACGGGTGCGCTCGGTGACGCTGGCCAGCATGATGTTCATGATGACCACGCCGCCGACAACAAGAAAGACGGCGGTGAGGCCCACGGCCAGATTGGCCAGGCTGCCGGTCAGAGAATTCCAGAGTTGGGTGATGGAGGCGGAGCCGACGATGCCGAAGCTGTCCGGGGCATTCCACTCGAGGTGGCGCAGGGCGCGCATGAGCATTCTGGCCTCGTCCTCGGTGGCCTGCATGGTTTCGGCGGTTTGCGCCTGCACAAACAAGCCCAGGCTCTGCCGGGGCACGTGCCATTCCTTGCGGAAGGTTCCCAGGGGAATGAGCAGGAAATTATCCTGGGACTGGCCAAAGACGCTGCCGATGGCCGCGGCCACGCCGACGACCTGATAGCTATGCGAGCCGGCGCGGATGATTTTTCCGATGGGGTCCACGGTGGGAAAAAACTTTCGCCGGACGTCCTCGCCGATGAAGCAGACCGGGGCGCGGTGGGACTCGTCCACGGCGGTCAGGAAGCGTCCGGAGGCGACATCCACCTTGCGCACTTCGGTGTAGTTGGGGGTCACGCCCATGATGGTGGCGTCCTCGAGCAGTTCGTTGCCGGAGCGCACGTCGCTTTGGGAGTTTTCCACGGCGGCCACCTGGATGATGGTGCGCATATTCTCGCGCAGGTAGCCGAATTCCTCGTAGGTGACCGGCGGACGCTTTTGCGCTTTGACGAAATCATCGAAGCTGGTGATGATGCCGAAGCGGTTCACCACCAGAACGTTGGCGCCCAGGTTGCCCACCCGTTCCGCCACGTAACTGTCCAGACCGGCGACCACGCTCATTACCGCCACGAGAGTGGTCACGGCCAGAATCACGCCGATGAGGGTCAGCAGGCTGCGCAGTTTGTGCGCGCGCAGAGCATCCAGAGCGATGCGCAGGGTCTCGAAATTCGCGGTTCCCGCCGCCCGCCAGCGTCTCCACCGGGCGGACCAGCCCTGGGCCGCTCCCCTGGCATGCCCGGCCGGACCCAGTCTTTCGATGTGCGTAATGGACAAGAACACCCCTTCTTTTAAGATAAGACGAAAATGGGCTCTGCTTCGTTCCCTTTCAATTGTCCCTTTGCCCCCTTTTGTTAGACGCACGAACCCCTCCTTTTCTTTCAGCGAAGGCGGGTGTAGTCTGACCCCCTGTTCTGGACCCGCCCGGCAAGGGGCTCCCACAATGGGAGGCGGCCGGAATCGGGACAGGCGAAGAATGAAAGACAGATCTGGAGGATAAGAGATGAAGCGTATCTTGTTTATGTTTCTAGTGGTTACGGCGATTGCCCTGGCCCCGGCCCGGGCCCAGCATGAACACCCGGCGACACCGCAGGCGGCACCGGGCGGGGCAAAGGCTGAATTCCTGGAACAGGTGGCGGAGTATGAAAAGAAGTTCACTGCGCTTGCCGAAGCGGTTCCGGCGGAGAAGTACACGTCGCATCCGAGCGAAGGGGTGCGCACGGTCGGCGAAGTCTACGCGCACGTGGCGGCGGGCAATTACATGTTCCTGCACATTCTGGGGGTAGCGGCGCCCGCCGGCGTGGACCCCAAAGCCATTTCCGGACTGGGCGGGGACAAGGCCAAGACGGTGCAGGCGCTGAAGGATTCTTTTGTCTTTATGCGCAAATCGGTGGAAGGAATGGACGATGCCAGCCTGGAGAGCCCGGCTGACTTTTTCGGGACGAAGACCACGCGGCGCGGCGTCTTCTTCCATATCACCGGGCATCTGGGCGAGCACCTGGGCCAGGCCATCGCCAACGCGCGGACGAACGGCGTGGTGCCGCCCTGGACAGCGGAACGCATGAAGAAGCAGGCGGAGAAGAAGGACGCAAAACCGCAGCCGTAAGCGGAGGCGGTCCCGCAGCCGGCCATGCACGGCGCATGGTCCTTCCGCGCGGCCTCTGGCGGAAGGACCATGCAACAATTCGCGGCGGCGAGGAATCCAATCCATAGCGGGCGGCAAGACGGCTCGCCGGTGAATTCGGCATTGCCCATGACTCCTCCCAGGATGATGAAATTCCCCGCGATGATCGCGGCGGCCCTCGCCGGCGCCTTGCTGCTGGCCGGCTTGCTCGCGGCGCAGCAGACGACGCTGCCCCAGGAGCCCCTGCCGGAAGCGGAGAAAACCGCGCTGCTCACGCGCGCCGTGGCCAACGAAAAGAAAAACGAGCTGGCCCAGGATTTATTCGAGCGCATCGAGCGCCGGGAAATTCTGCACTCCTCCGGCAATCCCCAGCCCGCGCAAATCACCACCGTGCGGGCCATCCCGGCGGGGACCGGAGTGGCCCGCCTGCCCGTGGGGCCCGATGGCGCTCCCGCCGACCCGGCCGCATACCGGGAGGCGCTGCAAAGGCTCAGCAGGACGCTGGAATGGGCCGCCGGGGATGGGCCGGCGCAGCGCGAGGCTTACGCCAGAGTAACGCGCAAGCACAACGAGCGAATTTCGCTGATTGACACCGCAGCCTCCGCTTTCGTCTATACCTTGGCTTCGCGCGAACTGCGCGGCGGGCACGTAATATCCAAGGTCCGCTTCGATCCCAATCCGGCGTTCAAGCCCACCTCCCGGACCACGTCCTATTTTCCGAAAGTGAGCGGCTTCCTCTGGATTGACGAAGCCGGCGGGCAGATCCTGCGCATCGAGGGCAGCCTCATTGAGGATATTCCCATCGGACTTTTCCTCGCCAAAATCTACAAGGGGACGCGGTTTGCGCAGGAGCGAACGGAGGTAGAGCCGGGCGTCTGGCTGCCGGCGCTGACCGAGTACGACTACTCGGGGAGAAAACTTTTCTCCCCGTTCGCCGTGCATGAGCGCACCATCGCCAGCCGCTACCGCCGCATCGGGCCGCCGGGCAAGGCGCTGGAGCTGATCCGCACGGAGATCGGCGATTCGGGCGCGGCGCAAGCCACCAAGCGGTAAAAGCGCTTCCCGCTGCTCCGAGATTCGGGGTGTGCGATAATCTTTCGGATGAACCGCCGCCTCGCGTTGCTTTCGACCGGCCATCTGTGGACGGATTTCTGCCAGGGCGCGGTCCCCGCGCTGCTGCCCTTCTTCGTCAGCGACCTGCATATTTCGCTGGCCGCGGCGGGCGGCCTGGTCTTCGCCGCCAACATCAGCTCTTCGCTTCTGCAGCCCGCTTTTGGGCACCTGGCCGACCGGCGTTCCGCGCCGTGGCTGATGCCCGCGGGACTGGTGCTCTCCGCAGGCTGCATCGCGCTGTCCGGCTACCTGACGCGCTATGGGATGCTCTTCGCCGCGCTGACGCTGGCGGGGATCGGGACGGCGGCGTTTCATCCGGAAGCCGTGCGTTTCGTCAATCTTTCGGCGCGGCAGGAGAAGAGCAGCCCCACGGCCGCGATGAGCATCTTTGCCGTGGGCGGAAATATAGGCTTCGCGCTGGGACCGATGGTGGCCACGGCGCTGGTGGTGGCCTGGGGCCTGCACGCCGCGGCCGGGCTGGTGCTGCTGCCGTTCGCGGGAGCGGCTGCGCTGCTCATGTTCCTTCCGGATTTCGCCGCGCTGTCCCGTTTTCATGACAACGACCATGCCGGGCGCGCCGCCGCCGCGGGCCAGGACCAGTGGGGAGCCTTCGCGCGGCTGACCGGCGCGGTGATGATCCGCTCCGTGCTTTTCTTCGGCTTCAACACATTTGTTCCGCTCTACTGGCTGCGCGTGCTGCACGCCGGGAATACCGGCGCCGGGCTGGCCCTTTCCCTGTTTCTCGCGGCCGGGGCCGCAGGCACGCTGCTGGGCGGATGGATGGCGCCTTCCTTTGGACGGCGGCGCCTGCTGGTGTGGTCCTTCGCGCTGCTGGGGCCGCTGATTGGCGTGCTGCTGCTGGCGCATCAGTCGTGGCTGGCATTGCTCCTGCTCATTCCTGTGGGCGTGGTGGCGTTCGCGCCGTTCAGCGTGATGGTCGTTCTCGGCCACGAATATCTTCCCGCGCGGCTGGGAACGGCTTCGGGCGTCACCTTCGGGCTGGCCGTCACCGTGGGCGGAGTGTTCGCGCCGATGCTGGGCGGCTTCGCCGATCGCCACGGACTGCCCGCCATGTTTCTCGTTCTGGCGGCGCTGCCGCTGTTTGCCTGGCTGCTCTCGGTTTCGCTGCCGTCCAATTCCTCGTCCGCGACTTCCTGACCAACGCCGTGGGACAGTACGAAAGGCCCATTTCGAATTAGGAACACCAGCCCCCCACCGTTCTTGCCCCCTCCCGAGCAGGCTTTCATACTCTGCTGTCCCCAAGAGTACGGCTCGCCAAACGATTTACCAGGAGGACTCCATGAGAAGAAATGCCGCAGGGATCGTGGCGGCTTTGCTGGCCATGCTGGCGGGAGCGGCCACATTGTTATTTGCCGGAGCGGGCGGGCCGCAGACGGCCGGTAAAGCCGCGCCGGCGACGGATACGCCGCTGATCGCATTTGTGAAGAAAGTGATTGCCGCGGTTCCCGGCGAGTTTGCCGCGCTGAAGGGCGAAGAAGACACACTCCTCGGGAAAGACAATCACAATATGTTTCATGGCACGCTGGCGCCGGACGCCGATTCCAAATGCACGTTGCACACCCGGCGCGGGGATAAGATGGAAAATCCTCCGCTGTACTCCTGCCAGCTGGGACCGTCACGAAATCTCCAGGACTCCAAGCCGGTCTATGAAGAAGCAGCGGCGGAATTGCGCGCCGCGTTTCCAAAATGGAAATTCAAGGAGAAGAAAACCGGCGATGAATCGAAGCGGGAAGAGAGCTGGACATTGACCGCCGAGCAGGCCGGCTTCACCGTGGAACTCAACCTGTATGATTGGGGGAATCTGGCCGACCTGTTGAGCGGAAAACCTTCCGGCAAGCCGGGCGTAATGGTGAACTTGCAAGTGACCGACACGCTCCCGGAAAAAGAAAAGCCCAAGACGGCGGCGGCGCAGGAGATGACCGCCAATCTGCCGCTGTGCAAATTCATCGAGAAAGTGCGTGCAGCGCGGCAGAATGATTACGCGGCGCTGCGTTCGGCCAAGCCGGCGGAAGCTTCGGGGGCCATCCCGGGCACGCTGCGGCCGGATGCGCTTTCCACCTGCAAAGTGTATCCGCCAAAATCGGCGGGCAACGACAAGGCGTTCTATCTCTGCGAAATGCGCCGGGCGAAGACCATGGAGGAGATCAAGCCGGAGTACGAGCGGCTGAAGACCGAGTTGCAGGCGTGTTATTCCAACTTGAAGTTCGATGAGAGCATCAATGACAGCGAAGGCGAACATGCCGATATTTGGTTCTATTCGGGGAAGGATGCGGTCTACCAGCTTACGGTGCAGG
Source organism: Terriglobia bacterium (assembly GCA_020072805.1). Lineage (GTDB taxonomy): Bacteria > Acidobacteriota > Terriglobia > Acidiferrales > UBA7541 > Acidiferrum. The sequence continues at coordinate 37,709 of JAIQGC010000013.1, forward strand.
CGCGCGACGATGGTTACATGCTGAAGAGCGAGCCGGAAAAGGTGGACGCCAAGACCAAACAGAATCCCGTGTCGCTGGCCCTGCAGATCCGCTTCCTGCAGTGACGCGTGCCCAGCAGCGAATCGAGGAGGAGCCAATGCAAAAGTGGATACTCGTGATCGTAATTCTGGCGGTGAACGCGGCAGCGATGGCGCAGCAGACGAAGGCGCCCGCAGCGGATACTCCGTTCAGCGCATTTGTGAAGAAGCTGGTGGCGGCGGCGCCGGGGAAACTCACCAGCTTCCGAGGCGCGGAAACCGAAAACGGCAAAGAGCATCACGACAAATATCAAGGAACGCTTACGCCGGACGCCGATACCCCGTGCACGCTGGAAACGTGGCACATGCGGGGCGGGCGCGAGACTCCTTATTCCTACGACTGCGATCTGGGACCTCGGCAGAACTTCGAGGAGGCCCGTGCCGTGTACGAAAAAACCGCCGCGGAACTGCGCGCGAGCTTTCCCCAGTGGGAGTTCAAAGAGAAGAGACTCGGCAACGCGGCAAAGCGGGACGAGGTTTGGGATTTGAGGGCGGAACAACCTGGATTTGCGGTGGGCCTCAACCTGAAGGATGACGGCGCCCTGGAGGATGCACTTTCCGGCAAGCCATCCGGCAAGCCCGGCGTTGTCGTGCAGTTTTGGGTGGTCAACCGGGAGATGCACCGGGAAAAGACAGTGATTCTGCCGCGAAAAACGGTCGCGCCGGCGCAGCCGGAAGCCCAACCGGGGATTTGCATCTTCATCGAAAAGGTGCTGGCGGCCAAGACCGACGGGTTTGCAACTCTGCGCGGACCGGCGAACAACAAGTGGATTGAGATGTACGAGGGGAAACTTACTCCGGGCGGCCAGTCTACTTGCGACGTAGTGCCCGACAAAATGTATTCGTGCACTTTGCGCTGAGCCGGAACCATGGCGGAGATCAAGGCGGAGTACGAACAACTGAAAGCCGGGCTGCAGGCGTGCTATTCGGACATCGAGTTCAAGGAAAAGACCGAGGGGAGCGCCGATTGGGATAACGAGCGCTGGACGCTTTCGGGTCACAACGCCAGTGTCATGCTTATCTTGACCGCGACAGACGGATTCCATCAGGTGCAGTTCCTCCCGGAAGAAAAGAAGAAAACGCCCGTGCAGTTAAGTCTGGCCATCACGACCAGACCATAAGTTGCAGCCGTAGGAGAACGCCGCGCGGACAGGATTCGCGCGCGGCAGGGCGCACCTGTACAAGGAGGCAGGTTGTCAGGACGGCACAGACGGAGCGCACGAGCGGACGCCAATCCCGCCACGTCCTAGAATGGGTACAGCGAGCAACAGGGGAGCCAACCGCCATGCAACCGAGACTTTTTCTCATCGCACGCCACGTCATTCTTTTGCTGACCGCAGGGAGTTCTCTGGCGGTCCTGTGCGGCGTGGGGAATCCCGTCCTGGCGCAGGCGCGGCGGCATGAACGCAAAGGCGACTCCGAGCTAGCCGGGGTGGTCCTGGGGCCCAACGACAAGCCCGTGGCCAACGCCACCATCACCTATCAATCCTCCGACGGCAGCGCGCCGCACATCACCCATAGCGACAGCCGGGGCCACTTCAGCATCACCGGACTGGCCAGGGACAATTACGATATTCGCGCATCGGCGAACGGCCTGTTTTCCGAGTGGGAGAAGAACGTCACGGTCGGGGCGGGACACGCGGCCACAACCACGATTACGCTGCGCCTGATCTATTCCAAAGCGCCGCTGAGAAACAAGAAACGCCGATGAGCCCGGAGCCAACTCGCGCTTCAAATACGGAATGGGTGCCGCTGCTGATCCTGCTCGCGGTGGGAGCGGCGCTTTTTCTTTTTGGCGCGCGCGGATTTTATCTGCGCGGGCAGTTCGGATGGAGCGACGTGGTGGCCTGCGCCCTGGCGCTCATTCCGGCGGGGCTTTTTCTGCTTATCAGCAGCTACGTTTTTCAGCATGCCAAGCTCGTGATCATTATCCCCATTTTGTTCGCGGTGGTTACCGTTCGCGCCTATCCGGCGTTCGGCGTGGCCCTGGGCCTGGCTCTCGCGGGAATCGCGGCGAGCGCGCTGTGGAACGAACGGCGCGACCGCCGCAACCCTCCCGCACCCATTTCCCCCGATCCTCCGGTTTCCTCCAGCCAAGAGCCGTCCTGAACTTCCCGCGCACCCTGCGCCTAGGGTAGACTCTCTCTCGCCGCCGCGAGCGACGCTCCGCGCGGCATTTCATTTCCGAAGGACGGAAACCATTGAGCGACCAGGCAGCGAAAACATCGGCGCAGGACCGAGACCAACTAAAGGCGCTGGGTTACACCTCGAATTTCGACCGCACCATGAGTCTGTGGGAAAACTTTTCGCTGGGGTTTACCTATCTCTCGCCGGTCGTGGGCGTTTACACCGTTTTTGCGCTGGCCATCGTGGCTGGCGGGCCGCCCATGATGTGGAGTTACGTGCTGGTGGGCATCGGGCAGTGGCTGGTGTGCTTGGTGTTCGGCGAAGTGGTTTCGCAATTTCCGATTTCCGGCGGGCTGTATCCGTGGGCGCGGCGGCTGGTGGGCAAGCGCTGGGCGTGGATGGCCGGGTGGGTCTATCTGTGGGCGCTGTGCACGACGATCGCGGCGGTGGCCGTGGGCGGGGCGCCCTACCTGGCAGAGATGTTTGGCGGGCGGATGTCCCACGCGGCGGAGATCTGGACGGCGGTGGGCATGATCGTGGCCACCACGCTGCTCAACGTGAGCGGGACGCGGCTGCTGGCGCGGGTGGCCATGTTCGGCTTCGTCTGCGAACTGCTGGGCGCGATCGTGGTGGGAACCTATCTGCTGATTTTCGCGCGGCACCAGAGTTTTCACGTTTTCTTCCGTACGTTTCATCTCGGCGTGAACGGGCATTACCTCCCGGCATTCCTGGCCTCCAGCGTCGCGGCCATGTTTGCCTACTACGGATTCGAGGCCTGCGGCGACGTGGCTGAAGAGACGCCGGACCCGGGGCGGGCCATTCCCAAGGCCATGCGCATGACCATCTACATCGGCGGGGGCGCGGCGATTCTGGTGTGCGTGGCGCTGGTGCTGGCCGTGCCGGACATGAACGCTGCCGTTTCCGGCCAGGACGCCGATCCGGTGACCACGGCGCTGCGCACAGCAGTGGGCGAAACGGGACTGCGCATGGTGATTGGCGTGGTGATGGTTTCGTTCTTCTCCTGCCTGCTGAGCCTGCAGGCGGCCACCAGCCGGCTGCTCTTCGCCTATTCGCGCGACAAAATGATTTTCGGCAGCGCGCACCTGAGCAAACTCTCTCCGCATACGCACATGCCCATTGCGGCGCTGCTGGCGGCGGGCCTGGTCCCGGCGTTCATCGCACTGGGCGGGCTTTTCATGGATGACGCGGTGCGCACCATCATCGTTTTCGGCTCGGCGGGAATCTACGTGGCCTTCCAGATGGTGGTGCTAGGAGCGCTGGTGGCTCGCGCCAGAGGCTGGCGGCCTGCGGGAACGTTCCGGCTGGGGGTGTGGGCCTGGCCGGTGAATATCATGGCGCTGCTCTACGGACTTTCCGCGATCGTCAACATGGTCTGGCCGCGGACGCCGGAAGACCCTTGGTATCGCAATTATGGGATGATCCTGACCACCGTAATCGTGCTGGCCAGCGGCGCCCTCTATATGGTCCTGGGCAGACCCTATGAGGCCGGAACCGCCCCCTCCGGGGACGCCCATCGGCTGCATCAGGAGAGAAATTAGGGGCAGAAGGGCCGGGCAGACAGGAATACAGATAGTACTGAGGGAGTAAGAATCCGGCAGATTCAAGCAATGCACTGAAAATACAGCACTTAATGGATATATTGGTTGGCGTACTGGTCAACCCCCGTACTAATACCCGAGTACTGAATAAATTGGCTCTCTTGGCCCATTGATGGTTTACCGGCGGACGTCTTAGGCTGTCTGTAACGGGTTGGGAGCCGCGCGGGGACAACGGCTTCGTAAGAGGTCGTAGCGTGCCGCCCAACCCGGGTTTTTCCGCTGATCTTCCAATCCCTGTAAGAAAATACGCCAGCCCGGCAGTCGCAGACCGGCAAAGAAGTTCAACCACCTTAGCCGCAACAAAATTTCTGAGAATCCAATGGCATCCGGCTTGCATCCATCCTATAGCGATGGATCTCGAAAAACCTCTCTTGGATTGATTCTATGGAAGTTAGTGGAAAAAAGCGGATGAAAGACGCAGGAAAAAGTGGACAGTTGCTGCCCAGTTCCGGCATCCAATGGGTATTCTGTCCCTTCGTCTTGGCCATGCTCCTCCTGGGGGGATTGAGCCAGCCTGGAACGGCTGCGCCCTCGCCGCGCCCCCAGCGCCTGCGGCAGGAAAGCAACGCGGCCTTCGAGCGCTACCGGCAATTGACCGATTTGCGCAACGATGAGGAGCTGCGCAAGGGAACTCCCTATCTGTGGATCGACGCACTGCCGGAAGCAGCGCGCGCGCGCGCCATCGCGGAATTGCGCGGCGGAGCGGTCAAGATGCGCCGAGTGGAAACCCGCGACGGAGGAAAAGCGATCGCCAGCCCGGGGGCCATGATTCACCACTGGGAAGGGATTGTGTTCATTCCCGGGGCCAACGTGGATGACGTATTGAATGTGCTGCAGGACTACAATGAGCACACGCGCTACTACGCGCCCGAGGTGGAGCGAGCGCGGATTGAAATGCGCGACGGCGAGCATTTCCGGGTGTTTCTGCGGTTCCACCGGAAATATGTCATCAGTGTGGCGCTGAATTCCGAACACGATGTGCGCTATTACCGGGATTCCCCCGTGCGAGCGCACAGCCGCAGCTCCTCCCTGCGCATCGCGCAAGTGGAGGATGCGGGGCGGCCGAGCGAACACGAAAAACCGCCCGGCCAGGACGACGGCTACCTCTGGAAAATGGAAACGTGGTGGAGGATGGAAGAGCGTGACGGCGGCGTGTACCTGCAGAATGAAGCAGTCTCGCTCACCCGCGACATCCCCGCCGCACTGGGCTGGCTGATCGGGCCGTTCGTCACCAGCATCCCCAAGGATACGCTGACCTTTACCCTGGAAGCGACCCGCAAAGCGGTTAAGGAGCGCGGCGACAAATTCACGACGGACCAGGCGCGACGTTAAGCGCCAGCTTTTTCCTGCCTTGTGCTAATGTCGTTCTCTGCCGCCGAAATTCAAGTCAGCGGGCTTCTGCGCCAAGGTCAAGCAATCCCAACTGCGGCCGCAAAGCCTCTTCGCAAGAGACACCTCATTCTTATTGATTAGCCGAAAACCGGCGCTGCAAAGATAGTAGAGCAATTCCGGTTCCCGGAAACGATAGGGATGGGCACGAACGAGAATTTCTTTCTTGCGCCGCCAACGCGTCCACAGATACCATTTGACGAGACCCGCAAAAGAAAAGACGTCCACCGCAAGATAGAAATATCCCCCAGGTTGTAGGACCCGGTACGCTTCAGCGACCACGGATTGAGGATTGCAGACATGATCCAAGACATTACTGCAAAGGACAAGTCCGAAAGAGCCGTCCGGAAAGGGCAGGCGCTCGCCCTGAGCAGTTACAAGGTGGACAGATTTTCGCAACGATAGAACTACAGCCCGAAGGGAATCCCCACAGATGAGCGGAGGCGGCGGGAGCGGGTCCATCCCAACTCGCAATGAGGTCTGTTTTAGAAAACCCAGCGCTCCTATGCCGAGACCCCCAACGCCGATCTCCAAAGTGGCGTTCGGCAAAACAGGAAGCCAAGCTGAGATGCGTGCTGCCACCTCCCGGTTTTCTTGGAGGACGTGCCGGATGCCTTCCTCTTGAGCGGTTAGACCGCTCCAGTATTCCCCTTCCGCCTGTTGTGCATGCTGCCACTGCTTCGAGTTACTCATCCCGCTGCTTCCTCCTCGACCGAGAGGTGCTGCCTCTTTCGTTCCAAGGCGGCGGTCAATGCGTCTCCCGTTTCCCGTGCATTGCGGTCCCAATTGTAGGCCTGCACCGTCCGGGCAGCATTCTCTCCAATCCGGGATCGGAGAGGGGCCTGCTCATAAAGGCAACGCAGAAGTCTTGCAAGAGCGGCACTGTCCAGCGGATCCTGCAAGACGAATCCATCCACTCCTTCGGTGATGGTTTGCGAGCCGCCGTTGTTGACGCTGGTGATCACTGGCAGGCCACAGGCCATGGCTTCCAGGGGTGGGAGAGCAAAGGAGTCGTCCAGGGAGGGGCTGGAGTAAACATCGGCCGCCGCATAAAACTGCATCACGTCAGCACTGGAGCCAGTGAAGTGCACGCGACCTTGCAAGCCGAGTTTCTCAATCACAGGGAGAAAAACACTTTGGTCATCCGCCCCGACAACCAGCAAATGAATCGGCAGGTCGCGGCATTCCGCCAGGGAACGCAGGAGCGCAGGCAGGCCCTTTGTTTCCCAATCGTTGCCCACCAGCAGCACGACGAAATCGTTCGCCGCCAAGCCGGCCTTTTCACGCGAAGCCGCACGGCGCTGGGAACGAATTTCAGGAGTAAAGCGATGGATATCCACGGCGTTCGGAACGACGAGCACATCTGAACGCTGGAAGAACGTGGAAAGGCGGCTGGCCACAAGTCGTGAAACAGCCAGTAGTCTAGTTTTCGGTTTTGTGTAGACGTAGCTCTCCAGAAACATAATCAGGCGATAGTAAAGGCGGCGGTGCAACCGCCGTGGCCAGCTGGTGAGCGGCGAACCTCGAAACCTGAGCCGCGAACCTGCTTGGCGATAATACGCTTGGAAAACAATGTGCACCGCAATCACGTCCGCATCGGCGCAATTGATACCAGGGGAATAGACCAGATCGGGGCGAACTCTTCCGGTACGGCGGTCGCGCCAGCGATAAATGTGGTTGGCGGCAAACCACCATAGGTAGCGCAGAAGGTGCGGCCCGGGAAATTCCGGAATCTTGTGCCAGACAATCTGCCCCGGAGAGAAATCCCGGCTCACACCCGCGACTTGCTCGACGCGCTGGGAATAGACGTGAATCTCCCATCCCGGCAGCCTGGCCAGCCGCTCGATCTGCTCGACGATGCAGCGTTCCGTGCCATGACTGCGATCGAGAAACGGCGAGACAACCGCGAGGCGCACGCTAAGTTCTCCGCTGCCCAGCCGCCTGCACGGCGGTTTCCGCGGCCACGGCCTGCTCGGAAAGAACGAAATCCGGGAGTCGGAAAAGAATCCCCAGGAGCAGCCAGAGATAGGCGTTCAGGATAAAATCCTGATAAGCCACGAAGCTCACAAATGACAGGGGAATCAAGAGAAAAAACGCATAAAAGAAAATCATGAACCCCAGGGGAAACCATGGCGTTCCCCGGAGTTTGTTCACCACGCGCCAGGAGGAAAGCACGACCGCCACGGTCCACACCAGCCAGAGAAACAGACCCACGATACCCAGTTCGACGATCAGATTGCCATAGCCGCTCTCCACGCCAATACTCATTCTGGGGATCTTCAAGATGCGGCTCACGTACTGCAGGCCGAGGGAAGCAGTTCCAATTCCGTACCCGTACGGCCAGCGCGGATGCAGAAAGGCCTTCAGAAAATTGTCCAGGGGATAGTACCACGCGCGATGGGCCAGTTCGCTGGTCGGGCTATCCGGCATGAGCGTTTCCGAATAGATGGCGAAGCGGGAGCCCACCGCCTCCGGGTAGGCATAGATGAGTCCGGCGACGGCTAGTCCCACGACAAGCAGAACTCGAGGAATCGCGCGAATGACTTTCAACGCTTCGCGCTGCCGCCACGGCGCACCCCATAGAAATGCCGCGGAGCCCACCAGCAGGCTTCCTCCGACCATCATAAAGGGTCCGCGTGACGCGCTCATCAGGGCAGCCGCAGCCAGAACGCCGAGGGCCGTAAAGGCCAGCATTCGTCCCCGTCGATAGCGCAGCAAGAGATAACCGGAGAAACCAAAGACGATGAGCGAACTGAGAAACAGATAATCCGCATAGCGCCCGGCGCCCACGAATACGGCATTGGCGCGGTACGCGGACACACCCGAAATCGGAGCGGTTCGATAAAGCGTGCTTAATCCTCGGATGTCCTCCTGGAGCACCGCCGGGTTCAGGAATGTCGGCCCGAGAATGGATTGGAAGATGCCCAGTCCTCCAATCACCAGAGCCAGAATCGTATTAAAGGAATAGAAACGCCGCAGATCGGTTTCCGATTCGAAAAGCGCGTATCCGATGAAGAACATCGGCACATAAAGGAAGTACAGCTTCAATCCCAGCAAACCGAAAAACACGCTCTCCGATGCAAAATTAAATACTTGAAGGATTCCAAACCAGATGAACACGACCAGCGGCATAAAAAAAGGCGGGCGAACAATACGCACTTCCCTTCGCCGCACGGCCGCCAGAAAGGAGATGTACACCACCGCCGCAAGAAAATCCTTGCCGAAGTAGATCGCCATGTTGTTGCCGAGATACTTCCGGGCCAGGTCTTCGAACAGCAGCCAGCCGAAGAATAGATAGACTCCTCTTCTCCAGTCTTTCAGGAGCGCCAGGACGACCCACCCGGCGGCAAGGAGCAGACCCGCGTAGGCAAAGGGAATGGAATCACCCGACAGAATCGTGGAGGCCGCCCACCAGGCCAGAACCGACGCGCTGAGAAACAGAAGAGGAGCCAGCCCATTACGGCTCGACTGTCCCGAAGTTGCTTGCGAAAGGAATCTCATCAACGCGTCTTAAATTGGGCTCACGACAATCTTCCCCCGAAGAAGGGGCGCCGGCAACATGTAAATTGCCGATCCGCCCGAAATTGGCGAAGTTCCGGCGGCCTTCACGCTATTTGCCCTGCGACCATGCAACGCGCGATACAGAGCAACCCCTGGCGCTTGGCACGCGCTCTTCCTTTCCCGTACTATAATGCCGCTTTCCTTCCATACATTCTCGCTTCAATCTTCATCGGAAAACGGCGGCGCTCTTGCCATCCGTCTTTCTTTCTTCTATTCCGCGCGGCTGCGCCGAGGTCTTCCTCCAAAAATCGCTTTGTGCATGAGCCATTTGCGCAGGTCGTACGTCTTGCCCTCCGTGGGCAGCGATATAAGCCAGGAAAGGACGATCACCGCCGCACCGATCAGCGCGGCATAAAACAGATGGGCTCCATCCGGTCGCCACCTCTGCGATGGAGCGAGCCAGGCACGCAGGCAAAGAAGCAGCGGGAAGTGTACGACGTAGAGCGTGTATGAAAATGCAGCGGAGAAACCAGCCAAGGCTTGGTATCGCTCATTGCGAGCGCCGAGTTTCACCTGTAATACTCCTAGCAGGAAAAGGGTGAAGGTTAATCCCAGCAGAATATCGCTTCCCGCTCCTTGGAAATGTCCCATTCGCACTAGGAGGAGACACGCGGAAACTGCAAGAGAAGAGCACAACAGCCACAGCGACAGCCATCTCCCGGCCAATCGCTCCGCCCGTAAATGGGCAATCACAAGGGCGCTTCCCGCCATCCAGACCACGAACCCGGCCAGTTTTTCAAGACCTAACAAAGCCATTAGAACCACGGCAACCCCGCTAAGTGAAACGGCCCGGCGGAAACTGCGCCCCGCCCAGGCCAGTCCGGCAAAGAAGGCCACGGGAAAGAGAACGTAATACCAGAACTCGTTGGCCAGGCTCCAGAGAGGGCCATTTGAACCGAATGTTCTGGTAAAGATGGTCTGCACGAAAAAGACGTTGCCAAGGAAATCCCGCGCGGTAAGGCCGTCCGCCGCCACTGCCGAGCCGAGATCCTCCAATGGATGTGTGTACAGTCCGCTGGAGGCAAACAACGAACTGCCCGCCTTGTCCCACAGCAGGCTCAGCAAGAGGCCTGGAATAAGCACCGCATAGAGCCGCGCCGCCCGGTGGATGAAATAATTCCGCCAAGACCAGGTTCCCAATGCGTAGTTCCTAAAGATGGAGGAGGAGATGAGAAAACCGCTCAAAACGAAAAATACCATCACCGCTTGGTGTCCAAATCCGGAGAGAAAATATAGAATCTTTACCAACCCGTTCGCCGAGGGTAGTTGTTGAGCATTTAGAAAAAAAAGCGCTCGAAGGTGGCCCCACATTACCGCCCAGGCGGCCAGGGCTCGAATCAAATCGAGATGTGCGGAAGCAGCTGGATCGAGCGGGCGAGGCTCCGGCGACTTAAACGGCAAACCTTGAGCAGAATGTTGGTGAGCCCATGACATGGCGGTCTTCAAGAGTATACATTCTTTCAATGCGTGCTCCATTCAGCAAGGCTTGTCAGTGTGACGTCCTATCTTATTTCCTGGCGTTTTACACTCTCAGCATCCATTCTTCATCGAAGGGCCACCTATGATGAAACAGGCTATACCTCTTCACAATAAGGAAGCGTGCATAGCCCTCTTAGGCGTCCGCGATGAGCCGACCGACGGCGTGGAAGACTATTGCCGCTATCTCGCCGGAGCGCTTGAGCCGCGCGGATTCGCGCTGGAACTCGTTCGCGTTCCCTGGAGAGAACTTGGCTGGCGCGCGGCCTTGCGCAAGCTGGACGAACAGTCCCGCGCATGGCGGGGCCGCCGGGTCTTCCTGCAATACACCGCACTGGCATGGTCCCGCCGCGGCTTTCCCCTCGGGGTGTTGCGCGTCCTGAAACGATTAAAGAAGAACGGCGTTCGCTGCGCCATCGTCTTTCACGACTCCGGGCCCTATCCCGGCGAGCGGCTGCGCGACCGCATCCGGCGCCAAGTGCAGATCCAGGTCATGCGCCGGGCAGCGCGCCAGACTGAATTGGCCATTCTCAACGTCCCCGCGGAGAACATGTCCTGGCTTCCCGCAACCGGCCACCGCGCGGTATTCATCCCCGTGGGCGCCAACCTGCCCGCGCCAGAACAGGCCTGGACGCAAGAGAAACGGGAATCCGGAGGAGCTCCGGCGGTGGCCGTCTTCTGCGTCTCCGAAGGAAAACCGGAACGAGCGGAAGTCGCGCACCTTGTGGAAACAGCGCGCTATGCCGCCGAGCGCGCCGGGGCTTTTCGGCTAGTGGTCCTGGGCCGCAATGCCGAACATGCCGGACCCATGATCCAGGAAGGTTTGCGCGGAACTTCCGTCGAGGTGGTCATCCACGGCCTGCTCTCCGGCGAGGAGGTGGTGCGGCAATTGGGGATGTGCTCTGTTTTGCTCTTCCTGCGGGGCGGCATTTCCACGCGCCGAGGCAGCGCCGTCGCCGGCATTTCCTGTGGCTTGCCGGTGATTGCCAGCGCATGCGAGGAGACCGGCGGGCCGATCCTGGAAGCGGGCGTGGTCCTGCTGCCGCCGGGAGCGTGGACGGAGTTTGGTCCGGCGCTGGCGCGCGTCCTGAGCGACGCTGCCTACAGGTCGGACTTGGCGGCGCGCAGCCGCAGGGCGCAGGAGCTTTTCTTTTCCTGGCAGGCTATTGCCGCGCGCTACGTGGAAGTTTTGGAGAAATCGCGAGCCAGCCGCTAAACCGGCAAAGCGAACAAAAAACAGGGGAGCGAACCGCCGCTCCCCTGTCCGAATGGCATTCTCGCGCTGGCGGCGATTAAAAGTTAAATACGACGCCGGCCGAGATGCGCACGTTGTTCTGCGTCGTCGCAAAATCCGTGCTCTTGAATCGCGTCATCAGATATTCGAACTGGAAGGGCCGGATCGAAATCCTCTTCGTGGCTTGCAAATCCAGCCCGCCTCCCAGCGCCATGGCGAAAGCGTTCCAGCTCGCGGTGACACCGGCTTGCGACGCGCTGGCATGCGCTCCGCCCACAAGAAACTGCGCGAACGGGGTTACCCGGTCAACGCGGTAGGCATAGCGGGGACCAAACATATAGGTGGAAGTGTTGAAGCTGGTGCCCGAATTATTGGCGTTTCCGTTGTGGTTAAAGGCAAAGTCCGCCACGATCCCGATCTTCGGCTCGATGTAGTAGGCCCCCGAGACGCGTATGCCGTTCAGGCCTATGGCCGGCTCATTCACCAGCCCGGGGTTGAAGCGCATGTAGTTGTAGCCGCCAAAAATCTCGGCCTTCGGGGCGTCCTGGGCCAAAACGGGCACGGCCAGGATAAATGCAAGGGCACAGACAGTTGCAAGGTAACGCATGTAGCCTCCTGAGCTATTGAACAGATTGGGTTTACGCCTTACTTCGGTGACCTGGGGTCAGCCAGGCGAAGTGTCACATCTTGATAGGCTGGGTTCCTAATGATAAGCCCTCCCTCTGCCTCCCCCCTTTCAACTCTCCCATTTTGTGCCCTATAAGTTATCAAACGCCCCAACGAGTATCCCTCTCGGAACCCCGGGGAGGACAAACGCCAGTGGTTTCACCTCTCCCTTCGCTGTGCTAAACTAGCCGGGTTCAGGAGGGGTTTGCGACAGTCTCCGTCCTGGCGATGCAATTTCTTTTGTCGGAATTGCGGAGCCAAAGCGCCCCCTAAACACAAGAATCGGGCGCTGGGGCGCTCGAAAACGTCTCCACACAAAAGAGGTTCCGTCATGTCCGGGCATTCAAAATGGGCCACGATTAAACACAAGAAGGCGGCCACCGACGCCAAGCGCGGGCGCGTCTTCACGCGCCTGATTCGCGAAATCACCATTGCCGCGCGCATCGGCGGCGGCGACCCCAACACCAATCCGCGCCTGCGCACGGCCATCTCCGCCGCCAAAGACGAAAACATGCCCAGCGACAATATCGAGCGGGCCCTGTTGCGCGGCACCGGCCAGCTCGAAGGCGAGCAGTACGACGAGGTGACCTTCGAAGGTTACGGCCCGGGCGGCGTGGGCATGCTCATCCAGGTGGTCACCACTAACCGCAACCGCATTGTCAGCGAGATGCGCCACGTGATGGGCAAAAACGGCGGGAACATGGCCGAAGCCGGCGCTGTGGGTTGGATGTTCCACCGCAAGGGCGAAGTGATCGTGCCCAAGGAACTGGCGGACGAAGACAAGCTGATGGGCATCGTGCTGGAAGCCGGCGCCGATGACATGAGGGACGACGGCTCGAGCTGGTACATCGTGACGCCGCCGGAAGCCTTCGAGGCGGTCAAGGACGCGCTGGCCAAGGAAAACATCACCCCGGCCTCCGCGGAAATCGGCATGGTCCCCCAGAATTACGTCAAGCTCACCGGCGCGCAGGCCCAGCAGATGTTGCGCCTGATTGAAGCGCTCGAAGAGCACGACGACGTGCAGCACGTCTACGCCAACTTCGATATCGACGAATCCGAGATTCAGGCGGCCGTCGGAGCCAACTGACGGCCCCGCGAAGGGCCGTCATCCTAAGGCCTCGATGCTTTTTATCGTGGCCGAAGGATCTCACTTCCGCTTGCAAGTTCTTCCCACGCAATGCCCCGCGGCACTTCCATAGTCCAAACCATCCTTCCTTCGAGGAGTAGCTTTTCGTTTCATCCTAATTTCTCCATCCTTCTTCAATAAGCTATTCGGCCACACTATCAAAGAAAAACTGTTCCGAATTTTCCGCCCCGGCGTAAACTATGGAGCGTGAAGCTGCCATCCACCGAAAAGACCATCCGCGTGCTGGGGCTGGACCCCGCTTCGGCCGGGCCCACCGGCTACGGAATCGTGGAAAGCTGCGGCCGCGAATGCCGCATGGTGCATTACGGGGCGCTGCGCGTCGCGCCCAGGCGCCGCAAGGAATCACCCGGCGCCGGGCTGTCGGAAGTGCACGCCCTGCTGGGTAAACTGATCGCCGAATACCACCCCGACGTGATGGCCGTCGAATCCGTTTTCACTGCGCTGAACATGGGCACGGCGCTGAAGCTCGCCGAAGTGCGCGGCGTGGTGCTCCTGGCGGCCGAGCAGCACGGCATTCCCGTGCACAGCTATTCCCCGCGGGAAATCAAGGCCGCCGTGGCCGGCTCCGGCAGCGCCAGCAAGGAGCAGATGCAGGTGATGGTGCGTTCGCTGCTGGCCATGGCCGAGACGCCGCAGCCCACCGACGCGGCCGACGCCCTGGCCGTGGCGCTCTGCCACCTGCAAGCGGAGCGCGTGCGGCGTAAATTCGCGCTTCCCGCGAAGACACCCGCGCCGCGGATTCCGCCGAGACCGGCAAACACTAGCGGCGCGCGCGCGCCGCGTACCTTCATCCGCCCATGAAAAAATTCCTTCACCTTTTCCTCCTGTGCCTGCTCTGCCTGCCCCTCGCGCAAGCCGCCGCGCCCGGAGCCAGGCTGAGCTACCGCCGCGTGTTCAAATCCAGCACCCCGGAGTTCATCGAAATCGTGGTGCGCGAAGACGCCGACGCGGCTACCTGCGAAATCCGCCAGCTCGAGGAAGACCCGGCCGCCACGCCGTTCGATGTCAGTGCGGAGCTGCGCGCCAAGATTTTTGCGCTGGCCGCCGAGCTGAAAAATTTTCGCGGCGCCGATCTCGACGTGCACCGCAAAATCGCCAATCTGGGCGAGAAAACCTTTCACTGGGAGCGCGGCTCCGAAGCCCATGAAGCCAAATTCAATTACACCCTGAACGCCGCGGCCAACGAACTGATGCAGATCTTCGAAGGCCTGGCCCGCCAGCAGGAACATCTCTCCACGCTGGCCCGCCGGATGAAATACGACCGGCTGGGAGTCAACGACGCCCTGCTGGAGCTGGAAACCGACCTGAACCGCAGCCTGCTGCCCGAGCCGCAGCGACTTCTGCCCGCGCTCGATCAAATCGGAGGCGATGCGCGCTTCGTGGAAGTGGCCCGGCAGCGCGCCCGCGCGCTGGCCGAACGCATCCGCCACCCCAAGTAGTTCCCTTCCGCGCTGTCATTCCCTGAGGCAATGGACCAGCTAGAAGCCTCCCGAGAGGGCGGCCATAGGCATATGGAAACTCCAAAACCTGAGTGGAAAAATGCCTCAAAATGAATCGGTCTGACCGCCGTACCATATTCTATATTAAAATTCCATAAATCATATAATCTGCCTAATTTTGTCTTAAAATCGTCTGTAAATTACATAAAACAAATATGTTATTTTACAAATAAATTGGCCAAAAGCGTGCAATTCATTCGTTCCTCAAGACGTCGCTGTGGGTATTTAAGCGATGGAACCACTATTACGAACTGGGTCATGGCAGAAATAGACCCCAGAGGATCGCAAGCAGGGCCAGGTATCAGCGGAAACGCTGGCAGGGAAACTAAATTTTTGTTTTGAACACCAAACGGAGGAAAAATGCATTTTTCGTTTTTTCGTAAATTGCTTGTGATTGCTGGGCTGTTTGCCCTGGTTGGCATGCTACCGACGCAGAGGACCAGCGTGTCCGCCCAGGAGACCACGGGCGGCCTGCAGGGTACCGTCAAGGATCCCTCGGGAGCGGTCGTGCCCAATGCGCAGGTGATCGTAACCGGCAGCTCGCTGGTCGGCAGCAAGGAAGCCACAACGGATGCCAGCGGCTACTACCGCTTCGCCAACCTTCCGCCGGGCACTTACAGCCTCACGGTGACAGCGAAAGGATTCAGAACCGTCAAGCGCGAAGGTTTGACCCTCGAGGTCGGACACCTCCCCTCAATTGATATCTCATTGGAAGTCGGCGCATCCGAAACGGTGGTCGAAGTAACCGGCGAAACACCCATCATTGACACCACGACCTCGCGTACCATGACCAACGTGACCAAGGACGTTATCGAATTCATCCCGCATGGTGAGTCCTTCCAGTCAGTCATCCAGTTTGCTCCCTCCGCCCGCAACGAACCCCTGATGGGCGGGAACGGGTACAACAACTTCGCCGGCACGGGCGGCTGCTCTCCAACGGGTTGTTCGAACGGCGCGGCCGCCGGATACCAGGTCGGCGGCGCGGCGGACTCGGAAAACGGATACCTGGTCGAGGGCCAGGATACGGCCAACAACATCGGCGGTTATTCTCACACCAACGTGCCTTTCGATTTCATCGAGGAAGTACAGGTGAAGACGTCAGGCGTGGAGGCCGAACACGGCGGCGCTTTGGGTGGCGTGGCCAACGTGATCATGAAGAAGGGCGGCAACAATTTCCACGGCGCCGTCTTTACGCAGTACAGCTCGTCTGGGATGAGCGCTGCGGCGCCCGACTACTCCCGTTACGATCCCAGCTCGAATGGATCGACTGGACCTTGGGGGGGATTTGTGGACCCCACCTACCAGCAATATCATCCCAAGAAGGACGCCATTAGAGACCTTTTCCCGGGCTTCAAGGTGGGCGGTCCCATCAAGAAAGATCGTCTCTGGTTTTTCCTCGGGTTCAATCCGCAATTCACCAAGATCCGCCGAGCGGTGGATTTCAGTTCGCAAGGCCTGGGAACACTGAACTTTGATCAGAACCAGCAGACCTACTACACCAACGGGCGTATTGACGCCAGCGTGACCAGCAAACTTCGCGTCTATGCCTCCTGGCTCTACCAGTATCAACGCGAAAGCGGTCAGGCCATGCCTTATGCGGATTCGACCACCGGAATGTACAACGTCAGCTCCACCATCCCGGCCTTCGCCTTTGTCCACGGCCTCGGTTTCGGCGCTCCCAACAATACCCTCAACGTCGGCGCCGACTACACAATCTCGCAGCACCTGATTGCAACCACCAGGTTCGGCTATTATTTTGAAAACTACCGCGACTTCGGTTTCCCGACAGGCGGCGCCGTATTGCGCTGGTCTACCAGCGGTCTCGGCGCCTTCGATGCCTGCACTCCCTCGCCTTGCACTCCGGCCACTCTGCTTCCCCCTTCCTTGCAGCAAGGTGCCAGCTACTTCAATGTGGCGAATAACATCAACACCACGGTCCGCAACGCCAACAAGCACACCCAATTCAATCAGGACCTTGCCTGGTACAAGAGCGGATGGAAGGGCACTCACAACTTCAAATTCGGCTATCAGCTCAACCAGCTCAGCAACGACATCTACCAGCGGTGGAACGAGCCAGCGGTCAACCTGTACGTCGGAACCTCGTCTCCCTATTCTCCGCAGGGCGCGGTCGGTACGGCCAATTGCGCGACGTTCGTCGCTCTCTACGGCCAGTGCCAGGGTCTATACGGCTGGGCGCAGGTACAGGACTATGGCTCTTCCGGATATGCCCTCAGCCGCAACCACGGCTTTTTCTTCCAGGACTCCTGGACCGTGGGACACGGCATCACCATCAATGCGGGTATGCGCATCGAGAAGGAATACCTGCCCGCGGAGAATCAGCCCGCCGGCGCACTCTCCGCCCCCATCAACTTCGGCTGGGGTGACAAGATTGCTCCCCGCCTGGGTGTCGCTTGGGACGTTTTCCGGAACGGCAAGCTGAAGGTTTTCGGTGGCTACGGCGTAAACAATGACATTATGAAGCTGAATCTAGCCATCAGTTCCTTTGGCGGCCAGTATTGGCAAAATTGCGCCTATGCCCTGGATACATCGAACCTCGCCTCCATCCTTCCGGCGTTCGACAGCACGGGCCGTTACTGCAGCGGACCGGATTCCTCCAGTCAGGCCAATTGGCAAGGTGGTTCAACCCCACTGGGACTGACCTTCCTGGAAAACCAGAACTATCGCACCTTTCCTACCACTTGCGCCACGTGCAGCGCTACGCAAGAGGGTGTAGCGCCAGGCCTCAAGCCCTACCGCCAGCATGAATCCCAGCTGGGCGCTGATTACCAACTGGCGAAGAACCTGGCACTGGAAGCGCGTTGGGACCGCCGCCGTCTCGATCATGCCATCGAAGACTCCGCCATTTTCAACCCCGCGATTGGCGAGACCTTCGTCATCGTGAACCCCGGCGAAGGCGTCAACAAGACGTTCGATGGTTTCTACAACTTCCTCTATGGAGCCTCCAGCGGGTGCACAGCTTCGTCAACTCCATCCTGCCCGGACAACATCCCGGTGCAGCGGAATTACGACGGCTTGGAAATACGCCTGACCAAGGCGTACAGCAGCCACTGGACCGGCATGCTCTCCTACACCTATAGCCGCCTCTGGGGGAACTATTCGGGCCTGACCAGCACGGACCTCGGCGACGCCGGAGGAGGACGCAATTCGCCCAACAACAGCCGCGCCTTCGACGAACCGTTTTTCTCCTGGACCGCCAACGGCACTTCCGCCAGCGGATTGCTTCCCACGGACCGCCCGAATGCCCTCAAAGGCTGGGCGTATTATGAATTCTCCGAAGGACACCACAATTCCACCGACATCGGTGTATTCGCCTACGCTTACAGCGGCACGGCTCAGACCAGCTATGTGGACGTTGGGTACGCTTTCCCTGGAGGCTTTCCAACGCTGATTGCAGGCCGCGGGGAATGGATTGACGTCACCCAAGACCCGACCACTGGCGTGACCACCGTTAGCAATCCCTACGTCAAGCGCACACCCATGTTCTCCCAGGCCGATCTGAACCTGGGACATACCTTCAAATTCCACGAGACCATGGCGGTCAAGTTCTCCGCTAACTTCACGAACCTCTTCAACCGGAGAGCCGTTACTGCTTACTACTCGCAGATTGACTCCAACTACGCCACTATGTTCATTACACCGTCTACAGCCAACTGTGCTGCTGACAATCTTTCCCTCTACGGTCCTGGCCTAGGCTCCTCGTGCTATCTTTTCACCGGCGCTTCGGCCTACTCGGCTTACGAGCATCCGTATGACATCTCTGCTGCATTGAACGCCGGCAATGCCTATACCGGTGGTTTGCCAATTACCGTGAACAGCCAATATGGAAAACCCTATCTCTTCCAGACGGGCCGCGGAATCCGCCTGTCGGTGCACTTCACCTTCTAACCCCTTCCCGCCGCGTCTCATCCGCGCGGCGGTTGCTCTTCCAGGGCGTCCCGATCCAACGGGACGCCCTTTTTTTGTGCCATTCCCCTTCCCCGGCTTCCTGCGTTATCCCCGCGTCCGCATTCTGGCGATGCCGAGCCCCTATGCTAGGATGAACCGGCAGCGGAGGATCACGATGAGCCCAAACAATCCATTTGAAGCATTCGCGGGAGCCCGCTACATTAACCTGGAGACCGTGCGCAAGAACGGCGCGGTGGTGCGCACGCCGGTGTGGTTCGCCGCCTCTCCGGATGAGCCCGGAAAACTCTACACCTACACGATGGCTTCGGCGGGCAAGGTGAAGCGCATCCGCAACAATTCCCAGGTGCGCATCGCCCCGTGCGACTTGCGCGGCAACCTGCGCGGCGATTGGATTCCGGCGCGCGCGGAGATTGCTTCCCCGGAATCGGCCGCCCGCTGCTCGCGGCTCTTGAACAGGAAATATTTTCCCGTGCGCCTGCTGATGAATTTCTTCGCGCTGATCAGCGGGAGCAAACGCGCCGGCATCATCATTCGCCCGGCGTAGACCCGCTCTACAAAGCGCGGAACAGAAAAAACGTTCCGGCGGCGATGGCCGCCACGCCCGTCGCCCGCGCCAGCAGCGGGCCGCGCTTCCACATTTTTTCCCCGGCAATCACCGCGGCCACGGCGATCATCACGCCCAGGCTCATCACCCCGAGGACCATCTGGATCACCATCAGCGCCCAGCAGCACGCGGCGCAGTACGCCCCGTGATGCACGCCGACGCGCAGCGCTCCGGCAAAGCCCGGCCGCCAGGCGTGCCCCAGATAGAGCAGCGGGTCGCGGCAATGCTGCAAACAGGCCTGCTTGAGCGGTGTGAGCTGATAGATCCCCGCGGCAATCAGCGCCACGCCCGCAGCGGCGGGAACCCACTGGCTCAGGCGGTCCGACTGCATCGCCAGTCGGGAAATCCCCAGGCCCACGGCGAAGGCCGCGGCGCCGAAGGCCAGCCAGATGGCGAAATATCCTGCCCCGGCCAAAGCCGTGGCCAATCCGGCGGGGCGCAGGCCGCTGTGCCGCGCCGTGCGCCGGTAGAGAGCCAGCATCGGCCAGGTCGAGGGCAGCATCATGGCGATCATCATCGCCTGCCACATCACCAGGAACATCCACGCCGCGCCCCACGGCGATTCCCCGGGCATCACCATCCACATCATGGGCATGACCCATCCGCCGGGCATGGGCATGCCGCTGCTCATCGAATTCATTCCGCGCCAAGTCAGCGCCGCAGCCGCGAGGAAAATCAGCGTGGCAATCGCGCGCGCCCACAACTCATCGCGGCTGAACGCCGGAGTCGGAGCAGGCACCACCGCCTGCGGCAACAGCGCTTCACCGCCGGGCGCGTGCCCGCTGTGCTTTTCTTCATGCATGGGGTTCCGGTTGCCGGGGGAAGCTCAGGCCGGGCTCTCGCCGGTATAGTCGAAGTGCGAAAACTCGCCGTACTTGCCGCTATGGTCGTAGCTCAACTCCGGCGCGGTCGTTCGAAAGACTTTCCCTGCGCCCAGTGTGACCCGCTTGGAGGTAAATCCCGTGGGCTTGTCCAGATAGAGTTCCTCCGGCGTGCCCGTGACCGGATTCAGGATGGGCCCCATTTCGTATTCCACAAAGCCCACCGCACGCGCCTTGCTCTGCAGCCCGTCCAGCTTCACTTCGAACGGCGCAAACCGCGTTCCCAGATATTTTCCCGCCACGGCCATGAAGATCGTCCACGGCCCGCCGGATTTCCCCTCGAACAGCGTGGCCAGCGCCGCGCGCTGCGCCGCATTGGCCTTTTCGTCCACCACGGTCATCCAGGTGACGTTGCCTTTGTGCAATGCCGCTGGCGAGTGCCCAAACCAGGTAAACGAAAGCCCGTCGAGCGCCACGCCGCCAAAGTTTCCCCTTTCCACGTGCCACAAATACCCACCTTCGCAAAATCCCCGCGTCGGCGTCGCATCAAAGCTGCACGGGCAGCCCCAATCGCAACTGCAAGCGCCCAGCAGCGTCCCTTTCATCGCCCATTTCGTCGCACTCATGCAACTCTCCTTGAAGTAGCAGTGCCGGGCTCATCGCCCGGCCACCAGCGGTCCCGAAGTATATATCAGTTTCCTATCTGCTCGGCCACTACCAGAAAGCAGCAATTATCCGCATGGTTCAACCATAAAACATTCTCAGGAATTACCGACCTTATCTTCTTTCTCTTACTCGCACACGAAGAATCATCATGAATCAGCAGGCAGGCGCTCACAAATAAGCGCCATGGCTTCACATTCAGGCGAAGGTACGTCTACGGCGGCACTTCGCCGCGCAATTCCAACTCGGATTTCTCTGGCGCGGTCGGCTTTCCGTGCGGCAAGTGAATGCCATCCTGCGCCAGCAAAGCCTCATAGACCGGCACGCGCCGCCAGTGCCGCGCCAGCGCAAAGGCGCTCATATTCGCCACCATCAAGGGAAGAACCAGTCCGTAGCCGCCGGTCATTTCGAAAATAATCAAGACCGAAGTCATCGGCGCGCGAATGCTCCCGGCAAAAACAGCGCCCATCCCCACCAGGGCGAATGCCCCAATCGAATCCGCCGAATGATGGAGCACGGCGACGTCCACATAGCCCACCGCTCCGCCGAGCATTCCGCCCATGAACAACACCGGCGCAAAGATCCCGCCGACGCCTCCGCTGCTGTACGAACACACCGTTGCGGCAACTTTCAGCAGGCAAAGACCGATGAGCACCTTCGCCGGAAGAGAACCCGTCAGCGCCAGCGAAAGCGTGCGGTAGCCTCCACCTGTGATTCCATCCTGCTTCAGCCACAGAATTCCCACCACGGCCAGAGCGCCGGTTAACGCGCCGCCCATCGCGGGGTGAACCCATTTGGGCACCGCGGTGAATCGCTTGAACCACCCGCGCAGGCCCAGCAGAGAGTCGGTGAAGATAACGGAAACGATGGCCGAAAGCACGCCCAGCATCGCGTACGACACAAGCGAACTCGCGGGCCCCATGGAATATGCCCGCTGCATCTGGAAGACCGGATGTTGCCCCAGGATGCCCCGCTCCACCACCGCGGCGATGGCCGCGGCAACGATGACGCCCGAAAGCATTGTCTGGTCGAGGTCGCCGATAATCTCTTCGAGGGTAAACGTCACGGCGGCAATCGGCGCGTTAAAAGCCGCCGCGATTCCCGCCGCGACTCCGATGGACGCCATGCGCCGCTGGTTTTGCCGCGAAAGCGAGGTCACGCGCGCAAGTAAACTGGAAACTCCCGCGCAAATCTGGACTGTCGGCCCCTCGCGTCCCAGCGAAGCTCCGCTTCCGATCTGCAAGATTCCGAGAATGAATTTTCCAGCGGCGTCGCGCCAGGAGACGTATCCGGAATGCAGCGCGTAGGCCAGCTTCACCTGAGGCACGCCGCTGCCTACCGCGCCGGGGACCCAGTAATGCAGCGCCAGTCCGGCAAACAAACTGCCCAGCGCAGGTGTGAGGATGGTCCAATAGATCCAGGACAAGTGCGGCGCCGCCAGGGCGCGGTTGATCAGTAGCGCTTCGGCCTTGTCGATGCAGATGTGAAACGATACCGCGGCCAGTCCGCAAAGACCCCCGCTCACGATCGTCACCAGCAGCAACCTCTGCCGCTCCGTGGGCGTCAGCCGCAGCAGCAACGCATGAATTTTTTCTGGGACAGAGTTGGAATTGGACTGGTCCTGCAGGGACACTCTCGCTCCCCAGTGAAGTAATTTACCTCACCCATTATATGACGACGCGGTGCGCCGTGGTGTCAGGATCCGGCGAGGGCGCGCAGCGACTCGTTATACGGGGCACGGGCCACTCCGCGTTCGGTAAAAATGGCCGCGATGTAGCGCGCCGGGGTCACGTCGAACGCCGGGTGCGCCGCGTTCACGTCCGGAGCGATGCGCACGCCCTGAATGTGCGTCACTTCCGCGGCCGAGCGTTCTTCGATGGGAATCTGCTCGCCGCCGGCGATAGTCAGGTCAAACGTGGAAATGGGCGCGGCAATATAAAACGGCACGTTGTTTTCCTTGGCCAGCACGGCGATCTGGTAGGTGCCAATCTTGTTGGCCGTGTCGCCGTTGGCCGCTATGCGGTCCGCGCCGGTGACAATTGCTCCCACTTTGCCGGTCTTCAGGAAATGTCCCACCATGTTGTCGGTGATCAGCGTGAGCGGGATGCCGCCGCGATGCAGTTCCCACGCGGTCAGCCGCGCTCCCTGCAAGTAGGGCCGCGTCTCCGGGACCAGCACGTGCAGCTTCTTGCCCTGCTCCACGGCCACGCGAATCACGCCCAGGGCCGTCCCGATGCCCCCGGTAGCCAGCGCCCCGGCGTTGCACTGGGTCATCACCTGGCCCTCGGCGGGCATGAATTCCGCGCCGTAGCGCCCGATGGCCTCGTCGGTGGCCTTCTTTTCGATGTGCACCTGGCGCGCTTCGGTGACCATGGCCTCGCGAATTTTGGCCAGGTCGCTGGTGGCCGAGGAGAGCGAAGCGAAGCGGCGCTTCATGCGCTCAATGGCCCAGAAGAGATCCACGGCGGTGGGGCGAGTCTTCGCCAGCGTCTCGCAAATCTCGGCAAACTCCGTGCGCAGCGCCTCCAGCGTCTGCGCTGGCGAGCGCAGCACGCCCAGCGCCACGCCCATGGCAGCGGCCACGCCGATTGCCGGCGCCCCGCGGATCACCATCTCGGTGATGGCTTTGGCCACTTCGCGATAGTCGTTGTAGGTGTAGCTGATCTCCTCGGCGGGCAGCCGGCGCTGGTCCAGCATGACCACACCGCGGTCGGTCCATTCAATCGGTTGGGCAACGTACATTCGGTTATCGTCCTTGAATCTCTCTATTGTACCGGAGAAGGCCGCGGCGGGCGAAATCCTCAGTGGTCCAGCGGCACATGCCGGAAGCCGCCCGTGGAGATGGCCATCAGCACCGCCAGAGCGGAATTGTATCCCAGGTGCAGAAGGTAGCTGGCCAGCACGGTTCCGGTGCGAGCGCGCGCATAGGTGAAAATCATGCCCACCGCGGAGAGCATCCCCACGATCCCCAGCGTCCAGCCCGTTTGCATTCCGTGCATCATGCCGAAGAGGCCGCCGGTGACCACAATGGATACTCCGCGGCCGATGCGCAGCGCTCGTTCGGGGTCATGGCCCATCCCGCGGGCCAGCCCGGCAACTTTTCCGGCCAGCAGCGGATACAGATAGCCCCGGAAAAGCGTTTCCTCCATCAGCGGAGCCACCAGGACGGCCATGCCCATCAATAGCAGAAGTCCGTGCGGGTCCTTGAAAATTTCCTCGATGGGCATTTTCCCTTTGGGGTGAACTCCCTGCCCGCCGAGAAGAACCAGCGCCGAGAGGGCGCTACCGCTGAAAAAATATCTCCAGGCGTTGGGCCGCTGCGCGGGAGGAACGGGGCCGGGGAAGCGATGCCAACCGAGCGCCGTCCAAAAAGGCGCTTCGCGCAGGATTCCCAGCGTGACGTACAAGAACAGCAAAAGCCCCGCCAGCCACAGAGTTTGCATGCCCACGACCCAGGAAGCCTCGGTCATCAGCAATTGCTCGACCTGCTTCAGGGGCAAATGCCGGGCGGAAGCGAGATAGCCCATGAATGCCAGTTGCACGCCCAGCAAACTGCCAAAGGCGAAAAGAAAAAAAATCAAAAAATGCAGCCAGGACCACGAAACGCGCAAATCCTCGGGCAAGAATTCTCGAGCGTCGAGTTGCGCGCTTCCCGCGCTTTCGCCGGGCGCTGCTTCGCTGTGCGCGGCGGAGGCTTCTTCGACTCCGTGGGGGTCATCCGGAAATGACGTCATCGCTTCCCCGGCCATCCCGCCGCCAGCGCCGCGGCCACCAGCGGAAGCAGCAATTCGTGATGCCCGGTAATGGCGTAGCCGCGGGAGTCCGCGCCGCGGCGGCCGCGCTCGGGCGCGGTGGGACGCTTCACCACATTCTGCAGCGGGCGGTAATGCTGGATAAAATCAAAATTCGCGGTGGTAATCGGCCGCAGCGGCGCGCCCAGGTTGCGCACCACGGAAACGGCCTTCAGAAACACTTCCGGGAGAAGCACCGCCGAACCCCAGTTCAGATAAACGCCGCCGGGATGCATGCGCTTCACCAGCGCGCAGAAGAGGCGGAAATCGCGGTGCGTGGCCGCGCCCAGCGCCGCTCCGTCCGCCGCCGGATGCATGTGCGGGATGTCCGTGCCGATGGCCAGATGCACCGTCACCGGAATGCGCGCCCTATACGCCGCCGCCAGCACGCTCTGTTTGGCGTAGCGTGCGCGCAGTTTGCTCCCCGAGAGAAATCTTCCCGCGGCTTCCCCGTACCCGATGCCTTCCCACGCGGCAGCCACCGCAATTTCGTTCAGCCGCTCGCCGGTTTCCGTGGCCATGCCGAATTTTCCGCCACCCAAGCCGGCTTCCACGTCCTCGCTGGTGTGCCCGGCCAGCGCGATTTCGAAATCGTGCACCAGCGCCGCGCCATTCATGGCGATGCCGGAGACAAACCCGCGCCGCATCAAATCAATCAGCAGCGGGGCGAGGCCAGCCTTGATCACGTGCCCGCCGATTCCCCACAAAATCGCCTTGCGCCCCTGCCTCGCCCGCTGCATCGCCGCCAGCAGGCCGCGCAAATCGGCCGCGGCCAGCAACTCCGGCAGCGAATCTAGAAATTTCCGCAGCGACGCCGCGCCCGCCACAGGCCGCGCGAACTCTCGCACCGTCACCTTGCTCTTCCGCGAAGCCAGCGGGTAGGTGGCGATGGAACCGAGTTCGATGGGGTCAATGTCGTAGCGGGTCATGGAAGAGTTCACTTTACGAGGAACCAGCCGGGCTGACAAGGATGAAGATGCCCCTGGGGCGCGAAACCAAAACAGCGCGCGCCGCAGTCGTCATTGTCCGCTCCGGGAATGCCCATTGCCGTTCGCTCCGGGGCTGACGCCCAGCAGCCGCGCCAGCGCCGCCCCCGTGTGCGACTTCCTGCTGCGCGCGATCTGCTCCGGCGGACCTTGCGCGACGATCTGCCCGCCGCCTTCCCCGCCCTCCGGACCCAGGTCAATGATCCAGTCGGCCTGCTTGATGACGTCCAGGTGGTGCTCGATGATCAGCACGGTGTTGCCCAGGCTGACC